>JAKLEH010000016.1 GCA_022703155.1 Patescibacteria group bacterium | reverse complement strand
TGTCATTGGACCACGGCCCGCTTTCAAAATACGTGCCGTTCAGCGTGTGCAAATACCATCCCACCTGCAGCGAATACGGCTACGGCGCCATCTCGCGCTTCGGCGTCATCCGCGGCATTCCCATGGCGGCTTGGCGCATACTGCGGTGTAATCCTTGGAGTCTCGGAGGATATGACCCGGTGCCGGAAAAACAACAAACAGCAAATTCCAAACAGCCAAATTGATATATTATTGAACTCGTTAAACATAATCCCGTGTCATTTCGACCGACGCAGCCTTGTGCGTAGTCGGGTTAGCGAAGGCGGGCGACTTTCTTCGGAATGACATTTCAATATATTTTGAAAATACCGCGTCGCGGTGGAGGGGTTGACGCGACAGTCTGTTTTTGATATGTTGCTGCGGTCGAAATTTCAAACAACAGGAGGGCGCGATGCGGAACTTTGCGGTGAGCGAAAAATCCGGGGACCAAGGCCAATACGCCGAGTTGCTGCACGAGGTTTACGCGCTTTTACATCCAAGGGTGCGCGAAGTCTTCGACCCGGTGTTGCTCCAAGGCGCGGAGGCCGGTTCCGGTTCTTGCGACCGCGAGCTGCTTGAGTGCATGCTCGACTCGGCGCTGGAAAGCATCACTTGGAAGCTGTTCGAGACGTGGGCGGTCATTTTGTGGGACGCTTCGGAAAAGAGTCCGGACAAAATCCTGCGTCTCGAGACTTTGGACCCGTCCATGCTGCCTTCCGGAAACTTCTCGGCATGGTTCGTCAAAACCGAAGAAGAGATGGACATATTGACCGAAGGGCGGATACGCGAAGTGTTGAGCCGTCTGCGCAAATGCTTTCCGCTCGGAACGTTCCTTCCGCCGCAAATGGCCGAACTCATTCGGCTCGAAGGCAACCTGGCGGTTACTTGCCACTAAAAAAGACCCGATTGGGCCTTTTTAATTCATAAGATTTGTAAAATTCATAAGATCCATAAGATTTGGGGAAAATTCAAATTGAATATTTTAAATTTAAAATGCCACTAATCTTATGAATTTTACAAATCTTATGAATCTTAAAAATCCGATCCCGGCAGCCTCGGTACGTCGAGCAATTTGTTTTTGGAAGTCGCGCCTTTAAGGATTTGGATTTCGCTGGGCGCGCAATCCAAAATTTCGGCTAAAAATTTCACCAGCTCATCGTTGGCTTTGCCTTCGATGGGCGGGGCCGAGACGCGAATCTTTAATGTTTGGCCTTCCCAACCCGCGATTTCTGATTTTTTGGCGTTGGGAATGAGGCGGACGGAGAGTTTCATGGCCACATTATATGTCGGATTTGCCCGGATGCAAATCTTGGATGGCGCTTTCCACACGGCGAATCTTGACGCGAGTTATTTTGTCGGTTACTATCTTGCCTCCGACGAAAATCTTTCGTCGCGGACCGCACTTTACAATCGGCGAAAATACGGCTTGTCTTTGGGGCAATTGAAGTTAACGTCAGGATTCGGAGAGTTTGTGCAATGTTGAACAATCGCGACAAGGCCATCACCATCAAGACCATCGAAACCAACGCCGAAGGACTCGGCGCGGCCATCAAGCAATATGGCTTGACCGTGGATCGCCTGGTGGCCCTGGCCTACGATCCCAACCCCGGCAACTTCCAAATCACGTACGTGGATGCGGCCATCAAGGTCCGGGACAAGATGACCTTCGGCATCATGCGCAACAACCTGCCTTCTGTCCTCAGTTGGAACAAGGTCAAGGGCGTACGGTTCTTCGAGACCATCAACATGAACGAAGCCACGCTCAAGCGGATCGCGGCGGCGCTCAAGCAGCTCGACGACGTACGCGACACCAAGGGCAACGCGGTGGACGAAATCTACTTCGTGGGCGCCAACGCCAACATCGCGCATCAGCACGTGCTCATGCCCGACGGCAACGTCGTGACCACTGACCGGATCGCGCACGTGCGCTACAACCGCGAGACCGACACGCTGTTTGGCGTGGCGCGCGACGGGAGCGTGCTGGGCATTGGCATCTTCGCGGCCAAGGGCACGATCGCGGAACGCTACGACATGTTCATGGTCGAGAACTGGCAGCAGGTCTACGACGCGCGCTTCGAAAGCCCGATCGTCAACATTTCCCGCATCATGGCCAAGGACGGGGAGATCGCGTTCACGGCCAACTTCCTGGGCGGCACCTGCCGTACGGCCAAGCTGTTCGTCACCGCCGACGGCATCAAGGCCATCTGGACCGGCGAGTACAAATCGCCCTATATCGTGCTCGGCACGCTCTTCGGCCACAACGACGTATTCGTGGGCTATGACTTCGACGACCAGAGCGTCATCGTGGCCTTGGACAAGACCAAGAAGCAGCGGCCGTTCGCCGTCTAGCGCTTTGGCGCACCCTCTCAACCGTCCCGATCGAGGCCATCTCGATGGGCGGTTTTTTTCTTAACCAAAAAATCCGTCCCGACGTAACGTCGGGACGGATTCGGTTTCCGCTGTTTTCTACGACTCTCCGTTCGTTAGGGAGGGATTGGGTGTTACTTTTGTTGGAACCTTTCGAACGCGCGCAACATTTCGAGCGGCAACATGAACACGACCGTGTTGGACTGGTCAGAGCTGATGTCGTTGATGGTGTGCAGCGTGCGCAGGTGCAAAGCGCCATCCGTACTGGCCAAGGTTCTGGCCGCATCGGCAAGGTTTTGCGCAGCCGTGAGCTCGCCTTCGGATTTGATGATGACCGCGCGTTTTTCGCGTTCGGCCTCGGCTTGCTTGGCGATGGTGCGCACCATGTCTTCGGGCAAGGCGATATCCTTAAGTTCCACGGAACCGACTTCCACGCCCCAAGCGGCCGTATGCGTAGCGATTACGTCCTTGATGCGCTTGGCCGTCTCTTCGCGGCTGCTCAGCAATTGATCGAGCGTGAGTTCGCCGCAGACGTTGCGCATCGTGGTTTGCGCGAGTTGCGACACGGCGTTAATCACGTTTTCGACTTCGAGCCATGCGCGGCCCACGTCGACAATGCGGTAGTAAATGACCGCGTTGATTTTGCACGAGATGTTGTCTTGGGTGATCGTATCCTGGTAAGGCACTTCGACGGCCTTGATGCGGATGTCGATCTTCTGCATGGATTCGATGACCGGCAACACGATGCGCCAGCCCGGATCCACGAGGCGTACGAATTTGCCGAAGCGCAACTTGACGCCACGTTCGTATTGGTTGACCTGCCTGACAGAAGCCAACAGCAGGACCACAATCAAACCTATAATGAAAGACATAGAACCCATGAAAAAAGTGATTAATTCATACATATGCATATACGATAGGCCTGGGCGCGGTTTTTGTCGAGCGTTTGCCAGCCGACACCGTTTTGGCTATATAATGGGTGTATCCTTAGTGGGATATCAATTTGTAAGATCCGTAAAATTTGTAAGATTCATAAGATTTAGGGGAATCTAACATTCGATGGCATGAATCCTTGATTTGAAATTTTCCGCAAATCTTATGAATCTTAAAAATCTTACAAATTTTATAAATCGCATATGAACATCGTCCTCGTACACGGTTGGATGAGTACGCCCGACCAGCACTGGTTCCCGTGGCTCAGGCGCGAACTCGAAGGCCGTGGCTACAACGTGATAACGCCGCGCATGCCCAATCCGGTCAAGCCCAACAAGAAGCTATGGGTCGAGAAGCTTAAAAGCGTCCTGGCCGACTTGGATCCGCAACAGACCATGTTGATCGGCCATTCGCTGGGCACGCCCACGATTTTATATTGCCTTCAGGATCATGCCGGACCGCAGTTCCTCAAAGTCGTCCTGGTCAGCGGTTTCGCGCGCAAAATCCCGCTGCTCGACAAAGTGACCGAGGGCTATGACATGAAGTTGGACCCGGTGCGCATCAGGCCTAAGGCCGAATCCTGGACCTGTATCCATGCGCCCAACGACCCCATTGTGCCGTTTGGCGAAGGCAAGCGGTTGGCCAAGCGCTTGCGCGCCAATTTGGTCGTGGAAAAGAAACGCGGCCACCTGACGCAATATTACGGCGTGGTCAAATTGCCGAGCGCCCTCAAATCCATCTCCGGAGAAATGCAGGAAAGGTTCAAGAAGAACGGAGTATTGTTGGAGGAGGTCGGCATGCGCCTGGAAAGCGTCATGGATTCGATTGACGATTTCATCAGAAAAACCCACCCCAGCCTCAAAATCGACCCCATGATATTTTTGCGCGGTATGATATTGAAACAAATTTCCAAACAACGAACAGCAAACAGCAAGCGCCATCGCTGAATCAATTTATTTTGCTGTTTGAAATTTGCTGTTTGTGGTTTTTCTTAGTTATGCGCCACACCACCCTGTGTTACGTAATCAAAAACGATCAAGTGTTGCTCGCCATGAAGAAGCGCGGTTTTGGCATCGGAAAATGGAACGGTCCGGGCGGCAAAGTGGGAGAGGGCGAGACGCCCGAACAAGGTTGCCGCCGCGAATTCATGGAAGAGACGGGTTGCGGTTTGGACGGTCTCGAGGAACGCGGAGCCATCGAGTTCGTGTTCGAAAGCAGGCCCGAATGGCACCAATACTGCCACATATATGTCGCGTCAGACGTTGAAGGCGAACCGCAAGAGACGGAGGAGATGTTTCCTCGCTGGTACGGTTTGGACGCGTTGCCTTGGGGCGACATGTGGGAGAGCGACGCGTTGTGGCTGGATGATTTGCTTAAAGGCGGCAAGGCTGGCATGCGCATTTTTTTCGATGCGGACTGCAAGATGTTGAGGCATGAAAGAATTTGATAATTGGCTTCGCCGTTTGCTGTTTGTTTTTTGAAGTTTGTTGTTTCAACGTCTTGACGGCCTTTTGTGGTTTGTATATATTCTGTTTATGCGGCAACGCTCTAACGTTTTCTTCTTTAGCGGCTTTACCTTAAACGGGTGAGTCACTTTGACGTTATTGCGTCCAAGCCGCCTCACCCGAGGCGGTTTTGTTTTGTCGTGACGTTAGCCGCGACAAGACCGTAAGCCGCATCACCACCGTTCTTTCAACGTCCCCCAAGGAGGAGAAAATGAGCGACAGCGAACAAGGCCACAAACGCGAACGCACCTACGGTTTCGATTTCGCGGTACGTCGTTCGCCGGACGCGAATGTGCCGCGCGGTTGCGGAGTGCCGGGCTGCAAGAGCGACAAGTGCGCCTGCGTCTCTGTACCCATCAATTACTTCGGCGTCATGTTCGACACCGACGTTTGCGAAGATTGTCTGCCGCTCGTAACAGTCGGAAAGATCAACGTACGCGCCGCCTGATAGCGGAACGCGACATATTTTCTTTTCCTCTCCCGACGTGTCTTCACGGCGTAAAGTCATAATTATCCCAATTTTGTGTCGGGACCCACTTCCTTTTTCGCCGCCCAATTCTGGGCGGTTTTCTTAATAAAAATCCGGCTATTTGCCGGTTACGTGTGGCTACGGATGACGAATTGGGTATATGACGACCCACATGTTTTCCGCGGCCAAGAGCGCAACAACTCAAGCATCTTAGGCGAACAGCATCACGACGCGGGAGAATGGCACCGCTGGGCCAACCATTCAGTATCACATGTCCAAAACATGGCCAAGCGGCAAAGAAACCGCGCGGATTCATCCGGCGCATATTGCGAATGACGGTTTTATGGTCCGCGCGAAAGGGGGTTGTCGGAATGAAGACTACCTCGTATGACATCAAGAAACTATTCATTCCGACGGATTTTTAGGTTCGGCGTAAGGCCGGTCGGTAAAGGTTGCGGCAGCCCCTGGATATTCAATGAGAACAGTATGCCGGAGAGTCGTGTTTAACACGGAAAGGCGGGGGAGTCAAGGGGTGTAACCGTAATAACCCAAACCGTCCGTTGTCATGCCGAATTTAGTCCGCCACCCGAAGCCAGCAGGCGCAGGATGGTTCGGCGTCTTGATAGGCAACCAACAAGCCGTCGATTCTTCGTCATGCCGAACTCGTTTCGGCGTCTTGGTTAATAACTAATAAGCTATCGAGATCCTGAATCAAGTTCAGGATGACGTAGCGTTTATTTTACTAATAACTACTCCACCTCCAACACCGCGGTTTTCAGATACCTGCCTTCTGGAAAGGCGAGACGCTCGGCGTGGTCGATTTCGTGGCCAATCCATTGGCGCACGCGCACTTGCTTGCCCGCGCGGCCGGCGGCGATGCGCAGCATGTTGCGGAAGCCTTCGGGGTCCAAGCGGCCGGAGCAGGAAGACGTGACCAAGATGCCGCCCTTCTCAAGTAAACGTAGGCATGCGGCGTTCACGTCCGTGTAAGCCTTGAGCGCCTGCGGCAAATGTTTTTCCGATTTGGCGAAAGCCGGAGGGTCGCAGACGATGAGATCGAATCTCGAATTTGGAATCTCGAATTTGGAATTTCGTGCGCTCTTTTTTGGTAATTGGTCATTGTGTGATTGGTTATTCCCTATATCCGCCAGATAATCCAACACATCCGCTTCCAGAAACTCGAAACGCGATTCGTCTTCTGGGTCCAGTTTGTTGAGTTTGAAATTTTCCATGGCCGTCTCGAGCGCGGCGTTTGAGATGTCGACGGTCGATACGAAGGACGCTCCGCCCAGTGCCGCGTGCACCGAGAACGCCCCGGTGTATCCAAATAAATTGAGCACGCGTTTTCCGTCCGCCAATTGGCCCACGGCCAACCGCGCGCCGCGCTGGTCCAAGAAGAAACCGGTTTTTTGTCCGCGCAAAACGTCGGCATAGAATTTTACGCCCGCCTCCTTGAACGTCACGGGCTTTTCGACTTTGCCGAACAGCACGCCTGCGGGCCGGTCGCGTAAGCCTTCGATGTTGCGCGCTTCCACGTCCGAGCGTTCCACGACGGCTTTGGGTTTAAGCGCTGCTTTGATGCCTTCTACGATTTGGTCGCGCAACAAATCCATACCTGCGGTGTGGATTTGGAAGACGACGACGTCCGCGTAACGGTCAACGATCAATCCGGGCAAACCGTCGACTTCGGCGTGGGCCACGCGGTAACCGTCGGTTTTGGCCGGCAGGTTCGCGGACTTCCACTCGTCCAATCGTTTGAGACGGCGCGCGAAAAAGCCGGCGTCAACTTTTTCGTTCGAGTCCGCGGTCAGCATGCGCACGCGGATCGAGGTCAGGGGATTGCGATAGCCCAAACCCAATGATTTGCCGTCGCTCGACAAAACTTCCACGATTTCGCCTGGCGCCGTGTCCGCGTCGCGTTCGAGCGCATGCGAAAAAATCCACGGATGCCCGGCGCGCAACGGCACGTCCTTGCCGGCCTTGAGTTTGGCCACGGGGTAATTGCCCATATGCGGCCCACACTACAACACTTCTCGGGGCGTGTCCATGGTCGTAGCCGAGAATTGACAATCTTCAAAATAGCTGCTTAACTCATTTTGAGCCGTTGCCGATAACCTGCGCCTGCCCGCCACCCGAAGTCGAGCCGAGCTCGACGAAGGATGGTTTGATAGCAGTTCAATGAGTGACGGCCCCCTTCTAGCGCGGATCTTCAATATGAGCGGTGTGCGTTACGTAGCGCTTGCGGATTCGCGCCCTTTTTCCGCCAAGGTCAAACGCCACGGCGGTCCACACCGGATGATACACGACGCCCTCAATAAAGGCGCGTTCGTCGGTGTGGTTCTTTCTCCCTTCAGGGAATAGTTGTCGAATGTCATATCGGCGACCTTTTGCCCGAAGGTCCCTCTCCGCGTCGGCTGATACAGTCGTGTTGAGATAATACCCCGGTCAGCCGACCCGACCCCTCAACGCCCCACGGCGTTTTTTATTTTTTAAACACCCGACTGTCGACCGCCCTCTCCGTCACCGACCTCCGACAACCGACCTCCGACAGTCGAACGTCGACTCATCCTTCCCCATTGACTTTTTCCATTTTCCATGGCATAACACAGCCCGACGCCAATCAGGAGAAAAATGATGGTCCATCCGGAAAACGTCGCGCTCTTTCGCAACAACATCAGGCTCGCCCGCGGCAACAAGGGGCTCGCTTCGGCCATGAACGAGATGATCGCCAAAGCCAAGGTCTATCAGGATAAGGTGACCAAGGGCATGGTTTTCAGCCTGGCCGTTTCGGACGAATTGTCCGAGGCCATGTCCTCGATCCATGAGTTCAAGGACGTGGCAGGCGACTTGGTGTTCTTGAGCATGAACGGCATCAAGTTCCCGAACTTGCCTCCCGACCAGTTCTGCGACACGTTGGTCGCAGCCGCAGACGGGGCGTAAGGCCGACACATGGCCCACGCCCTGCTCGTGATGCATTTGCAGAAAACCATTCAAACCGCGGCCAAGTTGGATGCGAGCGGCAAACGCGCCGTGCAGGAATTTTTCGCCGCGGCACTGGATTACGAGCGGTCGTATGCGGCCAAAGCCCGAAGCATCCAATCGTACGCGGACAAGCGCAAGTTCTTGGACGCGGAACCGGCCAAAGCCAAAGCCGCGGCTGTGCGCAGATGCGTAGAAAGCCTCAAACAGTTCGGCATCGGCCTTGCGGCTTTCGACCCTTTGGACCTGGCCCAAGCCGTAGCCGAAATGTACGCGCAAAAATCTCGCTAACGCCCAACGGCGTTTTTTTATCTCTCCGCCTCATTCCGTCATGCCGAACTCGTTTCGGCATCTCGATGAATTGCGGATTTGCGCGAAAATCGTTTAAGGCGTTTTAATCAGATCCTGAATCAAGTTCAGGATGACGGAGGACGTCAATGTTAAAAATCCGCCGAAGGCGGATTAAGGATCGATCACGTTATCGTTGGCCACTTCGACTTCCTGGAACAACGCGTTGGGTTTGTCCGTGGCCAAGCGGCAACTGAGGCAGGCCCAGATGTACGGGTCTGTGGGATGGTAATGCGCGCGATGACCGCACAGGCGGCAAACGTATTGGCGGTGTTTGCGCCACGCGGCTTCGTCATACAAAGACAGGCCGCAAACTTCAAAGGGCAGATGGGTGTTTGGTGGCATGGCGCGCTCCAATCGCATTTGCATTACTCTACGCCGTCCCGTCGTTCTGTCGTTGTTCGCGCAGGTTAAGGATTTGCCGTCTTAGAGCTTCGCAAACCCTCAAGACGTTTAGCCGGATGGCGAGCGGGCCGTCTTGGTGTTTGACGATCACGACGCCGATGAGCGTTGAACGGCGACCCTTCGAGGCGAATTTTTCTGCACCGCGGAAAGAGCTTTTCACTTGCAGCATGAGGCAGCCCAAATCGCGTGTCTCGATGACGACATCGATGCCTCGTCTGTCCTCGTCCCCGTCTTTAAGGCGGATTGAACGAAACCACTCGGGTCGAGAGTCGGCTGCGTCAAAGGCCCTGACGACCAATTCCTCTTGGCGCTGTCCGAGTTGGTTGCTCGCGCGCCCCAAGGCTTCGCGCAACGCCCGTCGTCTTTGCCGGAACATTTCGACCGCCTGTTTGGCGGCTAGGTGTTCAGCCAGCCTTTTTTTCTTGGCGCACCCCGTTCCGATGGTTTCTCCTCGGTGCCTAACGGCTATGACCCACATAAAATCAGGATCGTGCGGCTCGCTGACGATGGCGTATTTGATGCCCTTGGGTTCGATGTGGTTGAGTTTGGATATCCAATCGACTTTTTCACATAAGTCGCTATCCATGGCGCACCTCATGGTTCAAAAGACCGCTTCGATGACCCGAATATGCGATATTTAAAGGGTTTTGTCAACCCTTACGACCGATGATTAACAAAGCGGCCACGTCTTTGGCTTTTCGAATTTGGTCATTCAAAAATCCCGTTTTCACGGGATTTTTGTCTGGCGTGCCCTGGTGGAGTCGAACCACCGACCTGCGGCTTAGAAGGCCGCTGCTCTATCCAGCTGAGCTAAGGGCACTCAATTAGCGCCAACAGCTTACACGTCCACAAAGCGGGGGACAAGACCGGACGCTTCCACCTTTCTACCCTTCCACCCTTCCATCTTTCCACCCTCCCTTTTTCCATAATTCTCTCCACCCCTATTCCTCCTCTTTCCTTCTCTTCGCATGGAACGCCTGATGCACTTCGCGCAACTGCTGGTTGGTGATGTGCGTGTAGATTTGCGTGGTGGTGATGGACGAGTGGCCGAGCATGGATTGGACCGAACGCAAGTCCGCGCCGTTCATCAAAAGATCGGTGGCGAAGCTGTGCCGCAGACTGTGCGGCGAGATTTTTTTGGTGATGCCGGCCATGAGAGCGTAGCGTTTGACCAAACGTTCGATGGAACGCGGCGTGAGCGGCCCGGCTTTTTTGTCGCCGCCCGATGTCAGGGACGCGGCGCGGTCGTGGCGCACGAACATGAACGGCGATTCGTCTTTACGCATGTCCAAGTAGGTTTTGAGCCAGTGCCGCGCTTGGTGCGACATGAAGACTACGCGCACCTTGTCGCCTTTTCCGCGCACGGAAAATTCTTCACGTTCCAAATTGACCTGGTCTTTTTTGAGGTTGGCCAATTCGGATACGCGCATGCCGGTCGAGAAGAACATTTCCAGGATGGCGCGGTCGCGCGTCTGCAGAATGGGCGCTTCTTCGGTTTTGTTCGGAGCCTCAAGCAGCCGCTCTACGTCCGGAGCCTCCAAAAAGCTGGGTTCGCGCATCGCCTGTTTGGCCAGTTCGATTTTTTCCGGGGCCAACGTCTTCACGTTTTTGCGCGCCAAATACTTCAAAAACGAGCGTAGGGCTATCAAATGGTAGTTTTGCGTGTTCTTTTTTAGCGGACCGCGTTTGGGGTCTTCGAGGCGGTTCAGGTACAAGCGGTATTGCAGAATCTTATCGTCGCTCACGTCGTCCGCATCCGGATCCTTGGCCCACTCAATGAACCGATTCAAATAGAATTCGTAATTGCGGATGGTCATCTGCGAGCGGCCCCTTTCGATTTCCATGTAGACCAAGAAGTTGCGGAGGTGGGAGGAGAGTTTCATAAAATAATGTGTATTGTCATTTCGACCGAAATGAGTCGGACGAAGGGAGTGGAGATGTCTTCGTATTTGAACGGCTGTTTATAATATCGGAGATTCTTCGACTGTGGACGTCAGGCGTCCGTCGCTCGGCATGACACGGGACGCAAGGAATCTGTCTGGCGTATATTATGCCCTACACGGATGCGTCGGACAATAAATGGCATCTAGCAATCCGACTTGAGACCTCCGACGATTGACATGGCCGTTGGTCGGCGATATATTGTTGCCCTGCTCTTTGTTAGGGAGGCGAGGAGTGAGACCATTGGCCATTTTCCTGATGTCCATGTTGGTTTACGTGTATTCGGTCTTGGGGCTGTTCAGCGGTGCCATGGCATGGCCCGTGATGTTGATGCTCATGTTCGGTTCGGCATCCGGCATGGTCGCGGCCATCGCGATTAACGGTGCCCGACCCGACCATATGACTTTTCCGCTCAAACCAGCGGAAGAATGGTCGGAAAAACAGAGGCATAATACGCTTATGTTGCGTCTGCTGATCGGCCTGGCTGTCTGCGAAGTGGCCTGCGCCGCCTTCTCAAATACGTGTTGAAAGTCCGACATTTTATGTCGGCAAAGTGTCTTTCCAGCCCTTGGCAAAAGGGCTTTTTTTATGCTTTTATTGGCGTTATCGTACTTTAAATTGAACCTCAACCGAAAGGGGATCTGGTCGCTATGAAACTTTTACGAGGTAGCATGATTTTCCGCCTTGTGCGGGTAAGCCGTCTGCGGACGCGGTTGGCGCATTAGCGTTGACCTAACATCTGTCAGCCGGCGCGGCGTATCGGAAGCGCCTTGGGATATAAAACGCGCGGATAAGCAACCGCGTGTCCCTAACATTCCTACGCGAAGCGGTTCGTTGGCAAGTTTTTGCCTAAATCGAAAAAGATTTTGCGCATCACCCGCGCCAAACCCCATTCTCCCCGGCTCAAGGCCGTACGCGCCATGCTCTCGCGCCAACCGGCGGGGAGGATGATTAAACAGAAAACGGGATAGGGTAATGATCGCGGAATGACCAATAACCGATTGCGGGTGGGAATAACCAATGACCAATAACCAATCATCAGGGGATGGTCAATAATAAAAAAATCGCCCGCGGGCGATTTTTTCGTTGTTTACACTTTCAGCTTGGCCATCAAGCCGTCGTAGGCGGCCGAGTCTTCGCGCTTCAGATACTTCATGAGGCGGCGGCGTTCGCCGACCTTCTTGATCAGACCGCGGCGTGAGGAGAAATCCTTTTTGTGCGAGCGGAGGTGCTCGGTCAAATCCTTGATTTCCTCGGTCAAGATGGCGATTTGGACCTGGGGCGAACCCGTGTCTGTGGCGTGCGTCTTGTACTTGGCGATTATGTTCTGCTTCTTCTTGGGATCCAACATAGGACCTATGCGCTTTTTCCAGACTTCGGTTCCGACCTTGGGGATTGGAACCGCACCGGAAAGGCGTAACGTTAAGCTCTTTAATGGCCTAAGGTTAGCCTAACCAGCCCAAGGCGTCAAGGCCTAGGAGGGGAATGGCAGGTTGTATAAACAGCGAGCAGCAAAATCCAAACAGCAAGGGGTTGGGATGGTTGGGTTGGCGGTTTAGTTTTTGACGCACTGGGGTCGGTGGTTTATTCTAGGTTTGCCAGTTTTAAATAATTCATTATTTTGTTGTTTGAAATCCGCTGTTTGCTTTTTTTATGATCAAACGCCCCACCCAACGCGTCGCCGTGCTGATCGACACGCAGAACATGTACCATTCGGCCAAACACCTGTTCGACGCCAAGCTTAATTTTCCTGGCGTGGTCGAAGCCGCGACCGCCGGCCGCCAATTGGTGCGCGCCATCGCTTATGTGGCCAAATCCAAGACCGGCGAGGAGATGGCCTTCTTCGAGGCTTTGGTCAGCGGCGGCATCGAGTTGCGCGTCAAAGAAGTTTTGGAATTTTCAAGCGGCGTCAAAAAGGCGGATTGGGACGTGGGCATGGCCATCGACGCGGTCAAGCTCTCGGAAAAAGTCGATGTCATGATTCTGATGACCGGCGACGGCGATTTCGTGCCGTGTGTGGAATACTTGCAAGCCAAGGGCGTGATTGTCGAGGTGGTGGCTTTCGGCCCGTCCACCAGCTCGGAATTGCGGGGCGCCTGCGATTTGTTTTTCGATTTGGCCGAAGACACGGACCGTTTCCTCATCCGTTCGCGCCATCACCATGCCCCGGTTGAATCGTTGCGCGTGGCCAAACCGGACGCGTCGGTCAAACCGGTTCAGAACAAAAAGAAGGTAAACAGGCCGAGGATCGTTTGATTTAAAATTTGTAAGATTCATAAAATTCATAAAATTTGGGGAAAACCCAAATTTTTTAAAATATTCTTGATTGCAAATCTTATGAATCTTAAAAATCTTATAAATAAAATCCGCCTTTAGGCGGATGAGAGGTGGGGCCTACCAGCGTTTGGATTCCATGGTGTCGGAAAGGCGCACTTGGTCGATGTCCCTGCGGTATACGAGACGCCATTCGTCGGCCGAGACGAAGTAGGTCCGGGGGCCTTCCTCTTGTCCGCGGTCGATATGCACGAAGCATGCGACTTTGATTTCCGCATTGTGTCCGAACGCTTCGGTTTTCACGCTTATTTTGGCTCGGACCAAAAGATCAATGACCTCAACCAATCCCAACCCGTGTTTGTTCACGCTCGTACACGGGGCGTGTGCGTACAACGCCACGGTCGTGATGACGTCCTCCTCGTGCGCGGCGAAGATGTCCTGCAGCAGATTCTCGCCGCGGCGCTTGAGGTTGAGCGGCGAATCGCCGGGAATGGCCAAAGCCCCGCCGCGTTGGGTGAGCAAGCAGATGCGCGGCGACGGCCGGTGTTCCAGGCAGGTCATGGCGATGTTGGCGTAGGCATCGTCAAAATGGTCGGGGCACGAACAAATGACGCAGACCGCACCTTTGTACATGTCGATGCGGTGCGCCTCCACGTCCTTGAGCAGGTTGCGTCCGCGCAAGAACAGGTACGCTTCACGGTCTTGGATTGATAAACGTGCCATGGCGTCTCCATATGCGTTTTTCCGTTTTTGAAGGAACGGTTATTGAATATAAAAATTGTACATAAGTCAAGGTCGGAAACGTCCATGTTTTATGCTATAATGCCGGCGTGTTGAAAACCCTCAGGTTAGGCATTCTTTTGGCCATGGGTGCGGCCGTTTTGTCGGTTCCGGTTTTCGTTATGGCCTCCACGTCCACGAATTTCGTGGGCACTCAAGAAAGCGGCGGCCCCGTGGATTTTCAAGCCACGTCGCCGAGTTACAGATTCAAGGCTGAAGTCGGACATCCGGGGGTGGGCGTTTCCACCAGCACTAACTACACCTATTGGCATGGGACTTTTTGGGAAGACGAAATCACGGGCGTCAGGGCCTTGGTCCAATGGGCCGTGCCGGAGATGCGCGTGGGCGCCACCTCGACCAACGACGACGCGACTTTTTATTTGACCGTGCGCGATCCGGCGACCCATGCGGTCGTTTTCACCGTGCCATCGTTGTCTACGACCACGGTCGAAGGCAAGTATTTGGGCCAAATCCCTTTGACGGTCACGGCTGGAAATTATGACGTGGGTATCAAGACCCATCAACATCTGACCAAGGTCTTGCGTGGCGTGAACCTGTCTGACGGACCGAACGTGCTAAATTTCACGCAGGCCAGCAATACGGCGCCGTTCGGCACGGTCAGGCTCTTGGCTGGTGACGTGAGCGGTTCGACCAGCTCGCCCGCGACTTTGGGCGATGATGTGGTTAATTCCGTGGACCTGTCCATCCTCATCAATGACTTGGACCGCGACGACGCCACCAATCGCGGCATACGCGCCAACCTAAATCAGGACCCGGTGGTCAATTCCGTGGACTTGAGTCTGATGCTCAAGAATTTGGACGTGACGGGCGAGCAATAAGTTTCGTGCTTTGCCGTGCGGGCATGAAGTGTCCGGACGGGAAGGTATGAAAAACAATCTGATTTTTCTGTTCGCATGTTTGGCCGCGCTGGCCGTTTTGGGTTTGGCCCCACCGGCCAAGGCCGCGGCCCCGTCCGGGACCAACTGGTTCCAGCTGTTGGCCAGCCCGTACACGGGCGCGGACAATACCGGCGACGGCGGCACGGGCAACCCCAGCGACCTGAACTATTATTACGTGGGCCAGGCTTTTAACGCCACCATCCAAATAAGTTCGGACCACACCAACGCCTCCAATATTTGGATTGATTATTCGACTCCGGTGTCGACGGCTTCCAACCTGACGACCGGCACCTATTTTCCGAGCTGGTCGGGCCAGAACATCACGGGCGGCCGCGTGTATTCCACGGGTTACCGCACGTCGGGCAATTCGAGCGGCACGGGCAATTTCGGCAGCGTGCGTTGGACCATGCTCAGGCCCACGGCCGCCGATTACGGCACGGGTTCTCCGACCACGCTGGACATCAACGTGGGAACGATCGGTTTGACCACTGAATCCAACATCTCGTATTTGGGTTCGGACATCCTGCAGGACGCCGAGGATTTCCGGATGCATGTGTGGGCCGATACGAAAAAGCCGTATGCCTTGAATCCGGGTCCGGTCGACGCGTCGCTCGACGTATCCGTGGACACGAATTACACGTTCGATTTGCGCGACAGCAAAAACGGCGAAGGCGACAACAGCGGCGTGGGTACGGGCGTGGATACGGCCACCCCTCCCGGAGCCATCACGGCCAATGCCGCGGACATGACGCCTTATGACGCGTATTCCTGTTCCGGGGTTTGGGGCACGAATCTGTGCAATGTAACGGTCAATCCCGCCAGCCCTTCGGGCATCCCGGGCGACCAACGCAATTGGGATTACGCCACATTATATGCGGTCAACGTCGGCGGTTATCGGGATTTGGCTTCATCGGCGCAAGATCAATTAGGCGATGCCAACGGACCCAACACTATGGACGCAAAAGCTTGGACATTTACCACCGAAGCCGACGCGGTTGCGCCGCGTGTGGTGGCCGAATCTCCGGCACGCAACGCCACGGGCGTTTCGGTCTCGACCGATGTCGCGGCCACGGTGCACGACAAGAAAACCTATCCGGGAAACATCTCCGGCACGGGCGTGGATGCCGCGACCTGCCGCTTCGACGTTTGGTCCGCATCTCAAGCCACGACTACGTACCAGCAAGGCATGGGTACGGTTACGGTTGCGGCCGTGGATTACGGTTATGATTTTTCCGTCAATCCGGCAGTTGATTTTGCCCAGAACGAATGGGTGTACGTGCGCGCCCGAGATTGCCAAGACCTGGTCGGCAACACCATGGTCGCGGACCAATGGCGCTTCCAAACCGCTGATACGGATCCGCCGTTCGTGGACACGCGCACGCCGGGAAACGATCAGGGCATCGCGCCGGCCGGCACGGTCAGTTTCCATCTGAAAGATTTGGGAGTGGGCGTGGATTTGGCCAATGTGGTGGTTTACGTGAACGGCACGTATTACACGGGTGCCGGCGGTGGCGCTGGGTCGGTGACCACCAACGGCACGCGCATCACTTACGCGTCCACCACAGCGTTCTCCGCGCTCGCCGGTACGCTTAACGATTACATGATAACCATCGATCCGGCCGGCGACTTCGCGGCCGGCGAGGCCGTGCCGGTCATCGTTTACGCCCAAGATTTTTCTGGCAACCTGATGGAACGCGACGTGTACGCGCTGGCCGTAAGCGGAGGCGCCAGCCAGACGTGCGGCAATGGCGCGGTCGAAGGCAACGAGGCGTGCGACGACGGGAACGTTGTGGCCGGCGACGGTTGCAGTGCCAATTGTTTATCAAGCGAGATTTGCGGCAATAGCCTGCGTGAACTCTCGGAAGAATGCGACGACGGCAACTTGGTGGCCGGCGACGGTTGCGACGCGGCTTGCAAATACGAACACTCGACCGTTTTAGGTTCGACTTATTGCGGAACCGACACGTCTTGGAACGGCGCGGCTTGCGTGGCGTCGTGTTCTTCGTCCGGCGGGACCGGCGGAAGCAGCGGCGGAGGTGGCGGTTCGCCTTCGGTCGCGCCTATCATGTCCGTTAACATGAATACCGTGGCCGTGGTCCAAATCGACGAGACGTCGGTTTTGGTCTCTTGGCTCACCAACATCCCGTCCGATTCGCGCGTCTTGTTCGACACTCGGTCCGTAACGTCTTTGGGCGCGGCCCCGGATTATGGCTACGCACGCTCCACGGCCTCGCAAAACGACCTGGCCTTATACCATTCGGTAGTGGTTTCCGGTCTTTCGCCGCAAACCTTGTATGCGTTCCGTCCCGTGTCGCGCGGCAACGGCCATGAGACCTTGGGTCCGGAAATCAGGTTCGCGCCGCTCTTCAAGACCGCGGTCGCGTCCAACCTCCAATGTCCGGCTGTGCCGACCACGCCGGCGCAAACCGTCACGTCCGCGCCCCAACCCAAACCGCAATCCAAAGCCAAACCCGCGCCCGCCAAAGTTCCGCCAAGCGCAGGTATGCCCGAAGGCCAAATCTTGCGCATTTTGGAAATACTCAAACAGGATCGCGATGTGTTGATTAAAGGCCAATCCGCGCCCGGCGCCAAACTTAAGATAAGGATTTACTAATCTATGGCCAACTTAAACGCCAGCGGGCCGCAAGCCACGCTCGAGGTGCAAGCCAATCCGAACGGCGAATGGCAAGCGCAATTGCCCCAGGATTTGACGCCTGGGATGCATACGGTCGTGGTCACGACCGAGAACGGTGAATCTCAAGAAGTGGCCATGTACAGCCTTCAGAAGGAAACGCGCACTTTGACCAACACGGTCAAGGAGATTCCTGCTTCGTACGTATATCCGTTGTTTTTCCTGTTTTTCTTAGTCTTGGTTTTGGCCTTGAACGGCATCCGGTTGTTGGCCGTGCGCAAAACCGCGCCGCGCCAAACCAAATCCCAATCCTTATCCGTGCTCCTGATATTGTTGGCCGTGACTTGCGCCGCCGTGTTCGTAGGGTATGTGACTTGGGATATCACGAAGTCCAAGGTCGGAAGCCAGTCACGCGACGATGCGACCAAAGAAACCGTCCCGGCACAAAACATGGAACGTTTGAGCGGAGCCGTCATTGACCCGTGGAGCGGTACGCCGGTGGCTGGAGTCAATCTCGTACTTGGCGACGTAACCATAAACACGCAACAAGGCGGCCGTTACAATTTCACGGCCTTATCCAACGGGGCAAACATCCGTCTGTCCCATGCGTCGTTGACCAAGGACGTTTTGATAAAGCCCGTGGCCGACGCGAATGGCCTAATGGACATCTATTTTGAGCCAAAAACGTACGCCGCGGTTTGGGAGGTGCTCAAAGCCGAAGCCGCTGGGGATTTGGCTAAAGTTTATGCCCAATCGCCCGAAGCGTTTAAAGCCAAAATCAAAGAGAGCGATTTTATGGGCGCTTACGTCAAATTGGCGGCCGATGCGAGCGTTTTGGAAAAAGATTTTGTCGTAAACGTACAGGAGGTCGCCGATAATTACATTGACAGTGTCAATCAACTGACATATTCAAGAGCATGGATCATGGACCTTGAACTGGATGGCATGTCGAACAGGTATGCGGTGGTCATGGAGAACGGGCAATACAAAGTTTTCAGACCATGAAGGTCAAATGAAAAAAAATCGCCCCAACCAAGGGCGATTTTTTATATCCATATTTTATCAACATACTTATTCACACCAGGTAAAAAGGCGTTTTTTTTATCAACCCAGCTAAATCAGTTGTGGGAGAATAAATATATTATAATAAAACTAGCCTGAAAAAGGCTAAAAAGCGGGAAAAAACAAAAATAAAAATATGTCTTTATTCACATCCGTTTTTAGCGGATCGCGAAAAATTTTTGTCGGTGCCATGGCGTGCTTGAATATTGTCGCGCCTTTTTTAATCGCACCGGCCCACGCCGCCATCCCGCGGACCGTCAGCTACCAAAGCAGGTTGTTGGATGCGTCATCGGCGGCCGTCACTTCCACTACAGCCATTCAATTTTCGCTGTACAACCATCCGACCGCAGGCGCCTTTTCCGATGCCGCCTCGGAGCCTGGGGCTTTGGTCTGGAAGGAAACGTATGACCAGGGCGCGGGCGCTTGCGCCAGCGTCACGCCGGATGCCAAGGGTTATTTCTTTGTCAGACTCGGTTCCTGCAACGCGTTTCCCGCGTACCTCACTTTCGATGAACCGCTGTATTTGGGCGTAAAAATCGGCTCCGATCCGGAAGCCACTCCGCGTGTACCCTTCGCCGCTCATCCGTACGCTTTGAATTCTGACCGGGTCAACAACCTCCAAGCCACGACCACGGCTCAAGCCAACCAGCTTTTGGCTTTGGACAGCAACCTGAACTTCGACATCGCGACCGGCACTTTTAGCGGCGCGGGTTTGTCCATCAACGGCACGTCGACTTTGCAGACGTTGACTTTCACCATGGCCACGGGTTCGAGTTTGAATCTGACCACGGCTTTGTCAGTTGGCGGCATCCGTTTGGACGCCGCAGGTTCGAACAACGTGACTTCGGGCGCGTCCCTGGTCGGCGTGTTCGACGAATTCGACAATTCCAATGCAACCACGGTCCAAGCCGCTTTGCGGGATTTTGACGTGGCCATCACGGCTGTCTCGTCGTCCGTTTACGCCATGACTTTGCAAAAGGTCACGGACAACGGCAACACCACGACCAACGCCATCGTATTCGCCGGCGGCACATCCACCGCGTCTTTGCACTTGGCTGGACGCGACACCGTGGGTATGAACGATGGTCGCGCCACCGAGCTGCTGAATGTATTGGGCGGCGCCACGGCTTCGGCCATCCTGAAGCTCGATGCCGACGACGGCGCCGGAGCTGGCAACAGGGCTGGCATTATCATAAATTCAGATTATGCCAACGGCGGTGACGGGGTGATTGTTTTCAGTAACAACGGAACGCAGGACGCTTACATTTCATCAGATCCCAGTACGCTCAATATCGTGGCTCAAAATGCTGGTGACGGTGTGACCATCACCACCTCCAACGCTCACCAATTTCGTTTCGAGGGCAGCGGTAACTTCGGCATTGGCAACGTGACGGCCGATTTGTTCAAGCTCCAGGTCAGCGGCCACACCGGTCCGAGCGTACATAACGCGTACGATTTGGGCTCGGCGACCACGAGTTGGCGCAATCTTTGGGCGGCTGGCTTCGTCTCGACCTCGCAATTATACGTGAACGGTTTGGAGGTATATGGCGGAACGACCACGCTCGACATGGCCTATGACGGCGGAGGCTCTGGCCTCGGACGTTTTATCACGGCCGACGCCGGACCTATCACCATCACCGGTTTGCGTTATCCGCAGGGCGCCATCGACGTCATCAATACGACCAATAGCCATGCCGTTTACGTAAATAACACCGGGGAGGGAGTTGGCTTCAGTGCGCGCAACATGAATACGGGTAGCGGTTTTTACGCGCGCAACCAAGGTTCCGGTTCAGGCATTAGAGTAGACAATGGCACGACGAACGGTTTGGGCATGAGGGTTGATAACCCTAATTTTGGCACAGGTATCAGTTTAGATAATTCAGGCGACGGTTTAGGCCAATTGATTTCTAATTCTGGCAATGGCATTGGATTGACAATCGAAAACTCTGCGTCGTTGAACGGATTGGGCATGTATATTCGGCAGAACATGGGTAGGGCGATGGTTGTCGATAACAATACATTGAACGACGGCATAACAATCAATAACAACGATACTGGCAATGGCTTGTATATTCTCAACCAGAGCACTAAGCCTGGCATTAATATATATGATATTGGCGGCAAGACTGGCCTAATGATTGACAAGCCGTTAAACGGCGGGAATGCCATAGAGCTAAGCGTGGCGGATGGCGCCCGTTCGTTCTATGTCATGCAATCGGGGACAGGAGAAGGTTTTTGGATGCGCAATACTGGCACCGGACCGTCGCTCTGGATAGAAGACGAGGGTTCAGATACGACTCCATTCGTGTTGACTGCCGTTGGCAATCTGGGTTTGGGAACCTCTACGCCATCTTATGGGTTGGATGTGGTCGGCGATGCGCGTTTGAGCAGACAGCTCATGTTGGGCAGATACAGCGGTTTGCCCGCGACCGGTTTACAAAGCGGGGCCGTCGTTTATGAAAATGGCACGCAAGCGATTAATTATTGGAACGGCACGAGTTGGAAAGCTTTGGCCACTACCGATGACGTAAGCGGCTTGTCGTTTACATTGCAGGATGCCGCGGACAACAGCATTGCGACTGACGGTTATGTTCTCTACGATACGGGAGCCGCAACAATTGAGGATGACGGGGGTATGATGAATATCATGGCGGAGGATGGAGGATATGAAGTCGGATTGGTAGAAGCCGGTGGTTCAAGGTTGTTTTTCAAGTCGTCATCCGGCCCGATGAATCCGGCGGAGATCAGATTCAATGATGGCAGGGGTGTTGGTGAGCGCCGCGGTATTGAATACGGTGGTGATTATTCCTCGGACTTCAGTTTGCGGTCTTTGGTAGATAAAGGATTCGTTGTCAATTACGTGGCCAGCACGACCGGCGGCTTGGATTTGCAGCAAGTTACCGATAACGGCAACGTTAGCACAAACCCTATTCAGTTCGCGGGTGGCACCAGCACGGGACAGTTAATCGTGAATACGAAACTTGGCATTGGAACGAACAATCCGACCCGCGCTTTGGAGGTGCTGTCAGACAGTCCAATTCAGACGGTTTGGCGTAATACCGCTGGAGAGGGCGTCATGATCGTTAATGATAATCTTGGCGATGAAATAGGTCTCTCCGATATACGTACGGATGGCTACATAGCCGCTGTTAGTAAGGCGGATCCCAGCCTTTACTATTATGCGAGAGGCGTTTTGAATGCGGATTTCGATACGTATAGAGTGGGCATCAACACGGCCACCCCGGAATCGTTGCTTCATATCCAGGGCGGAGTGTTTGGCGACGCGATATTGACCGTGAATTCTGATGACGGTGCGCATGACGGGCGCGATGCAGGCATTGTCATCAATTCCGACAATGGCAACGGTTCGGACGCGGCTTACATCAAGTTCAATAACAATGGCACGCCTGGCGGCAAGCTCTACTCGGGCTTATATGAAGCAGGGTTCAATGTCGAGGGCGATAAATCCTTCCTTTTCCGGACCAATAACCAGGACAGGTTGAACATCGGCGGGGACGGTCGGATTGGTATTAGTACAACCACTCCGGAAGCCATCGTATCGATTGACGGTTCGGTGATTGGCGGAAATCGGATGCTCGAAGTGTCAAACCAGGACGACAGAAAAGGCGTTGGCCTGGGCATCGATGCCTATGGTGGCGATCTGGGATTGTATTATGAACGTGGCAACCATTTGTTGGTCAGCACCTATTTCGGCGGAGCCGGAAACAGTTATGATCATGTGTTCCTTGGCGATCGTCGCCTTACGGTCAGGCAGGCCAGTGGTTTCGTCGGCATTGGCACCGAATCCCCGGCCAACACGTTGCACGTCATGGGTGCGGTTTCTATAGCGAGCTCGACACCGGCGACATCAAGCCATGCGCTGTACAACTTGGGTGGCGTCTTATATTGGAATGGTATACCCATCAGTACGGCCAGCAGCCTAGTGGATACGGACGGCGATACGCGCGTCATGGTCGAAAAAATCGCGGATGAAGATCATATCCGGTTCGATACGGCGGGAACGGAACGTATGTACATCAATAGCGTTGGTCGCATTGGCGTTGGCACAACGGCCCCGTTGGTCTCTTTATTCACGGTAGGTCCCAATTCGCACGAGTCCTCGTCATTCTCCGTTTCCGGAATTGCTGGGATGACCAATATCGCCAACTTCCGCGACAAAAACGGCGAGAATGTTTTTAGGGCATCGGGCAGCGTGGCGGATAACGATTTAATTGTTGGTTTTGGAGACATCGACTATGGTGGCAACGGCACTTCTGTCAGGATTGATTACGCCAACGACAGCATCAATATCTCCAACAGCGAATTGCGGTTTTACGAAAACGCGTCAACCGGTAATTTTGTAGGTTTCATCGCGCCGTCTGCGTTGTCGTCCGACACCATTTGGACCCTGCCTGCCCGCGACGGCTCGAACAACCAGGTTCTGGTGACCGACGGATCGGGTGCTTTGAGTTGGGCCACTTCATCCGATTTGGTTTACAACATCTATAACTCTGACGGAAGCATCCCAACGACCCGCAACGTCACCATTGACGACGGTAACGAGTTGCGGTTTCTAGACCAGGCCAATCCCGCTAATTACCTGTATCTGCAGACTGATTACAATTCCAACGGTAATCTAAAAATCGGCGGAGTCAACAACGACGAAGGGTCCACTAATAGCTATGTTGAGTTCAAGGATAACTTGAACCTCTTCGCCGCCAACGGCATGGAACTGAACGCTTCGACCAACCAAATTGATTTGTACGGCAATAATGCCGTGCTCACCATCGGTGGCGGCAATCAGTTCAACGATTTTGGCGCGGTTGGTTCGCGTTACGGTTTGCGTTACGCGGCCGATTACTCCTCGGATTTCGTCGACCGTTCATTGGTCGACAAGGCTTATGTCGATAGCGCCATCGTAAACTCCACCACCACATTGAATGCGGCTTACAACGGTGGAGGCGCGGCTTTGGGCAGACAGATATATACGACCAACGGTGCGAATCCGGTCGAGATTTTGAATCCGGGCACTGACCAGTGGGAAACTTCGTTGGCTTTGACCAATGGCGTAAATGGCGGCGGTTTGGCGTTCCAGACCATGGATGCGTCTGGCGATTGGGGCGGGCGGTTATACATGACCGACAACACTTCTGACCCCGAGAACGGTTCTGGCGCGTATATGTATACGGATAATACCATGCAGGCTTTCGAATTTGGTTATCAAACAGCCGGCACACGCAATTCGAGTTTTTACATCGATTATTCCCAGATGGCGTTAAACGTTCCTGGTTCGCAAAGCAATGGCGCGTTGCGCGTCATGGCTTCAAATTACAACATTCCTGTTTTGACATTGGCCTCCCCCGGTAACCAGAACAGCATGCAAATGAGCGTGGGCACGAGCACTCCTGAAGGCAGGATAACCGGCAATAGCGGTAGTTTGTTCAATCGTACCGATGGTGTGGGCAGCGGCCAACAAATATACGTAAAGACGACCGATGGCGGCAATACGGGTTGGTTCGCCTTGGCCGGTGTCGATTCGAACCATCTGCAAAAGAACGCTAACGTTTTGTCGCCCACTGATTCCGGTGTTTATCAAATGTCCGTAACCAACAATTCAGCCAGCACTTTGACCGGCTTCAAAGCCGTTAACACCAATGACGTCAGCAACTACGCGGGCGCGGTCATGGAACTCAAGGGCAGCGGCGCCGATTTCACCAACAACTTATATTTCGGAAAATATGGCAGCGGTTTCTGGATTCCGACTTGGGCCGGTAATGGCGTTTTGGCCACGGATAAGAGTTTGGTCCTCGGTGCCGTGGGTACCGGATCCATGATGCGCTTCCAGGTTGGAGGGGGTTATTCTTCTCCGGCCACGGTCGCGACTTTGGATGCGGATAGTTTGGATTTACAGAACGGCGTAAGTCTCAACGTCGGTGGCAACGCTCGGCTTGGAGACGCGACTTCTGATACCGTCACTTATAACGCACGTGTCGCTTCGCATATCTTGCCTTCGGTCAACAATACTTACGATCTCGGCTCGCCAACTTTATCGTGGCGCGACATTTACGCTTCAGGGACGATTTATGGCAACGTCACCGGTCATATCGATCCTGGATATACCGAGGGCTCGGTGATGTTCCAAGGCGCTTCCTCTTTGGCCCAAGACAACGCCAACTTCTATTGGGACGACTCCGCCAATCGTCTGATGATAGGCACCAACGCGACGTCTAGCGCGGTCGGAAGAAAGCTTGAAATCAACACCAATGTTTCAGCGGGCACGTCTTTGGTCTATATGCGCAACGGCAGTGGCGGCGGAGGCGGTCGCGTACTTCACTTAAGGACGGAGGCTGGAAATTCTAATGAAGCTTTGTTGATCGATAATCGTGGCACAGGTGCTGGCATGACTATCTTAAATGGTGGTTCGGGCAATGTTTATGGTTTGTTGGTGGATAGCGGTCGCGTGGGTTTTGGCACTACCACACCGGAGACGCAGATGCAGGTCGTGGGAACTTCGACCATGCGTACGATTTTGCCTGAAGCGGGATTGACTTACGATTTTGGTTCGTCAGCTAAACGCTGGAATAATGTTTGGGCTGCCAATGTGCACATCGGGACATCGACCTGGGATTTATCGCAGTCCGCGGACCGCGGCCTGACCTTTGGCAACCAATCTGGCGAAAAAGTTCGCATATCGAATGTCGGAAATTTAGGCATTGGCGATTCGGACCCCTCGCACAAGCTTACCGTATACGGCGGAACGGTGGCTGCTGACGACCTCTTCAAGTTGTCGGCCGGATCAAACGGCGGTTATGTAGCGATGTACATGGATACGGTTGACGACCGCAATTCCATGGTCGAATTCCAGCGCGACATGGCGTTCTATTCTAGCGGCTTCAACAGCAGCATGTTGCATTTGTCGAATGGTACCGTTGGTATTAATACCGACAGTCCGACGCAGGCTTTGTCCGTGGTCGGCGACGCGATTATCGGTCAATACGACGGTGCGATGTTGCCTATCGGAGGTGCGGATCACAGCCTAACCATAAACGCAGTGGACGGACAAATGGTAGGTACGCAAGGCAATGCGATTTTGAACTTACAGCGTAACGAGGCCGATGTCGGACGTTTGCGCTTGGATACGTCGGATAGGATCATGTTGCAACATTACAACGGCTTATCCTGGAATAATGATTTCGCCATCGCGTCTAACGGTTTTGTGGGTTTGGACACGCTTACGCCCAACGCCAAGTTGCATGTCAGCGGGACCATGACGGCGGCAGTTGAGGCGGCGACTTTCAGGGTGGATTCGCGTTACGATCTTACAACCAACCACGGCGCCAGCATTTATGGGGCGGATATATTGGTGAGCAACCTTGGCGACGCTTCGTTAAACTCCACGGATAATTTTACGGGTGTGCGTTCACGGGCCTTGGTTCAAGGTAACGACCAAGTGGCTGATTTGGTGGGTGGCGAATTCGCGACCCTAAACAGTTCTTCCCAAGACACCAAACATAGCATAGGCATCAGGATCAAGAACCTTTCCGTGACCGGGGGCGCGACCGTTGACGATGCGGCGGGTTTGGTCATGGAAGAGCAGACGGCCGCCACTTACAACGCCAACCTTTTGTTGGGCACGACCTCGGTGCCTGTCGGTAACTACAACATCTACTCTCCAAGCACGCGCGACAATTATTTGGCCGGCGACTTGGGTTTGGGTTCCACCTCTCCTAACGCCAAATTGGAAGTATCGGGCGACAATTCCGCGACTAACGTGCCGCTTATCCAATTCGAAGCCAGCAACAACAGCGACATCCAAAGCCAGATATATTTCACCGCCGGAGGCAACTCCACGTACTGGAATGTTAATTCCAGCGGCGCGGGTGGCGCCTTCATCCTCATGGATGAAAGTGCGGAAGTCGCTAGGTTCCATGGCAACGCCATCACCTTCAACGAAGGTGGTTCGGCCAGTACGGATTTCCGCGTGGAAAGCGATACCCAAACCCATGCCTTGTTCGTGGATGCCACCAATGGTTATGTGGGCTTTGACCAAACGGTTCCGTTGGCCAAGCTGCATGTCGGCAATACGACTGCTGCAGCGGCTGCGGACTATAGTTACATGCGCTTGCAGGGCACTGGAGACGTTGATCACAGCTTGTATTTGCCCACGGGAAGCAATTTGATGATTTGGGATTACAACATGACGGGAAATGGCGGGGCTATAGAATTCCGCAATAACGGTTCGCGCATCGGCCTATTCACCAATTCGGGTTTGGTCGTGAACGAAGGTGGCGTCACGGGCGTGGGCCTGCGCGTGGAAGGCGACACCAACGCCAATCTGCTGTATACGGATGCGGCCAACGACCGCGTGGGCATCGGTACTAACGCGCCCGCGGTGCGCTTCCAGGTGACCCAATCGGGAAACGTGGTTGCGGCTTTCGATCGCACCACAAACGACGGCACCATAATTAGCATCAGGCAGGATGGTATTGAAGAGGGCACCATCTCTGTCGCGGGCAATACGGTTTCGTACAACGCCTTCACGGGTTCGCACTACGCTTGGACCGACGAGGCCATCGAGCAAGGCATGTTGGTGCGCATGACCGAACAAAACCGCCGTCTGCATGGTCGTCAGGATTCGGAAATCGTCTACGGCGTGGTCGCCGCCACTTCGGCCAACGACCCGCGCGTGTTGGGCGCCTATCTCGCGCTGCAGGAACCCACCAAACCGGCCGACAGCGACAATCCTCATCTCATCGCGGCCGTGGGTAATGGCGACGTCTGGGTCGTGGACCAGGGCCAGAACGTGGCTTCGGGCGACTACCTGATTTCGTCCGACGTCAAAGGCCATGCCATGAAGGATACGGGCGCCTATCCGGTCAGTTACGTGTTCGCCCGCGCGGCCGAGCCGGTGGATTGGTCGCAAGTCACGACCACCGTGGACGGCATCAAACACGTCAAGATTTCGGTGCTCTTCGAATCCTTCGTCCGCAACAATTCCATCGCGGCCATCCAGCCCGCGGCCATGGGCAACGTGTTGGCCGGAACCGAATATGGTCCCACGAGCACGGAATTGGCCGTGGTCAACACCGCATTCCCGGGTTCGGTCACGGTTTTGGACCATGTCGAACTCTCCAAGGATAGCGTTGGCCAAGCGGTCATCTTGGTCGGTGCCACGCGTGTCCACGTCTCGTTCGAACGCGCTTACGACACCCTGCCCATCGTGACGGTCACTCCGCATGGCGCCCGCCGCATGGATTACGGTGTTGAGAACGTCTCGCTCACGGGCTTCGATGTGGTCCTCGATCCGATCCAATACAAGGATGTGCTGTTCGATTGGCACGCATTCGGCGAACGCGAGGCCAAGGTGTTCGTGTCCAATGGCACGACCGCTGACATTGAACTGACCGACATGGGCACGTCAAAACTTGAAACCCAAATCAACGCCACGGCGCAGCCCGAACCGACTCCGACGGTCGAGGAACCGGCACCGCAACCGACCGAACCGTCCGTCACGATCGAACAAACGACCTCCACCGTCTCGGAACCTGTCGTCGAAACCCCGCCGGCCGAAACTATTGCCAGCCAGCCTGAATTACCGCTTGAATCGGCGACGGGGACTGCGGAATAGGATGGCGAATGACCAATCACCAATAACCAATAACCAATAACCAATAACAGAGTCGGTCAACGGACGTTCGGACGCCCCTCATCGTTCGAGGTTCTGCCGGCCAAAACAAAAATATGCGCTGACCAAACGCGTGAAAAATCAAAAAGAATCTTAAATTAAACGTTATGCGTAAATCCAAAATCAAAACCTGCACGAAAGGAGGTGCGGCGCCCTAGGGCGCTTTTTCAATTACGAAATGACAGGCGAATTGCGAATTACGAGGCAGCGGAGCGATTGGAACGGCTCAACTTGATTTGTGATTCTTAATTCGTAATATGATTCATGCTATACTGCGTGCATTGAATATTGATTTGCTTTATATGAAACCAGGAGGGGATACTGCGTACATGACGAGGTACCACACCATGAAAAGCGTATGGTTGGGCATGTTGGCCATATCCGCGGTCTTAGGCTTGGCGCTTGCCGTGTTCATGGTTGTCGTTCGGCCATGCCCTTGGGGCAAAAAGGCTTTGCCCCAGGATTTGGCCCAAGGTTACGTGGGCGTGTTTTTGGACAACGGACAAGTGTATTTTGGCCAAGCCAAAGACATGACGCCCGACTTTTTTACGCTCGACAACATCTACTATCTGCAATCCAACAAACCGACCGACTCGGAAAACCAATCCGACCTCAAGCTCATCAAAATGGGGAACGAGCTCCACGGGCCCAAGGACATGATGCAAATCAACCGGCAGCACGTCCTGTTTATCGAAAGCCTGAAAGATGATTCTAAAGTCGTGGAAGCGATAAAAAATTACAAACAGTAGACGAAGGCCAAACGGTCGATGATCGCAAGTCCAGGGTCAAAAAGCGCCGCAAGGCGCTTTTATGTTTGAGTAAGCGATATGGATAACCTTATATATGTAGCCTTTGACGCAAATTCGTGTTCATGGCACTATATCCGCGTCATTCATAATTAAATTTGGCCCGGCACGTGGTTTGTTCTTCGATGAGAAATCTTCAATCTTCTTGAGTTTTTTAGGCTTAGCTTAGCGCTTGTCGTTGCGAGCGCGTAGGATAAAAAGCGCGCGGCAATCTAGAGATCGCTTCGCAAAGCCTCGCGATGACAATTAAGAAGATTGAGATTGTAGATTGAAGACTAAACCGCGTTTAACGCGGTCAAGATGATTGAATCTAGCGCCTAACGCCGCTTTTGGCGTGACGGCGGGAGATTTGCAATATGCCAGAACAGAAGGAATATTCCGTCGAGTGGGGCGGTCGTACGCTCACCATCGGCGTTGATTTGTTGGCCCAACAGGCCAGCGGTTCGTGCACCGTGCGCTATGGCGACACCATGGTGTTGTGCACGGCCACCATGGGCGAGGTGCGCGACGGCATCGATTTTTTCCCGCTCACCTTGGAATACGAAGAGCGTTTTTACGCGGCCGGCCGCATCAAGGGTTCGCGCTTCATCAAGCGTGAAGGCCGCCCGTCGGACGAGGCCATCACCTCGGGCCGCATGATCGACCGCGCGTTGCGTCCGTTGTTCGACGGCCGCATGCGCAACGAAGTCGCGGTCGTGGTCACGGTGCTCTCGCACGACAACGAAAACGACGGCGACGTGCTCGGTTTGATTGGCGCTTCATGCGCTTTGCAGATGTCGGACATCCCGTGGGACGGTCCGCTGGCCGCCGCGCGCATCGGCAAGAAGGACGGACAACTCGTGTTGAACGCCACGTATCAGGATGTGGCCGACGGCAAGATGGATTTTGTGGTGGCCGGAGCCAACGGCAAGACGGTCATGATCGAAGCCGGCGCCCACCAGATTTCCGAAGACGACGCCGTGGCCGCGGTCAAACTGGCGCACGACAACTTCGGTCCGGTTTTGGATTTGGTGGCCAAAGTTGTGGCCGCGCACGGCAAGCCTAAGGCGGATTTGTTCACGCCCAAAAACGACGAGGACAAAGCCGCGGCCGAAGAGCGCGTCGCGTTGCACGCCCAGGCCGAGGAATACCTCAAAGCCCATACGCAAGACATTTTGTTCTCCGCGCCTTTGCGTTCCAAAGGTGACCGCAAGGCCGCGGTCAGCCGGCTCAAGAAGGGTTTGGACGAACATCTGACGGCCGCGGGTTTGGGCAAGGACAAAAAGAAAATTGCGTTCGAAATCGTGAGCGACTTCGTGGAAGCCGAGGTCTCGCGCAAGATTTTGGAAGAGGGTTGGCGCGCCGACGGCCGCGGTTTGGACGAAATCCGTCCGCTTTCGGCCAATGTGGGCCTCTTGCCCCGCACCCATGGATCCGGTTTGTTCATGCGCGGCAACACGCAAGTGCTCTCTACGGTCACGTTGGCCGGTCCGGGCATGGCGCAGACGGTCGATACCATGGAAGTCCAAGCCATCCGTCCGTTCTTCCACCATTACAACTTCCCGAGCTACGCGGTCTCGGAAACCAAAGGCAGCCGCGGTCCGGGCCGCCGCGAAATCGGCCACGGCGCGTTGGCGGAAAAGGCCATCGCCCCCATCATCCCGGGCAAAGACAAATTCCCGTACACCATCCGCATCGTGTCCGAAGTCTTGGGTTCCAACGGCTCCTCGTCCCAAGGTTCGGCTACGGCTTCGTCCTTGGCTTTGATGGACGCGGGCGTGCCCATCGTGGCGCCGGTCGCGGGCATTGCCATGGGCGTGGCTTCCGACGAAAAGAACAACAAATGGCGCGTCATCACAGACCTCCAGGACTTGGAAGATGGCGATGGCGGCATGGACT
>JAKLEH010000015.1 GCA_022703155.1 Patescibacteria group bacterium | reverse complement strand
AGGGAGGTCGTCAGGCTCACGCAAAGCGGACCGCCGACATATCTGGTCGAAAAATCAGGCAGCCTCAAACCCGCCAAGAGCGCGGCCGTAACCCGTTGGAAACAAGCTCCCCAAGGCCTGTTCCTGTTCGGTTTCAAGGACAAAAGGTTTTACGACAGCTGGCCGAGGTGAAATTTAATCGCGATCCCTCCGTCATCCTGCCTGTCCGCCTCTGGCGGGAACTAGTTTCAGGATCCACGTTATCAACCTAGATGCCGAACCAAGTTCGGCATGACGAGGGGCGGCGAGGAAAAGGGATGGCAAGGGTTGGCAAGACGGTAAGTCGATTGACTTTTGACGTTCAACCAGCCAACATACGTCCGTTATGGACGTGAAAAAGGAACTGAAAAAAGTCGTCAAATTCCTGTTCGTGGGCGGGTCCACATTCCTCATCCAAAGCTTGAGCTATATTGCGTTTTCGCGCCTGCTTATGCCCCAGGTCGACCGGACGTCATTGTATGTCCTGGCCATGTTGTATTCGTTGATTTTCAACTATTCCATCAATCGCATCTGGACGTTTGGCGACCAAAACGCGGCTAAAGGTTCGGTGCGGCGTTATTCTTACGTGGTGGTCGTGGCCAGTGTTTTGAATGCCAGCCTGTTTTGGTTCGGGCATGACGTGCTGCACGTTTACGACCTGATCCTGTTGGTGGCCGTGAACGCGCTGATTCCTTTTTTCACGTTCGCCACGCATCGCGTTTACACGTTCCATCCGGAGCCGGGCAGCGCGGTCAGGCGGATTGTACGCCGGGCCACGGATTCGGTATAATGTAACATGTAACATGTATCATGTAACATGAAGCAGGGAATGGACCGGCTTCGTGCGCGTTGCGTGTTACATGATTCATGTTGCGTGTTACATGAAATTATGGAGGGAAAATTCATATCCGAACGCAAAAACGTTTTGGTGACGGGCGGGGCGGGTTTCATCGGTTCGCATTTGTGCGACCGGTTGGTCCGCGACAGCAACGTCATCTGCGTGGACAATTTCATCACCAGTTCGGTGGCCAACATCGACCACCTGTTGCGCGAGCCGCATTTCGAATTCATCAACCACGACATCACCCAGCCGCTCAACTTTTCGCGCTTCAGCGAATTGGAGCGCTTCAAAGTCGGGGTCCAAGGCATCCAGGAGATTTACCATTTGGCCTGCCCCATTTCCAAACGCCATTTTGAGGATTTCAAAATCGCGACCGTGCTCACCAATTCCGTGGGCGTGAAGAACGTTTTGGACATCGCGGTCGAGAACCACGCCAAAATCCTGTACGCCTCATCCAGCGTGATTTACGGCAACCGCCGCGGCATACCCGAGAAGGTCAAAGAGACGGACGAATGCCATCTGGACCACCTAACCACGCGCGGCGCGTACGACGAAGGCAAGCGTTTTTCCGAAGCCATATTGCAGACGTACGCGGACGTGTACGGTTTGGACGTGAAGATCGCGCGCATCTTCCGGACCTTCGGGCCGCGCATGAAGATTTTCGACGGCAACCTCATACCCGACATGGTGCTGAACGCGCTCGAAGGCAGCGACATCACCATCGCGGGCGACGAAGAGACGCGCACGTCATTGGCTTACGTGACCGACGTGGTGGACGGTTTGATCCGGCTCATGCATTCGCCCATCGAAATAACGTTGGTGAACTTGGGTTCGGACCAGGAAGTGCGTCTGGTTTCGGTGGCCCAAAAGATTTTGGAGATTACGGGTTCGGGTTCGCGCGTGCGTTTTGAGCCGCATATCCAAAATTACATCGATCCGGGTTTGCCCGACACGTCGCGCGCCAAGGATTTGCTGGGTTGGGTGCCGCTGTTGCGCTTGGAAGACGGTCTCAAATCCATGATCGAATACGCCAACGCCACTCGGCAGTCGGTATCGTTTTAGACAAAACAACAAAATTCAAACAACAAACAGCAAAGGGCGACGGTAAAAAGGGGAAGGACGTTTGTTGTTTGATGTTTGAAAATTGATTTTTTACCAAGTTATGCCTCCCGTCTTCGACAAAAAGAACATCCTGGTGACCGGCGGTGCCGGTTTCATCGGTTCGCACGTGTGCGAAAAGCTTTTAGCCACGGGCGCGCGCGTCATTTGCGTGGACAATCTGGTGTCCGCGCAACTCAACAACATCGACTTCCTGCTCAAGAATCCGGATTTCGAATTCATCCGGCAGGACATCGTCATGCCGTTCGACCCGGAGCAGTATCCGGAATTGGAACGTTTCAAGATCAAGTTCCAGGGCGTGCAGGAGATTTACCATCTGGCCTGCCCCATGAGCCCCAAGCATTTCGAGCAGACGCGCATGCAGACGCTCTACGCCAACAGCGTGGGCATGAAGAACGTTTTGGATTTGGCCGTCAAATACCACGCCAAGGCCCTGTTCACCTCCACCTCCACGGTTTACGGCCCGCGCCCGGCCGACAACCACGCGCTCAAGGAAGAGGAGGTGGGTTGCGTCAACGCTTTGTCGTCGCGCGCCTGTTACGACGAAGGCAAACGGTTCGCCGAGACGTGCTGCGCCACCTATCGGCAAGTGCACAACGTGGACGTCAAAATCGCGCGCGTGTTCCGCACCTACGGGCCGCGCGAACGCCTGTTCTCGGGGGAGATGATTCCGGATTTCATAGTCAACGCCTTGGACGGCAAAGACATCGAAATTTACGGCGACGAAACCTTCCTGACGTCGTTATGTTACGTGACCGACGTGGTGGACGCGCTGATCAAACTCATGAACACGGACGGGGATTTGGGTCCGGTCAACGTGGGCAGCGATTTGGACATGCCCATCGTGGACGTGGTGCGCACCATCCTGGAGATGACCGGGTCGTCGAGCCGCATCGTGTTCCAGCCGTCGCTCATGTTCATGACCCCGCTGGGTTTGCCGGATTTGGCCAAGGCCAAGGAAAAGCTGGGTTGGATGCCGCTGGTCAGGCTGGAGGAAGGCCTCAAGAAAATCATCGACTACACCGTGGCCAACCGCCAATTGCTCTCGGGCTTCGCCCAAACCGCTCCGCCCGCCACCATCAAACCGCCACAGGGCCCGGCGCCGGCGTAAAAGAGCGAAAAAATCCAAACAACAAACAGCAAACAGCAAGGCCTACCCTTGCTGTTTGAAATTTGCTGTTTGCTGTTTTCCGTCATGCACCCGTAGTGGACTATTTTGGTTTTTTTGGCTAGGATTAAGCCATGCGAGTCATCGGCGTCATGCCGGCGTACAACGAAGCCACGCGCATCGGACAGGCCATCCGGGCGTGTTTGCCGTACCTGGACCGTTTGGTGGTGGTGGACGACGGTTCCAAAGACGCGACTTACGCCGTGGCCCAAGCCGTAGGCGACCCAAAAATCGTGGTTTTGCGCCATCGCATCAATCGTGACCAAGGTGCGGCGTTGCGCACGGGCAGCGAAGCGGCGTTGCGTTTGGGCGCGGACATCATCGTGCACATCGATGCGGACGGCCAGCACGACCCGGCCGAGATTCCCAAACTGGTCGAGCCGATCATCACAGGTAAAGCCGACGCGGTACTGGGTTCGCGTTTCATGGGCGCCGAACCGCAAGGCATGCCGCTTATCCGCAAATGGCTGCTGTTGGCCGGCCGTACGTTCAACACTTTGGCCTTGGGCATACCGCGCAGCGTGACCGATCCGCAAAGCGGCTTCCGCGCCTACACGGCCCACGCCGCGTCCAAAATCGCTTTCACCCAAAACCGCAAAGCCCACGCGTCCGAAATCCTGCGTTTGGTCACGCGTTCTGGTTTACGTTGGCAAGAAGTTCCCATCCACGTCCGCTACACGGCCGACACGTTGCGCAAAGGCAACCAAACGAGCGACGCGTTCAAAATCGCCTGGCAACTGTTGCTTGGCGCCTTTACCGAATGAAAATATGTTGATCCAATTTTTTCTGATCGTGGGTTTTTGTCTGGCGCTATACGTGACCTGGAAGCGCTGGAAGCAACGCGTCATCCCGCTGCTTGAAGCCGTGGGCTGGTCCGTGCTGTGGCTGGGCGGCGTGGCCGTGACGCTCATCCCCAAAATAACCGAACGCCTGGCTTCGGTGTTCGGCGTGGGCCGCGGCGTTGACCTGATCCTGTATGCGGCCGTGGCCGTACTCTTCTTTTTGGTCTTCAAGCTGTTCATCAGCCACGAGAAACTGGAACGCAAACTGACGGATGTGGTGAGGAGGGAGGCTCTTGGGGAATTGGGGGCGGAGGCGAAACAGCAAACTTCAAACAGCAAACAGCAAGGGGAGGGGTGATAAAATTTAAAATTTTGCTGTTTGGAATTTGTATCTTGCTGTTTAGTTCGATATGGAACACCCAATGGTCGACATAATAATAGTGTCGTGGGGCCACGCTTCCTACATGGACGCGTTGTTCGCGTCGCTGGCCAAACTTGATTATCCGCGCGACCGCTGGAGGCTGCATGTGGTCATCAACAAAGACGGGGATGGGACGAAGGAGAAGGTGGAAGGGTGGAAGGGTGGGAGGGTGGGACCCGCCTTCGCTGAAGCTACGGCGGGCGGGGGGGGGGAGAGAGGAATGCCGGAAATCATCATCCATGAGCCGCATGCGAATTTGGGGTTTGCGGGGGGCAACAATTTGGCCATGATTTGGGCCATGCGGCACAATTCCGAATTCGTTTACCTGTTGAATCCGGATACGGAAATCATGCCCGACGCGTTGGCCCAAGCCGTGAAGGTCGCTTTGGAACAAAAGGACGTGGGCACGGTCCAATCATTGCTGTTGCGCGGGGACCATCCGGACCAAATCAATTCGCGCGGCAACGCGTTGCATTACTTGGGCTTCGGTTATTGCATGGGCGACCACGATCCGGTGTCGAGCGCGCCGGCCGAACCGGTCGACATCCCGTATCCTTCGGGCGCGGGCGTGCTCATTCCCGTGACCACGTTCGAGTCCATAGGCCTGTTGGACGAATACCTGCACTCGTACCACGAAGATTTGGATTTGGGTTGGCGCGTGACGTTGGCCGGCAAACGCAATTATTTGGCCCCAGCCAGCCGCGTCGTCCACCACTACGAATTTTCGCGTTCCATCTCCAAATGGCGGCTCATGGAGCGCAACCGCTGGTTGGTCGTGTTCAAGAATTACAAATTGGCCACGCTCATCGCGCTTTTGCCGGCCCTGGTCTCTACGGACATGGCCATTTGGGCATTCGCGGTCAAAGGCGGCTGGCTCAAACAGAAGTTTTTGGCCAATCTGGCATTGCTCAAGCCCGGCACTTGGAAGTATTTGTTGGCCGGACGCGAGCAGACGGCGCGGATCCGCCAAGTTCCGGATTGGTACGTCTTCCGCCGCATGACGTACAAGATCGAGTATCAGGAATTGAAGAGCGGCTGGGCCGAAAAGATAGCCAATCCGTTTTGGCAGGCCATGTATAGTTCGTATTTGTTCATCGTACGGTGGTGATCCGTAAATTTTTTCCGTCATGCCGAATTCAGTTCGGCATCTTGGTTGAAGGCCGATCGGCGAATCATCGAGATCCTGAAACCAGTTCAGGATGACGAAATGCGAGTAACGTTAAATTTGTATGAAAATCATCCACTTGTGCTGCGTGGCGCCGCCTGAAGGCGGGGGCATGGGGCGCGTGGCCCACATCGAGGTCAAGGCCTTGAACAAACGCGGCCACGAGGCCTGGCTTATGGCCCCGGAAACGGGCAGGCTTATGGCCGCGCCCGAGCGCGTAAGCCGTTTGCCGGCCATCAAATTGGGCAACGCGGCGCGCATTTTGGCGGTGGATAAAATCGTATCCGACGCCGACGTGGTGCATTTGCATTATCCGTTTTACGGCACGGCCGGACGCGTCGCCGCGTTGCGGAAAACGGGCGTCATCAAACGTCTGGCCATGACTCTGCACATGGACGCCGAAGCCGGCGGTTTGCGCGGAATTTTTTTTAACGGCCACCGCCGCTGGTGCCAGTCCAAGATCCTGTCCGCCGCGGACGCGTTGTTCGTGTCGTCGATGGATTACGCGGAACATTCCTCGTACGCGCCGCTGGCCAGGGCGCATGACGCGCGGCTGGTCGAATTGCCGTTCGGCGCGGACGTGGACGTTTTTGCTCCAGGACCACGCGAACCAGAACGGTTCGGCATTCCGTCCAACGCCAAAATCGTGGGCACGGTTTCGGTCATGGACGCGGCGCATCCTTTCAAAGGCGTGGATGTCCTGCTTAAGGCCGTAGCCGATTTGCCCGCAGACACGCATCTGCTTTTGGTCGGCGATGGCGACCGGCGCGCGAAATACGAAAAATTGGCTTGCGATTTGGGTTTGGCCGAACGGGCGCATTTCGTCGGCCGTTTGGAAGAGGCGGGTTTGGTCGCGGCGTTGCGTACCGTGGACGTTTTCGCTTTTCCGAGCGTAAGCCGCGCCGAGGCTTTTGGCTTGGCCATGCTCGAGGCCATGGCGTGCGGCGCGCCGGTCGTGGCCAGCGATTTGCCGGGCGTCAGGTCCGTGGCCAAAGACGCCGGACTGATCGTTAAAGTCGGTGACGCATGGGCCGTGTCCGCGGCGCTCAAACGTTTGTTGTCGGACGAAACGGAAAGGCGACGTTTGTCGTCCGCCGCACGCGCCAAAGCCTTGCGATATTCCTGGGAACGCCATACGGACAAAATGATCGCCGTCTACGAAAAAATATGCGCATCGCCGTCCTGACCAACGCCTTCCCGCCGCAAACCCGAGGCGGCGCCGGGCAGATAGCCAAGCTCCAGGCCGATTGGCTGGCGGCGCATGGCCACGACGTGCACGCGTTCACCGTCGAGCCGTTCGCTGCGGACGCCGAGTCCCCGATCCAGGTCACGGCTTTCAAGCCGCGCACTTCGGCCAAATTCGCGGCTTTGGGCAAGACGCCGGCCGTTTTGCGCCTGTTGTTCCATCTGGAGGATTTGGCGCCGAACTTGGCGGCCGTGGACGCCATACGGAATTGGAAACCGGACGTCTTGTTGACGCACAACGTGACCGGTTGCGGTTGGGGCACGGCGCGCATCCTCAAGGAGTCTGGCTTGCGTTGGTTGCACGTGTTGCACGACGTTCAAATGTTCGAGCCTTCGGGTTTGCGGTATTACGGCGAAAGCAATTTTTGTTGCATGAGGAAATGGCGCAAATTCTGGTCCGCGCGCCGCAAACGCGCTTTTGGCCTGCCGGACGCGGTCATCAGCCCGACCAGGTGGCTGCTGGAACAGCATCGGGCCAACGGTTTGTTCCGCGATGCGACTTGCGAGGTCGTGCCGAATCCAATGCCGACCAATGAAGTACGGAGTACGGAGTGCGGAGTACGAGATTTGCGGGACGACGTCATTTACATCGGCCGCTTGGCCGAGGACAAGGGCGCGGATTTGTTGTTGGCCGCGTGGAACAAGCTGGAAACCAAACCGGGAAGACTGGTCTTGGTCGGCGACGGGCCTCTGCGCGATGGATGCGGGTCGTTGGACCCGCATAGCGTCGAATGCGTGGGCCAATTGGGCCATGCGGATGCCATGGAGCGCCTGGCTTGCGCCAAACTGCTCGTCATGCCCTCGCGCGTCATGGAAAACCAGCCCACGGTGCTGCTCGAAGCCGTGGCTTTGGGCAAACCGGTCGTGGCCGCGGACGTGGGCGGCGTGCGCGAAACTTTGGACGGATACGGCACGCTCTTCAAGCCCAACGACGCGGAGGATTTGGCGCGGGCTTTGCGGGACAAAAAAACATACGACGCGGATTGGCCTATTGGACGGCGCCTGATCGAGCGCCACAATCAGGATCGCGTCATGGGAAGGTTGACGGAATTGTTGTCAAAATAAAAAATCCCCATTGGGGGCGCGTTGCAACGGCGGCCTTCGATTATCCCGTAGAGACGCCATCCGATGGCGTCTCTACCCGACGGCGTTTTTATTTTTTCGCCACATCGAACACGTAAATCTTGACCTTGCCGTTTTCGATGTCCCAAGAATCCTGGGCGATCAAGCCGATGCGCTCGTTAAGTTCTTCGGCTTTCCACCAATAATCGTTGATGACCACAAACACCAAATCCGATTTGCCCAAACGCGCGGCTTCGCGCACGGTTTCGAGCGACGGGTCTTCGTAGGTCATTTTTAAATAGACTTGGTACAAGGGGCCGCCGGTGGGAATGGGGTAGAAGAACACGTCTTCCGCGTAACGCTTGAAACCGAATTCGTTGACCGCGGCCGCGGCCACGGTTTGGTTGGCCAAGACCGTGTACGGCCGGTCGCCGGCCCGGCGGTCGATCCATTTTACGGCCTCCACGTCCGCGCGGCCCACGCTCCAACCGCGGCTGGCTTGCACCGCATCATGCCGCGGCAGGGAGTTGTAGGCGTTGGCCGCGCCCACGGCGCCAAACAGCAGGATGCCGACGAGCGAAACCAAGGGCCAAGCGGTCCGCAGCTTGTCGAAAATCCAAGCCATGGCCGGCATGGAAGCGATGACCAGCAACATGGTCGAGAGCGCGCCCAACCGTTGCGCGTAATCCTCGCGTTCGTATTGGATCAAGAACGCGAAATCCCCGGCGTTCTGCATAAGCCCGGCGCCGACAAGCAGGCTGACGGCCGCGGCCAACAGCAAGCCGAACGGCAGTTTCTTTTCGCTGACCACGATAGAACCGATGGCCAAAGCCACGCCCAGCGCGGGCAATGAGACGGCAATGAGCGAAGCCCAAGCCGGCCATAGCGTGTAGGTGTTGCCCAGCCAAGGGATTAGCGGTTCGAAGGTATTGGCCCAAGTGGCGAGTTGCACGAGCTGTGCGGCGCTCCATTCGATGTTCAGGCCCGAATATCGGCTAGCCACGAAAAACAACACGGGTACGGAAAACCCGGCCAGCACGGCGCAGATCCAAGCCAGCCATTTGAGGGCCTTGGCGCCGTTGGCCGCCAATACGACGGCGATGGACAGGACCAACAGCGGCACTCCGGCCAAAGGATGGACGCAAGTGGCCCATAGGCACAGCCACAAAGGCGAGGCTTGGCGCGTATCGCCCCAAAACATGCCGAAGGAGGTCAGAATGCCGGCCAAACCCAGGACCAGGGCAAAACCTTGCGGGGTCGAAGACACGAAGAATCCGAGCGGCATCAAAGCCAAGGCCAAAACCGTGCCGGCATTGGGATAGTGGTGGCGGAAGGTCAGCATGGAAGCGGCCGGCAACAGGAACGCGGCCACCATGGGCACAAGCCAACGGTCAATCCAGGGCAGGGGGATGTCCAACACGCGGTTCAGCCACGTGACGAACACGTATTGGCCCATGTAATACAAAGGTTTTGGATCCAGCGTCCCGGTTTTGGCCAGGACCTGTTCGCCGGCCAAATGCAAAAAGCCGTCAAAGCCATAGCCCAAGCGGTAGACGATGGGCGCCAAACACAGGGTTCCGAGCAAAGCCAAGACCGATTGGATGGCCGTGAGCCAGGGCACGCGCAACGCGACGGCGGCCAGTGCGGCCAGCATCCAGAGCAACGCGACGGCGGCCAAAGTGCCGGCGGGCAAGACGGGCCAGGGCGTACGGATGCTGACCATGGTCCTGGCTTGCCAGGCGCCCCAAACCACGTAGCATAAAACGGCCAATGAGGCAGCTATAAGGATGGCCGCGAACAACGTGCGTTTGCGCGACCAGGCCGGCAGGGGCACGATTTGCGTTTTGGACCCGAAGACCAAAGTATCGGGAACCGCGCCGGCCAAATGCGCGGCAGCCATGGCGATGACCAGCGACCAGGCGTCGGACAGGCTGCCTAACGCGCCGCCTGCGTAAAACCAAACGGTTTGGATGACGCTTTGCACGGCCAAGAGCAAAAGCAGGCCGAAAGGCGCGGACACTATCCAATGCTGTTTGGCGAAGGCGTTTTTGCCGAACACGTAGGCGTGGAACAGAATGGCGAAAACCCAGAGGAAGGACTTGAAAAACCACACGTCCAAACCCAAGTATTCCAGTCCCAGAATGATGATGACAAAAACCAAACCCGCAAGTGCGTCAAGGGTGCGATCGCTCATAGTTCAAGATTGTTTATCGACAGCTGGCGTAACAGGGTGTATGTTAGCATAAACGCAACCGCCTATGGGCTGGCTTACGCAGAAGACCTTCATGACCAACGAAACGGTCCAATTGTATTTCCAAGACCGCGTGTTGGCAAAAACCTTAATTCCGTTGATACCCAATTGGATCAAACCCAACCATTTGACGGTTTTAAGGTTTTTTTTGATACCGTTCGTGATTTATTACATGTACTTTGAGGCATGGCCCATAGCCATCCCGCTGTTCTTGTTTGCGGGATTTACGGACGTGTTGGACGGTTCGTTGGCCAGGGTTCGAAAGCAGATAACCCTTTGGGGCACCATCGCCGACCCTACGGCCGACAAGTTGCTTATCGGTTCTGTGGCGTGCATCTTCATCGTGCGCGAAGTGCACCATCTGTTGGCTTTGGGCATTCTGTTCGTGGAATTTTTGATCGTACTCTCGGCTTACATGCGCAAGCGCCGCGGCGAATACGTAAGCGCCAACGGTTCGGGCAAGGTAAAGATGTTCTTGCAGGTCGTGGGCGTTACGTGCCTGTTTTTGGGCAAGCTGTACGCGGCGCCGTGGCTGTTTGCGGCCGGCACCGGATTGTTGGTGATTTCTTTGGGTTTTGCCGTGATGTCGTTGGTTTCGTACGGACTGTAAAAAAAACAGGCTTCGGAGAGGTCCGAAGCCTTGGAATCACTTGCCCGTCGTGTCGCATAGCCAGGTGTTCTGGGCTGACGCGATTTTTTTGAGTTTGCCTTTGCCGCAGGTACAGGGCGGGCCGCCCGCGTACTTGGCCAGGTCGTTGATGCCGAGCGGCACCACGTTGGGCCCTACGCAGTGGAACTGCGGACCGGCGTCCGCGTCGTCCGCGCTGGCCGTGATCGTCCTGCAGGTCACCACGCCGTCCTTGGTCTCGCAGCTGGGCGAAGCCTGCAGCGGCTTGGGGTCCACGGGAGGCGCCGAAGCCACGGGTCCCACGCCCGAGCCCACCGAGGACGCCGAAGCGCTGGCCGATGCCGCGGGCGGCGGAGGAGGGGGCGGAGCGGATTGGACCGGTGCGGTCGAAGACGCGGCCTGGCCGATCTTCTTGACGTCCACCTGCGTGGCGGCCGGAGGCGCATAACTGCAGTAGCCGTACTGCGGGTTTCCGTTGTCCACGCTCTTCAAGCGCGCCCAACTGGCAACGGAATCCGTACCCACGCAACTGCAGAGCACCGAGTATTCCGAGCAGTAGCGGTTGGCTCCCGTTCCGTAGCAAGCCGGCTCTTCCTTGATGGCGAGCTTGCCGTCCACGAAGCACTGGGCCGGAAATGTTCCGTTCGTCGGCATTGCGGAACCGCCAGGAGTCGCGTCGCGACTGAATCCCACGTTGGACTGGATCTGGGCCTGGCCCGCGCAAGACACAAGTGCGGTCACGAGGGCGAGAGCGGCGAGTGACGTTTTGACGAAAGCGTTCATCTTTTCCTCCGGTACGCGTTTTGGGTGCGGATTGGTTGCTGAAGGTTCTGAGGTTAATAAGCGCAACCTAGCATAAATATTGGGATATGTCAAGTGTCCACACTGTCATTGCGAGCGAGTCCGACGAGCGCGGCAATCTATAGATTGCTTCGCAAAGCCTCGCAATGACATGTTGTTTTTTCGCTAAAATAAGCCATCTAGCCAATGAAATGGCGCGATGCTAAACTCATTTTCATATGATAAGCGCCGTAAAAAAGCTTGTGCCGCCCTCCTGGTTGGATTTTTACCACCGGTTTTTTTCGGGTCTGGCCGCGTTTGTTTACGGCCATCCGTCGCGAAAAATGACGATTATCGGCGTGACCGGGACCAATGGCAAGACCACGACCGCCTATCTGATCGCAAAAGCGCTCGAAATCAGTGGCGCCAAAACCGGTTGTACGACCACGGCCTTGTTCAAAGTCGCGGACCAAGAATGGCTGAACGACACCAAGATGACCATGTTGGGGCGTTTCGCATTGCAAAAACTTTTGGCGCGCATGGTCAAGGCTGGCTGCGGGTACGCCGTGGTCGAAACCTCTTCGCAAGGCATCGTGCAGCACCGTCACGAGAACGTGGCGTACGACGTGGCGGTCTTCACCAACCTCACGCCCGAGCATATCGAAGCGCACGGCGGTTTTGAGAATTACAAACGCGCCAAAATCAAACTTTTCGAATTTACGGCCGGTTTGCCGCCCAAAGAAATAGCGGGCAGACAAGTCGCGCGCGCCGCGGTGTTGAACGCGGACGATACGCACGCCCAGGATTTCGCTCTGGCCAAGATGCCGAAGAACGTATGGTACGGTCGCGGCACGGACGCGGAAGTCAAAGCGGAAAACGTTCTGACCACGCCCGAAGGTTCGTCGTTCGAATGCGTCATCGGCGGGTCGCGACTCTCATTGCGCCTAAATTTGCCGGGCGAGGTGAACGTGTACAACGCGCTGGCGGCTTTGGCCACGGTCCATGCGTTGGGTTTGGACGTTTCCGCAGCGGCCAAAAATTTGGAACAAGTGACGGCCGTGCCCGGAAGGTTCGAGCGCATCGAACGTGGCCAGGATTGGACGGCCATCGTGGATTACGCGCCCGAACCAGAATCTTTCAAAAGGTTGTACGAGACGCTCAAGAGCCTGCCGCGCCAGCGCGTCATCCATGTTTTAGGATCGTGCGGCGGAGGCCGCGACGTGGCGCGCCGTCCGGTTTTGGGCAACCTGGCCGCACGCTTGGCCGACGTGGTGATCGTGACCAACGAGGATCCTTACGACGACGATCCGCGGGAAATCATGGAACAGGTGGCCCAAGGCGCGCGCCAAGGCGGCAAGCGCGACGGCCAGGATTTGTTCGTGGTCGAGGACCGCCTGGAAGCCATCCGCATGGCCATGCGTTTGGCCCAAAACGGAGATTTGGTGCTCATGACCGGCAAGGGTAGCGAACAATGGATTTGCGTGGCCGACGGGCACAAAATCCCTTGGGACGAGCGCCAAGCCGCGGCCCAAGCCATCGACGCAGCCGTTGCGGAGAGAGGGCGAGGGGCGTAAAATTATTTGTAAGATTTGTCAGATTCATAAGATTCATAAGATTGGGGCATTTAGAAATCTTTTTATGAAAATATTGGATTGCGTATTGCGGGAAATCTTATGAATTTTAAAAATCTTATGAATTTTATGAATTCCCGTTCCCTTGGCGTTTATGTTTAGACTCGAATCGGCCATCCAGCTTAAAGACAACGAAAGCGTCAAAGCCATGGTTCGTCGCCATTTGGTCACCTTGTTGCCCCAATTGGCCTTGGCCATGGCCTTGATCGTGGCGCCGTTCTTCTTTTTGTTCCCGCTGTTTTCCGCCGGAACGATCGGGGTCGTGGCGTTTGGCGCGTGCGTGGCCGCGGGCCTCGTCATCGCCGGCAGGTCTTTGTTCCTGTGGGATGCGGACGTGCTTATCCTGACTACGGAACGCGCCATCGAAGTGGATCAAAAAGGCATCCTGTCGCGCCGCGTGTCCGAAGCGCCGCTGGCCTCCGTCCAGGACGTGTCGTGGAAGCGCGAAGGTTTTTGGCCCACGGTTTTCCGCATGGGCACTTTGACCATCCAAACCGCCGGTGCCACGGCACCCATTTGCGCGGACAGCATCGGCCGGCCGGAAACCGTGTACGAATTGCTCAACGATCTGCGCCATCAGGCCAAAGCCGAAGTAGCGTCTGACGCGTCCGCTCCGGTTAAAGACAGGCGGGCGCATCTGCGCCATATAGCCGAGATGCTGGAGCGTGTGGACGACGAACGGGTCGCGGAAATGGAGAAGCAGTTGGAAAAGCAGGAGCGCGAAAAGTCAGCCGAAAAGTTATTCAACGACGGCGCACAGCCTAAAGTTTGAGCGATGTGGTAAAATGGGGTCAACCATGACGCAAAACCGCCTCAACGTTTCCGCCTGGGCGGGCAAGGCAAAGTGGCCGCTGTTTTTGGCGGCCAATTTGGCGTTGCTCATGGTCGTCGGAATATCCACAGTGCGTGAAACGTATCGCGGTTGGACCGTGGATGCGGAAATCAAGGCTTTGGAGCAAAAAGCGCAGCAGTTGGAAGGCAGGCATTCGCAACTTTCAGAGCTGGCCGCCAAACTGCAATCCGACCAGTATGTGGAAAAACAGGCGCGCGCCAAACTAGGCCTGCAGAAACCGGGCGAACACGTGGTCATTCTGGAAGGGTTCAGCGCCACTTCCGCGTCCATGAATTTGGCCGTGGCCGACGTCAAGCCAGAAGAGTTGGATTTGCGGTCCAATCCGCAGCGTTGGTTGGATTTTTTTACGCACTAAAGTCCGTTTCACTTGATTTACCCGTACGAGTTGCTAAACTGTCCTAACTACAGACATATGAAAATTTCCAACAAGGTTTGGGGTATGATGGCCGGGCTGGTTGCGGTCATCGCGGTCGTAGCCGGAATCGGCGCGGTCGTGTACCAGGTTTATTTTAAAACGGCTGACAGCGGACCGGTCCGGGCCGTGGCTTCGGTGTTGGGTTTTCCGGCGGCCAAAGTGGGCACATACACGGTTTCGTACAAGGATTACGTGGAAACCATGGACGCCATACGCAAGTTCGTGAAAAGCGATGCGGGCAAGACCATCGGCGAGGCTTTGCCGCCCGATGATCAGCTGAAACAGAACGTGATGGACAGACTGCTGAAGCAGGCCATGGTGCAAGAGGCCGCGGACCAGCGAAAGCTTACGGTCGCGGACGACGACGTACGCAAAGTCTTCGCGGACGTGGTGCGTTCGGCCGCATCGTCCAGCATTCCGGACGTAGCCCAGTACCTGTACCAGAATTACGGTTGGAACGAGGAACAGTTCCGTCAAAAGATTTTGCGTCCCGCATTGTTGGAACAGAAGCTCGCGGTGGAGATGTCCAAAGAAAAAGAAGGCGACGCCAACGCGCTGGAGACATACCTCGCGGAGCGCAGAGCCAAATCCGACGTAGTGGTTTATTTGCAGATGAAGTAGGGAAGCGCAATACGCATGAGTCGATGGTCGACGGTCGAAAGTCGGATTCTGACAGAATTGGTCGCTGGTCGGTAGGCGGATGCCGTTAGTCGGGAGACAGGGGATAACCCTGTTTTTTCATAGGGCCGTTCAAAACCCGTCGCCATAACAAAAAACCCCTGGAAAGGGATTTTTTACATGGAGCCAGCTCCGGGATTTGAACCCGGGACCTCTGCTTTACGAAAGCATTGCTCTACCGCTGAGCTAAGCTGGCGCGGTGTTTGGCATTGGGCTGTGGATAGCCCATTTTTAGGCTAGGCGCACCCGTGAACTTTTGCTATACTTTGAATTACCTATGTTGAGACGGTGCGGACTGTTTTTGATGTCGGCAAGTGTACTTTTCGGCATGGTTTTAGTCAAGCAAGCGCATGCGGAAAACGTGCCGCCTGCGTCTGTCCAACCTCCGAGCTTGGTCCAACTGTATTTGGACCAGGGTTTTTTAGGCCGTGACGTAAATCTGGATTTGTCGGACATCGGGGTCAAATTGAATTTTAAGCAGGGCGACATCCCGGCGCCTGGCGTGATGAACTTGATTCATGAATCGGTTTTGGCCACAAGCACGGATAACGGGGAGCGGTATTTTGGCGAAGCGTGGCGTTTGGCTTGGACCACCAACGCCGCCCAGGTCCCGGTTGCGGTCAACGTCACTTTATCCGTGGACGGTTGCGGTTCCGGCGGATTCAAACATTGCGCCATGGAGGAATCCTTCAACGGCAAAACACGTATCATCAAACCGGACAGCCCGGAAGACGGTTTGGCTACGGGCAAGGTCCGCATGGGCGCTACGGTCAGGGCTGTAGAGGTCCCGGGCTACATGACCCAGGGCGACGCTTCGTGGTACGCGTACAAAAAATGCAATTGCGCCGCCTCGCCGGATTTCGCCAAAGGCACGTACGTCTTGGTCACGCGGTTGGACGATCCGGCGCGCAGCGTGGTGGTGCGCATCAATGATTGGGGGCCGGAGCGCGACAAGTTCCCCAAACGCGTCATCGATTTGGACAAGGTGGCGTTTGCGGCCATCGGCAATCCGCGCGGCGGCGTGATGCAGGTAAAAGTCAGGCCGCTCTCGCCGGACGACCCGTTGGCCCTGCGGGCCAAAGCCGCGGAAAAATCCGCGGCCGCGACAGCGGCGACCAAACGGTCCACGGTGGCCGCCACGCCGTCACCAACCGTCGTCAAACCCGCGGAGCCGTCAGTTGCCAGTTGGACGCTATAAATAAAACCGACATGATCATCCTCAAACACGTTTCAAAAGTCTATCCGCCGGATTCGCACGCCTTGCGCGACGTGTCTTTGGAAATCGGCGCCGGCGAGTTCGTGTGCATCGTGGGCCCGAGCGGCGCGGGCAAGACCACGCTGGCGCGCATGCTCATCGCCGAAGAGCGGCCCACGCGCGGCTCCATCGAAATCGGGGGTTGGAACATCACGCGGGTCAAACAACGAGAAGTCCCGTACCTGCGGCGCCAAATCGGCGTCGTCTTTCAGGATTTCAAATTATTGCGCAACAAGACCGCGTTCGAAAACGTGGCTTTTGCGCTCGAAGTGGCCGGCGAGACGCGCAAACGCATCCGCGAAACCGTACCGCACGTGCTCAAAATCGTGGGCTTGGACCAAAAGGCGCACCGTTTTCCGCACCAGCTTTCGGGCGGCGAACAACAACGCGTGGTCATCGCGCGCGCCTTGGTGCATCGTCCCAAAATCCTGCTGGCCGACGAGCCCACGGGCAATTTGGATACGCTCAACACCAATGACGTCATCGACGTGCTCAAAAAAATCAACGCTTTCGGCAGCACCGTGGTGCTCGTGACCCATAACCGCGACACCATCAACGCCCTGAACAGCCGCGTCATCACCATCGCGGACGGCCGCGTGGTTTCCGACCAAAAACACGGCAAATACATGCTGCCAGAGTAAAGTCGGAAGTCGGACGTCATTTTTCAGGAAGTCAGATTGTCCGACGACCGGATCAAAGACCTCCGATCTCCGACCTCCGATCTCCGACCTCCGACCTCCGACCTCCGACCTCCGACATTTATCCTTCTATGCTCTTCATCACCTCCACCGCCCGCGTCATCTCTTTCGCCTGGAAAAACCTGGTGCGCAACGCCTGGATCGGCCTGGCCACGGTTTTGGTTTTGGTCTTGGCGCTGCTTTCGGTCAACGTGCTGGTGGGCGTGAACGCGGTCACCTCGTCGGCCATCAAGGCTTTGGAAGACAAGGTGGACGTGAGCGTGTATTTTAAGGCCGGCACGCCGCAGGGAATTTTGGATTTGGCGCGTTCGTATTTGGCTTCGCTGCCGCAAACCGCGAACGTGGAAATCGTCTCTGCCGACGAGGTCTTGGGCCAATTCTTGGAACGCCATCGCGACGATCAGAAGATTTTGGACGCGATCAAGGAAGTCGAAACCAATCCGTTCGGCGCGACCATGGTCGTCAAAGCCAACCGCACGGACAATTATCCGTTTTTGATCGAAGCGCTCAAGAATCCGCAATTTTCGTTCGCCATCGAATCGCAAACTTACGACGACCACGCCGTGGCCATCAGCCGCGTGCGTGAAATCGCCAAATCGGTCCGATATTTCGGCTTGATTCTTACCGCGGTGTTCATCCTATTCTCGGTTTTGATCGTATACAACGCCATTCGCGTGGCCATCTACACCCAACGCGAGGAAATCGGCATCATGCGTTTGGTGGGCGCGTCCAATGCGTTCGTGCGTTTGCCTTTGATTCTGGATGCGGTCTTTTTGGCCTTGCTCGCTTTGGCCATCGTGGGCGGGTTGATGGCGCTCGGCGTGGTGTTTTTGGAACCGCGTCTCAAATCGTTCTTCGATGGAGCGGATCCGGGCCTTATGAGTTTTTTCGTGGCCAACGCTTGGTATTTGGGCGTGGTTGAGGGCGTCACGCTGGTGGTTTTGGTTTCCATGTCGTCTTGGGCCGCGGCCGGCAAATACCTCAAAAAATAAAGTATGGCAAAAACACCCGAAGCCGGTTTTGCGCCAAAGCGCGATGCCAAACGCGAAGGCGCGGAGACGCGTCAACATTTTTTGGATGCGTTGCGTCGGGGTTCGCGCGTGTTGCCCGCGGCTTTGGTCGGCGTGTTTTTGACGGCCTGCGCAGCCGAGACCAAGGGCGCCAAATACCCCAAGAGCGGCGAAGGCGATTATGGATTCGTGTTGGGCAGGCCGCCGGGCGACATGGACGAAGTCCGGGCCGATATCCAAAAACGATTGGCCGGACAAGGCGCGCAAGCCCCGAGCCGTGAACCCGCAAAAATAAGCGACGTGGGTTTTGAAACGTCAGGCGGAGGAAGGGTCGCGGAAACGGCCATGCCTGTGGCGCGGGCCGAAGGCGCCAGTCGCGGTTTGCCCGTCCAAGGCTTCGAGCGCGCTGGCATACCGGACGAAGACATTTGGGGACTGATTGAGGCTTTGCCTGGAAACGGTTTCGTGTCCGTGCGCTACGCCACCACCTGCGAAAATCGACCCAGCGCCGAGGACATGGGGCGTAGCGTGTTGGCGGGGGTCGACATCCCGACGGACAATAGAGGAGCGGCGCAATGGGACAAGCCGAGTTTGGCGGTTTACGGTCCCGAATGTTTCGGCAATACGCCGCAAGCGCGCGAAATGTTCATGAATTATTTGGGCCAAGAAGTCGCCTTGGCCTACGCCTTCGCCCATTTGCCCCAGGACTTGCGCGGCTTTACGCATACGCCCAACCCGCTCGATGCGCTCATGGAGCCGCATCGCGGTCCGGAAATCCAATACGCGCCCGGCCCCGTGTTCCAAGAGCCGATCCTCAACGGTTTCGCGCCTCCCGGTTTGCGCGGCGACCAGTTGAAGGTACGCCAACAGCAGGTGTATTGGGCTTCGCTGGTGAATTCGGCTTTGCATGTGCGTTTGGTTTCGTCCAAGGAAAAGTGGCGCGACGCGTTCATGTTGCGTTTGGCCACCACGCACCGCGCACCGGCCGACAAGGCGCGCGCGGCCGTGGAGTTGGTGACGCGTTTCTTCGCTTCGCGCGACCCGAACGCCGACCCGGACAAATTCGTGCGCGATTTTCAAACTTATGAAGAACGGTTGAAGACACCCATGGTACAACGCGACGTACAGGCGGCCGTCATGGGCGCGGTCAGGGACCAAGGGTTGCGCACGTTGCTGGTACGCGTCTGGCAAGCGGGCGTCAACGAACGCGCCACGTATCTGGATTTTTCGCCACATGTCAAACCCGACCAGCGCACCCCGTATATGCGCGAGGCGGACGGAAAATTGGAACAAGCGCAAGCCGCCTTGCGCGAGCGGGCCGTCAAAGAACCGAACATAACCGCGACCGTAAATGAGGCTTTGAATTTTGCACACGCGCTTTCCGAATTGCACCGTCTGGTGGCCAATAACGGTCGTTACGCGCCGGTTCATGGCATGCGCATCGCGCAACAGGCGGCCAAGCTTGACGCGGCTTTTAACGCGCTCTCGCCCCAGGACCGGCAAAAGGCCATGCCGCTCGTCATCCAAGCCATGCGCGTGGCGTACTACGGAGACCCGATTAAAGAATAAACCGTCATGCCTGCGGAGGCAGGCGTCCATCCCATGAGGTTCAGTTACGTTTACATTTTAGCCAGCAAGAAATACGGAACTTTGTACGTCGGCGTCACGAGCGATTTAATTAAACGCATTTGGCAGCATAAGAATGAGGTAGTCGAGGGATTCACCAGCAAATACGGGATATCGAAATTGGTTTATTATGAAACGCACGAAGATATAAACGAGGCTATTAAACGAGAAAAACAAATTAAAAAATGGAAAAGGTCTTGGAAGACAAGATTGATTGAAGAAATGAATTTGAATTGGGATGATTTATACGAAAGCTTGTTTTAACAAATTGGCATAGAGGATGGATTCCCGCCTTCGCGGGAATGACGTGAAGAGGAATTTATTTAAACCGATAAAAAATGCATTTCAGTTTGAATGGTCAGTGAGCATACGAATGAAGTTATTATGTCACAAACCCTCATCATCCTGTCCCCGGAGCTCGAAAGCCTGGGCGAAGTCGCGGTGCGCGACGGCGAGTTTTTGAGCGTGGCTTTGAACGGCCGCGGCGAGCGGGAATTGAGCGAGGCGTTCGAAGAATGGCAGACGCGAGGCTTGCCGGCCATCAAATCCGAAATCTCACGCGCTGAGGGCAAGGTCGAATTCATGACCGGCGTGAATCGCGTGCAGCTGAGGTCGCCGTTGTTCGAAAACGCGTTTGCCGCCTGGCTGTCCTCCAACGGTTATTATTCATTGGCCTTATCCGACCATGCGATATGCGGTTGGAACGCGCTGTGCCAATTGCCGCTGGACCCGCGCGAACGCCTGATGATGGCCTTCGCGTTCCGCGATTTGCATCCTGACAAACTGCCGTCATGGATCCAAGCTACGGAAAAGTTGGTTAAGGAAACATTGCAATGAACCCGTTTAAAAACGTTAACTCTCCTGGCCTCCGGCCATCCTCCCTTAACGAGAGAGGAATTGTTATTCAACAATCAGAACCCTCCCTCGTTAAGGGAGGGCGGGGTGAATTGACGCCAAACGACACCGGTTACGAAACCCGCCGCCAGGATTTGAAGCCGGAAGTCCGCGATTACGCGGACAAGCTCTACGCCGAAATCCAGGCTTTTTACGGGGCGTACGGAGCAAATAACGCCGCCGATTTGTACGCCAGGGCCAAAGCAGGAAAAGTTAAAGTCCCCAAGGAAAACGCCAAAGAATTGCTGCGGCTGCTCGACGCCCTGGGCTTAGCGTTGGACAAGAACGAGCTGCCCCCCGACGCCCAAGAACTCCCGCCGCCCGAGGCTTTCGAAAGCCTCGTCGCGCACCTCGAAGCCTCCGGGAAAAAGGTCACGGCCTTGGACGAATGGGAAAAATACGAACTCATCGGCGGCAAGCTGAACGGCAGGGTCCGGGTCGGCGGGCGTTGGCTGCCCGCCATAAACGGCGAACTCGTCGGGGAAATCGGCGGCCGGGAAATCGCGGGTTGCCGTGACGTCCGCAACGTGGGCGGCAAGCTGAACGGCGAAATCAAGGTCGGCGGGCGTTGGCTGCCCGCCATCAACGGCGAACTCGTCGGGGAAATCGGCGGCCGGGAAATCGAGCATTGCGACGACGTCCGCAACGTGGGCGGCAGTCTGTGTGGGCAGGTCGCAATCAAAAGACCGGATGGCGGAAAGGAAGATCACCGCGTCGTGTTGGGTAAAATCGTGGAGTAGAAAATCGGAGTCTATGCAACGCTCCGATTTTTTTGAACCGCGAAGGTCAGAATGAAAAACGCCATGCCAGCCAGGACCATGGTGGCGCCCGTGGGCAGGTTGAAGAGCACGGAAAAATACAGGCCGGCCAAAACCATGAGTTCGGCGAAGATCACGCTGTAAACGGCCAGTTGACGGAAGGATTTGGAGACCAGCTTGGCCGTGGTCACGGGCATGATGAGCAGGGCGCTCACCAAAACGATGCCCAGCAGTTTAATGCCCAAGACCGTGGCCAGCGCCACCATCACGTAGAGCGCGGTCTGGTACGCCGCGACGTTCACGCCGCTGACGTGCGCCAAGTCTTGGTTGATAAGCATGAGGCTGATTTTTTTGTATGACGCGGCCAGGAAGACGAGGATGGCCAAACCGAACGCGGCCATGACGTAGAGTTCGCTCCATTGGATGGCCAGTATGTTGCCGAACAAAAAGGTTACGAGTTCCGGTTGATAGCCCTGCTTGAAGGCCAAAAGAACCACGCCCAAGGCCATGCCGCTCGTGAACACCAAGCCGATGACCGCGTCGCTGGCGATTTTCGCTTTGCGTTCCAACCAAGCGATGAGCGCGCCCAGCACGGCCGAAAGGCCGAGCGCCATAAGCAGGGGGTTGAGGTTGGCGAGCAGGCCAGCGGCCACGCCCGCGAGCGAGGCATGCGCGATGCCGTCGCTCAAAAAAGCCATGCGCTTGAGCACCACGAAGATGCCGAGTACGGCCAGGAGCGCGCCCAACAACACGCCCGCGATGAGCGCACGTTGCACGAAGGGCAGGGCAAGGAGTTGCGTCATAAGTGCGCGTGGGGCCGGAAGTCGGATGTCGGACCGTAGAGTTTGGCCATTACGTCTTTGGTCAACGCCTCGTGAGGCGGCCCGTTGCACACCAAATCGCGGTTCAGACAGATGATTTGGTCCGCGAAGTGGTAAACCATGTTGATTTCGTGGCTGATCATCACGACCGTGACGCCGTGCTCTTTGTTGACGTGGCCGACCAGGTCGTAGAAGGCTTTGGAGCCTTCGATGTCGATGCCGGCCGCGGGCTCGTCCAGCAACAAAAGTTTGGGTTGGCGCATGAGCGCGTTGGCGATGAGCACGCGTTGCAGTTGGCCGCCGGAAAGCTGGCCGATTAGTTTTGGCTTGAGCGCGCCCACCTTGGTTTCGTGGCAGATTTCTTTGGACTGCTTGGGCTGTCGCGGGTGGTTGAACGAGAGGAATTCCTGGACCGTGATGGGCAGAGTCCGGTCAAAATCAAAATATTGCGGCACGTAAGCCACGCGGTCCAAAATTTCTTTGACCGGTTTGTCAAAAACCTTGATCGTGCCTTGATAAGGTATGAGTCCGAGCAGGGCTTTGAACAAGGTGGTTTTGCCCGAACCGTTGGGACCGATGACGGCCGCCAAGCCGCCTTTGGGCACGTCAAAACTCACGCGGTCCAAAACGGCCTGCGGTCCAAAGGAAACGGTGAGGTTTTTGACGGATATCGCTTGCATAAACAGCAAACTTCAAACAACAAACAGCAATGGCTGGCGCAAACAGCAAACTTCAAACAACAAACAGCAACAATGAGGTGAACAAATGCGTGGGACTTTGCTGTTTGGACTTTGCTGTTTGCTGTTTTTCATTTCATTGGTTATTCGCAATCGTGTCCGCATTATACCTCATCAAATCGATATATCCCAGATTGTCGGCTCCGCCTTCGGGGTCGAGTTTGGCCACGTTGAGTTTAAGGTCTTGCGTGAAGGGTTTGATTGATTCGTCGGAAAGTTGCGGTTCCACGTATACGGTCTTGATGCCGAATCGTTTGACCGCGTCCTGCAGGGCGGAAAGTTGCTGGACCGTGGGTTCTTTGCCCGGGGCGACCTCAAACGTGCCCACGATGTTAAGGCCGTATTCTTGGGCGAAGTAATTCCACGCGTTATGGTGCGTGATCAGGTTTTTGTTTTGGACGGCGGCCAAGCGTTGGCGCATATACGCATCGGCAGAAGTCAGGTCGTCCAAATATTTTTCCAGGTTGGCCGAGTACATCGAGGCATTCGCCGGATCGGTTCGCGCCAGCGCATCCGCGATGTTGCGTGCCATGATTTTGGCATTGGGAACGGAGAGCCAATAGTGCGGGTCTTGCGCCTGATCCGGTTCGTCAGGGTCGCGTTCGGACGGCGCCAGGTCAATGAGGTCGATGTTGCGGTCGACCGTGATGATTTTGTCTCCGGTAAGGCTCGATGCCAATGGTTTGACCCAATCGTCCAAACCGTGACCCATGGCAAACACCAATCCAACGCCTTGCAAATCCAGGGCTTGTTGGACCGTGGCTTCAAAAGTGTGGGCGCTGGCTCCGGCCGGCAAGACTGTCATCACTTCCACTTGCCTGCCGCCTACGTTTTTTACGATGTCGGCCAAGGGCGCGACGGTGGCCGCGACTTTCAATTTGCCGTTGTCGGGCGCGGCTTGGCGGAGCGGCGCCAATTTCCAGGCCAAAACCACGAGCAGAATGACGCCGATGATAATTGCGAAACGCTTTTTGTCCATATGCGCATATTGTACTTGAAGAGGTAAAAAATATACACTGGCAAAATATGTCGAAAGTCGGAGGTCGGAAGTCATACTCGCCGGTTTTAATAAAAGAATGCGGGGAGGGGATGGTGGATGTGAAAAAAACCTTGCCGCGGGTCGTGGTTTTGTTGGACAAGGATCGGCCGGATGGGGCCGCGTATTTGCGAAAAACCGTTGCGGCCATGCTTGGACGCGCGCTCAAGAAGTTGCCGCCGGGCATGACGTTCGTCATCCGGGACGCGTGGCGGCCGGCTAAAGTGCAACAGGATATCATGGAATCGTTCGTCGTCAGGTTCCGACGTCAGCACCCTGGTTGGACCAAGGAACGGGCAAAAAAAGAGGCGCAAAAATACGTGGCTAACGCTTCGGGCGTGATGGCTTCTGGGCACATGACCGGCGGCGCGTTGGACGTCAGGTTGTGGAAAAACGGAAAGCGCGTGCCCATGCGCAGTTGGAAATTGACGTACCAGGAAAACGCTGGACCGTACCAACCCAAACTGCCCAAACATCTGCAACGCAACCGCGAAATCATGTACCGCGCTTTGTCCGAGGTCGGTTTTTCACAATGCCACAACGAGTTCTGGCACTGGTCGTACGGCGACGCGCAGTGGGCCAAGCGGACGGGGGCGGGGGTCGCGATATACGGAGTGGTGGAGACACCGACGAAATCTCGATAAAAGTTCTTAAGGTTTATAAAGTTCGTAAGGTTGAAACGTCAACCAATACCATGATCTTTATGGACATTATAAACTTTATAAACAAAAAAACACCGGATTGCTTCCGGTGTTTTTTTCATAAATCGTGTCATTCAACCTTAAACGCCACATCCTTGGTTTGTCCGGTCGATAATTGGACGGTTACGACGTAATCGCCCGTGGGCCATCCCTGCGTCGGCTTGGTGAACGAGAAGTTGCTCACGATGTCGCCGTCCTGCTCCACTTTGTTTTCCGCCGGGCCGACCTTGTCGCCCGTGGGTTTGTAGGTGAGCAACGCGCTGACCGTCATGTCCTTTTTGGCCGACTCGACGTAAGCCGAGACCAGGATTTCCGGGGTTTCGGGTTTGTATTCGCCTTTGGTGGTTTCTACCACGCCGCTTTCGCCGATGGATTCGTTGAGGCGGACGTCAAAGATGTTCGGGTCTTTGGGTGCCTCCGCCTGTTCCGTGGGCTGGGTTTCGGTTTGGTCTTCTTTGGGCTCCTCATCTTTGATGGCGGCTCCGGCTGGCTTGAGTTCGATGGAGAGGATCTTCCATTCGTCGTTTTCTTTGACGAATTTGTAAGTCACGGGTGTAATGCCGCCGTCTTTGGATTTGAGCGTGCCTTCGAGCGTACCCTCGTTATTTTCGATGCTGCGGTTGGTGAAGCTCGAGGATTCGTTGCTCTTGAGCGCGGGATAGGCGTCGACGAAAGCTTGGAACTTGTCGAGCGAGGTCGCGGCTTGGAAATCCTTCGACGTCAAAGCATACGCTTTGGCCACGTCGTTGCCGCGTAAAGCCTTGAGTTGTTCGTTGGCCACGTCGTTGATGCCCGAAGTGGCGAACATGGCGATGGCGATGATGCCGATGACGCCTAAAACGAAGATCGCCAAGGCGATTAAACAACCGATGACGACTTTTTTTGCTGTTGTCATAAATTAACGAGAATTATTGGTTATCGACCGATAGTATAGCACATCGCAACGCGCTTGCCTTTAAAGATGCGGGACGTCCCGGGTCGGCTTGACTCAATGAGTTGCCCAACATATACTCTTCGCGTTCCATTCCGGGGTCGTCTAAAGGTAGGACAGCAGCCTTTGAAGCTGTATATCGGGGTTCGAGTCCCTGCCCCGGAGCCATGCAAAAACCCGCGCGCGCGGGTTTTTGCGTAGAAAACAATCCACAATCCGACCCTTGACCGACTCGTTGGGGTTGGTATGTTTGGAATGCCGCTTGTCTATTGTGCTTCCGGTATCCGTGAGGCTCAACAAAAGCGGTTTGCGTCCCTCGTTCTTTTACACTTCCCACGGCCTTCGTACCTTCGCGTCATGCGTTTTTCGCTCGTCACCAAACCGTTTTCCATAACGTCCTTCACGAGCCAAACAAACGCGCAACGCGTCAATCCGTACCCTTGGCGATCGCTTCACGCGAACGCCGCCCTCCAATCACAATTCAGAGCAGTCCCTTTCAATCGCCAGCAAGAAATTCCGGAGGGCACTCCCTCCATCAGCTCCTTTTCTTCACCCCCGCCTCTCGTATCTGCAGCGGGGATTCATTTTATACATTTGGCCGCAGTAAAAGATTCGGCAATGTCATTCCGAGGGAAATCGGAGTGACGAGGGATCTTCAAATCGGAACCGCTATCGAGAACGATTGAGAATAAAAAAATCCCGATAGTAGTCGGGATGAGGTTTAGCGCATCTCGCGGATGCTTTTGTCCCAATGGTGGTGGTAGACCATCCAAGCCAGGTCTTCCCACCACGAGACCACGGCCAGCTTGCCGCTTTGCAGGAGCGGCGCGAGTTCGGCGCGCGGTTCGAGCGGGATGGTGTCCGTGACGAAAATACGGTCCACTTGGCAATCCGGCGCCAAGAACAGCGTGGGCGCTTCGCCGCAGAACACGCCGTGCGTGGCCGCGGCCCAAACCTGTTTGGCGCCATAATCGCGTTTGAGCGCGAGCGCGGTTTTGAGGTTGGTGCCGCCGCTGGCGATTTCGTCGTCCAGCAGGATGACGTGCGCGTCCCGCAGTGCGTCCAGGTCGCCGAACAGCTGCTTGAGCGAGGATTCGCGGCTCGAGGTGCGGCGCTTGGCGCCGAACACGATGGGCAAACGCGTATTGAGCTTCTTCTCGACTTCGTCGAACGCGTTTTCGATGCGTTTGGCCGCGCCGTCGTCGGGCAAGGCCAGACAGATGCGGTCCGTGCGTTTGCGCGCTTCGTCCGTGGCCTTGCTCAAGAGGCGGCGCACCAACGAAACTTCGGTGATGAGCCCGGTGCGGCCGGCCATGACCACTTGCGGCGAATGCAAGTCCGCGGCGATGATGCGATCCAGCAATCCTTGGCTCGAAGCCATGAGCAACTCGTTGATGAGCGGCGGCAAAGCGAATTCAAGCGAACCTTCGTCGCGGTCCGTGCGTCCGAGCGGCAGATAGCCCGTGACCACGGCAATGCGTTGCGCGCGCCGTCCGGCCAAGTAGCGCAGGATGAGGAACAGCTGGAGCAGCATCTGGTAGGTGCCGGGGCCACTGCTCAACACCACGCAATCGTGGCCGCCGATATGGTCCTTGCCCAAGCGCAAGAACGGTTCGCCGCTCAAGCGCGTGCCAAAAAGCGGTTTGACCACGTCCACGCTCGTGGGTTCCTTGCCGGGCGTGACGCCCATGTTTTCCACCTTGTTTCTGACCTTGTCGGCCAGGTCGCAAAAACCGGGCATGGGCACCAGCGTCAGTCCGCCGTTGCGGTTGTATCTCGCTTCCATGTTTGTCCTCCCAAAAGAACGCAGGCGCATGGTAGAACGGGATGCGGAGAGGACGCAAGGAGGGGCGGTCCGAAGCGCGGAGCCCGGAGAACGGAGCCCGGGTCCGATGGTCCGCGGGGAGCGGTCCGAGGGTCCGAGGGGGCGTGGGTTTGAAAACTGATTATTTTGACTAACTACCATGTCGGTATTAAACTTAAAATAGATGGAGGCGGAGATGAAAAAAGTCAGTGTCGGCAGTTGGGCGCTCTTGGTCTTTTACTCAATTTGCATGGCTTTGATGGCCATCGGCGGGTTGTTCTGCGGCGGCAATGCGCTGCTGGGTTTGGTGGCCAAATGGTCGCACGGCCATGCGGTCGGAGCCGAAGACCTGATCGGCTTGGGCATCTGCGCGCTCGTAGCCGCGGTCTCTTCGTACAGCTTGTACGGAGCTTGGACCGGCGGTTGGAACCACGACGCCACCGAGGGGCCTGACCCCACCTTCTTCGTATGAGCTTTAGGCTCATTTTTTGTTGGGCGATAGGGCGGCGTAAATCACGCCGTTGGTTTGGGCCGGGTCTTGGGCGTCGCGGAAACGTTTGACGAACGGGCAGGTTTTCAAAAATTTCATGACTGCATTGCGCAACACGCCGCCGCCACGCCCGTGCACGATTTTTATGACCTTGAGGTCGCGGCGCGGCTTGCCCGCGAATTCCAGGTTCACGAACATATCCAATTCACGGACCGCCTCGTCCGGCGGCAAGCCGTGCAAATCCAATTCGGGCGCGGAGCCGCCCAGCTCGGCCGCGAACATGGCGATTTCCACCGGGTCGCTCGACGGCGGCATTTCCGACGGCGTCGGCGTCATGTTCCTGATGTGGCGGTATTTCATGCGCTCATCGTACCGCGTACCGGGGACTTCGTACAACGCGCATAGCGCATAGCTCATAGGGCATGGCGAGATAGAGGTCGGCGCCACCCTCGGACTATCGGACCGGGGCTACGGACCATCGGACGTGCCTAGCGCTCAGTGCTTAGTGCCCGGCGCTCCGGGCTCCGGGCTTCGTGCTGCCGACGGTCCGTTTGCCATCGCGGCCACCCGACCGTATCATTTAACTGTTATGTCGCAAAAGCGTTTGATGTCGTTGATCGGTTCGATCGTAATCGTGGCCGCGTTCGCCTCATGGGCGGCTTATGGATACGAGAAAGCGGACGTTGAGGGCAAACAATCCGCGCCATCGACGTCTGTCGCAACAAATATCGCCACATCCACGCCGCAGACGGCCACGTCTACGGGCCAAACCAAGGTCCAGACCAACGCCTTGGTGTTACGCGTGGTGGACGGCGACACGCTGGTGGCCAAGTTGGACGCCGAACCGGAAAAAGAGTATAAAATCCGTCTGCTCGGCGTGAATACGCCCGAGACCGTGGATCCGCGACGCGCGGTCCAATGCTTCGGCAAACAGGCTTCGGATTTTTCCAAACACACCTTGTCAGACCAACGCATCCGGTTGGACGCCGACCCGCAAGCCGACGAACGCGACAAATACAACCGCCTGTTGCGCAACGTCGTGTTGGAAGACGGTACGGATTACAACGCCAAACTGATCAGCGAGGGTTATGCTTACGCCTACCTGTCGTTCCCGTTGAATCCGGCGCGGAAAGCCGAGCTCCGGCGTTTGGAAGCCGAAGCCAAGGCGGCCAAGCGGGGATTGTGGGGCGACGCATGCGAAAAATAAAACAACGCTGTCATTTCGAACGCATGTGAGAAATCCCTTATTGATGGCTGGCTTGTTCGCTTGAAGTCCTACCTAAAATCAAGTTCATTGTTGACGGTTGACTATAAGCGATTTCTCGCAGGCGCTCGAAATGACACGCGGGTCTGGCGTGATATCGCATTCAATATGGAACACGTAAAAATCATCTGGTCCAGACGCGTAATGACGTGGGCTGCTTTGGTCGGCTTGTTCGCGGCCTCGTATCTTTCCTACACCTACATCTCGGGCGCGGAATTGGTGTGCGGGCCGCTGCACGGTTGCGACATCGTGCGCGCCTCCAAATGGTCCAGTATGTTCGGCTTGCCTACGCCGTTTTTTGGCGTGGCGTTCTATCTGATGGTGCTGGCGGTTTTGGTGGCGCGGGCTTACGCGCCGGATTACAAAACCAAGTTGGCGCGTTGGCTGACCGCGTTGCTTGCGTGCGCGGGTTTTGCCGAATCGCTGTTCCTTACGTCCATCCAGCGTTTCGTGCTTCATTCGTTTTGCGCCTGGTGCTTGCTGTCCGCAGCCGCGGCCATGGGCATCTTCTTGGCCATGCTGTGGGACAGGGGTATGGTTTTGGGCAAAGACCGGGCTTTGGCCGAACTGAAAATCATGTTCATGTCCATTGCCGCGGCGTTGGTCGGCGGGGCTTTGGGCATTTACGGTTTGACGCGTCCCGCGTCACGTCCGTCCGTTGCGCCGGTTATGCAACAACGCCAACCGGATAAGATTTTGGTACCTGAAAGTTCAAGTTCCACGCCGGAGGTTCCGTCTGCGCAGGCCACGACCACTTCCGCCGAACCTTGGTTGACGCGTCCGTGGACGCCTTTTGAGGGTCCGGCCGGGGCCAAGGTGACTTTGGTCGAGTTTTTCGATTTTGAATGCCCGGGCTGCGGCTTGTACCACAAACTCGTCATTAAACCCTTGCGTGACAAGTACCGCGGGCGCATCCGTTTCGCGCCGCGCAATTTTCCGTTGGTCGAATTGCACAAGAACGCCATGGACGCGGCCATTGCCGGCGCGTGCGCCAACCAGCAGAACCGCTTCTTCGAATTCTACGATTTGATGTACGCCAACCAACCCAAGGTGACGCGGGCCGACGCCGAAGGCTACGCCCAGTCGCTCGGGCTGGACATGGACAAGTTCAAAGCGTGCGAAAGCGACCCCGCGACCCTGGCTTTGGTGCTCAAAGACCGGCAGGACGGCCAAGGTTTTGGCATTACGGGCACGCCCACGGTCGTCATCAACGACGGTTTGGTCGATGGTACGCCCAATCTCGAAACCATGAGCCAGCTGATCGACGAACGGCTCAATTGATATCACAAGAAAGAACAGACAGGCGCGTCTTGACACGGACGCTTTTTTGGTTTTCAGTTTATTGGGTCCTTTCATAAGGAGACAACCGTGGACGCGTTGATTCTGGCCAAGGCATACTTGGAGCTTTCGGCTCATCGTCCAGAAAGGGTGCACGTTTTCGATCTGGACAACACTTTCGTGAACGGCCAGCTGCTGTTCCATCTTATATATTCGGTCGCTTCGACTTTGCCGGATCGTGACAAGTTCCGTCTGCGTCTTGACCGGTACGTGGCCAATCTACACGTTCACCAAGGCGCCATCCCGTTCATGAACAGTTTGGCCATAGCCTTGGCAGACGAAAATTTTTTCGTAGGTTTGGAGGAGGGGAGAGTGGCGGCATTGGCGCGGGGTTTAGCCGCCAGGATAAAAAACGAGACCAACGCGTTTCCGCTTGCCGTTCTTGAAGCCATAAAACACTATTCGGGCGAATCCGGTAGACACGCCTGTTCCATGGCCTTGAGTGGGGCGCCGCATGTCGTGGCAGAACCTTTTTGCGGGCAACACGGGTTTTGCGCGGTTTTCGGATCGGCGTACTGGGCGCGTCACGATAATGGAGGCGTCAGGCGTTATACGGCCGAACGCGATTTGGATTCGGGTTTGCGCAAAGGCCCATTGGTCAAAGTGACCGGGGAGTTTCTGGGCGTGGATTGGGCTGAATCGGTCGGCATGGGGGACACGTTGGCCGATATCGACGTGTTCAAACAGGTCGGGTATCCCGTAGCCATCAATCCGGACGGGAAACTGTTGGCTGAAATGCGCGGCATCGAAGGCGCGGGCGTGGTATTCGAATCGCCTAAAATCGGCGTCAATCTGTTGCGCGTCTCAAGGGGGCGTTTGATTGAGGCGGAACTGCATGAAATCTTGCCGCGATCATTGGCCCGTTATTGTCCGCCCGTCGACCGCATGCGTTACGCGTACGAGAACGACGAAACGCTGGATTTGGACATCGAGCGGTCAATCCTTTTAGGCGTCGTCAAAGGCGCGTCCAAAACGTAAAACCGCCAATCGGCCATCTTCGACCCTGTTCGTAACGGGGTTTTTTTAACGCTTGACCTTTGCCGCAGGCGGGTGTTATGTAACCAAGTTCGTTGACAAGCACCTGGGAGGCGAACCGTGCGCGAACAGCAGTTGCAACGCATTTCCGACCGCATCGCCAACAAGGCCAAAGTTAAGCGGGGTTTAAAATGCCACGTCTTCGATGTGGACAGGGTCATCTTCAACGGCCACCTGCTGACCAACTTCGTGTTCGAAGTGGCCCATGAATTTCCGGATCGCCATCCGATTCACGACACGTTGCTCGGCATCCGGCAGCGCGTCGTCATGGGACGTTTGCCGCTCAAGACCTTGAATTCGTTGGTTCTGCAATACGTGGAAAACGGATTCTTCGTGGGTTTGCCTTACGTCAAAGTCGCGGCCATCGCGGAAAGGTTGGCGACCAATCTCGACGTGGCGAGTAGCGCTTTCCCCCTCGAAATCGTGTCCGTGCTGCGCGCCTTGTTGGACCAGGAGATGGACGGTGTAGTGGTGGCCATCACGGGCGCTCCCGAAGAAATCGTGGTCCCGTTCTGTCGGCGCTTCGGCTTCGACGGGGTCATCAGCTCGGTGTATGTGTGCGACGAAGA
>JAKLEH010000014.1 GCA_022703155.1 Patescibacteria group bacterium | reverse complement strand
GCCCGCCGCAGCTTTAGCGAAGGTGGGTTTCAGGATCTAAATTGATTGCTCTCAATCCAGATGCCGAACTTAATTCGGCATGACGGGGTAGTATGTTTTTTACCCCGCCGGCTAAGAAGGCACTTCAATCAAACCTTCACTCGAACAAAAAAGACCCTTTTGGGTCTTAGGAGAAGGATGCGAGACGCATCTTGCGCTCATCGCATCCCTCAAGAAAAACGCGAGACACAAAGCATTGGCATGGCGACAGGGCTCGTATCTGCGCCTCGCGGGATTGGGCAGGCCGAAATTGAACCTAGGAACAGCATGTTATCGACCCGCGAGATTTGCAACCGTCCGTCCGTCTTCACCACTTGAAGTTCTTGTTGAACGGCGGTCTGAAAGGCGGGCCGTCCTTGCAAGGACGAATGTCGTTATCCAGATCTGTGATGGGTTTGGCCACCGGAATCTCATCGGCCTTGGGCGCGTCCGGATTTGACGGCTCTGGCGTTTCGATGCGTTGCGGCGGCTTTTGCGCCGGGTCGGTGCAGTCAACGTTTTCGACCGGCTGGGGACCGTAGTGAACCGGCGCGTTAAGGTCAGGTTCGATTTGAGGACTGAAAGCATTCAGCCGATCTTCCAACGGCGCGATCGTGCCGTCGAACTCATCGACTCCGTCAAACGCAGGACCGATGAGTCCATCACCCGCCGTATCGCGAAATGGATTAGGCGCGATGCCGTCCAAATCCGCGTCTTCGGGACGCATGCCATCGAATTCGGATGGTGGGCGTTCCGGCTTGTCGCTTCGCGGATATTCGGGTTTGGGCGGCTCGACTTTTTCCGCCGGCGGAATTGTCTCGGCTGGAGTGAACAGGATGCGTTTGGCGCCGATGGCGAGCAGGCCTTGGGCGCAACGTTGGGCTTGCAACTCGGACACGAGCTTCCTGACGTTGCGCGGCTTGAGCGCGTCCTGCAGCCGCTCGTCGTCCGTCTTCTTGCGGAACGTGGGTTTGGCGTTCAGGGCATGCAAGCGGCCAAGCAGGATTTTGCGATCCCTGAATTCAATCTGTTGGTGCAACGCGAACGAGAACTTGCGGCCCTCGAATGAGTAAGCCACCACCACGTCCGCGGCTTGGATGCGCTTGCCGTCTTGCGACACGGCTACAGATTCATCGAACAGGATTTCCGCCTTGGTGCTCAACTCATCCATGGCCATGGCCATCCATACGCACAGGTGGCTGGGCTCCCATTCGTGGACCGAGCGCCAGCTGTTCCAGGCGTACATAACCGCGTCGAACACCCCTGCCTCGTCCACGGGATGGAAGCTCGGCGCGAGGTCGTCGGCCTCTTCCATGCATAAAGCCCAAACTCCGGCAGAAGCCGATGAGACGAAGGCCACGCTTTTCCTATCTACGAAATAAGCCGATACCTCCTTATAGTCCAGCGACCTGATGAAAAAGCGTACCGGATCCGGCAGGCTGTCCACGAACAATATGTAATCCGTGCGATCAGGCCCGGTCTTTTCGGCGAACTTTTTCAACACGGCGGCACAACCAAGCCCCGCCACCTCGTCCGCGATTTGGGCGCGAAACAAAAAACGATCGTCGAGGAACAGCTTGCGCCAAAAAGCCTCATCGGGCTGAATGGCGCGGCGCTGCTCAACCAGCCACTTGGAAAGTTTACCCAAGTCCGTAAAGCCGATATTGCCTTGGCGCGCGAACGTGTCGCGCAGGATCTTGAGGGGTTTGGTCAAAAGTGCGTTTTTGCGTGCTTTTTGGGGCATCACTGGCTCCTTTGGGTTTGGCGCAGGTTTAACATTTTGAAAAACAACGGTCAATGGTCAACAAACGAAACGTTAACTCACCCTGCCCTCCCTTATCGAGGGAGGGTTGAATATGCGTTTTTAAGTCCCTCTCTTGGTAAGAGAGGGGTTGGGGTGAGTTAAGCATCCACGGCACGATAAAAAAACCCGCATGCGCGAAGGTGGTGAAGCATGCGGGCTAGCCCGGCGGGCGGCTACGATTGCACGAGCGGTCGTAGGATGGGGGTTCCGTACCGACGGGTTAGTAATTTGGGATGGGCTACGCCGCGTTGCCACGAGGGGAGGAGGACAACGTTACGCTCAACCATCCCAAAATTGGCGGGCAATCGGTTCCGAAGGGAGGCGAATCTCGTCGGGCCTAACCGATCGCCCATAAGAGGGCGGGAGAGGGAGGAAGATGCGAACGCGGGTGTCGAAGCCGCGGAGAGTCTCCAGCCTCTCCCATAAGGCGTCGTTTTGACAACGCCCGTTTGGAGAATTTGCTGTCGCTATGTTGTACTGGCGCCACGGGATTGTCAAGGGTTTTAGGCCAAAACAAAAACCATCCAGAACGGATGGCTTAAGGCAGTTTGTCGGTTGGGCTGGGTTCAGGCTCCCCTTTTACGAGGTGCTCATACGTCATCATCCTGTACAGGACAATCAAGCCCACCACCCCGGGAACGCCGGCCAGGCACCACATGCCCCAATGCGGTTCAATGCCGCCTTTGAGGGCATAGTACGGAGGCGAGTCCGAACCGCAGAAGTTCTCCGCACACCACGACCAAGCATGGCCATAGTGGAGACTCGCGTACATGAGGCCGAAGGTAGCCAAGCTGGTGATGATGAAAAGGCATTCATGCACCGCGAGCAGGAACTTGTTGCGATCCTTCTGGGACTTGAACTTTAGGCGCATGCCGTCCTCCCGTTTGCAGTTGACCGAACCCGCCGAATCTACCACATTTTGCCGTTTTAGTCAACCGTCAGGGTTGACGCGGCACGCGGAAACGTGGTATTTAGACACCCCATCAACCGAACGGAGGTGGCGGATGTTCAAGGCCTTGTTGTGCGATATGGGTGGCGTTCTCGTTCATTTCAACCACGACGCGTACGAGCGCGGGCTGGCCGAACTGCTCAAGCCGCTGCCGCTGAGCCTGGTGCAAGGCATTACGCGCGGCGAGAAGTGGCACAAGCTGCTCGTCGAATTCGAAACCGGCGCCATCAACGACGAACGGTTCATAACCGGCCTCGAAACCCTGTTCGACCGTCCCCTGCCGCGCAAAGCCTACTGGACTACGGTCCACACGGGCCGTGACATCATGCGCGTGGACGAAGTGGCCGTGGACATTCTGCGGCGCGTGAAACGCAAGCACCCCAACCTCGCGGTCACGCTCGTAAGCAACGTAGATCCGTTCGTGCTCAAATTCTGCGTGGACGGCATGGACTTCCGTTTCGACCACGTGGTGCCGAGCTTCCGCGTGCGGTCCTACAAGCCCGACACTTTCATCTACAAGGCGGCGCTGACCGAATCCGGCGTCGTAGCCACGAACGCCATGTTCTGGGACGACCGCGCGGAAAACGTGCGTGCGGCCAAGGACCTGAATATCTGCGCGTACCGGTTCACGGACGTGCAGGCCATGGAGAGAGTGCTTGAGGGGTTCGAACTTCTCTGAAAGACGCAAAAGGCGTCTTCTTTTAATTGACCAAAACACGAATGACCAATGACCAATTACCAAGGGACCAAGGACCGGATTTTAATGACTAATTGAGGAAGTGCTTAAATAAGCTAATTTTGATGGTTTTTGGCCTGATTAAGCCGAATAACAATTTTTTATAATTGGGCTTAAATAAGCCAAAAATATTGTCATGTTAGCCTTGACAAAAAGGCTTTTTTGTGCTATATTAACCCGTTCTGCGATTGCGCTTTGGCATATGTCGTGGACGAAAATTCCAAACAACAAACTCCAAACAGCAAGGTGGACCATGAACTTTCAAGAATTGGCAGTGATTGCGCAGCGATCCGGCTACGACCTCATCACGGTCGAGGCCATAGGCGGAACCACGCTTGTGACCTGCGAACGGCGCATGGGCAACAAGGAGCCCTGGACCGTCGAGGTCGACGAGCCCTACCACTCCATCGAGTCGCAGGCCATGGCCGAGATCGACCGCGTGGACGGCTGGGACGTTCGCCTCACCACGGTCGGCATCCGCGCTTTCGGACGGCAGGATAACAGCCGCATCGACGCGCTGGTCAACACTCCCTACGCTCAGCGGCGCGCAGTCGGTGGAACGGCCACCGAGTTCCAGCCGTTTAGCTGGAGGCGGGCGGACTACAACCAGCCCGTCGAGGAACCCAAGCGCCCCAAGTGGCACCCCTGCTACTAGCCGCACTTTCCCACCTACAGCACCGTCGCTGAACCCCTTGGTTCGGCGACTGATCCGACCGCGTGACGCTAGTCGCGCCTTCAGATCAGAACATTCCGCACACTACAACAACAGGAGAAGGTTCAATGTTTCGAACTGCCATCGTCTGTTTGCTAGCGACCGTCATGGCGACCCTCACGGGTTGCACCATCATGCTGGATTCAACGCCCTGCAGCCGGACGCCCAACGCGTTCAACCAGCCGTCGAGCGCCAGCGTTGCGCCGACCTCGGAAGAGCCGATCGCGCCGGCCAGCGAAATCCCGGCCACGACCAACGACAGCAACGCTGCCGCCGATCCGACGCCGACCGCGACACCGCGCATGCCCAACTTGCGCGCCGTACGTCCTCAGCTTTCGGCCGTCACGCCTGGCGCGAGTTCCAACGCGCGCACGCCCAACCGCGAACTTCCGAACCTCAAGCGTCCGGACACACGCATCCACCCCAGGCCCGAGGTGACTAAGCCTCCGCCGCGGCGCGACGTGCCCAAACCCAAGCCCCGCTTCGACCCGCCGCGTCCCGACACCAGGCTCGTGCAGAGGAGCAAGTGATGAAAACCTGGCAGAAAATCGAAATGCAAGCCTTTGCAGCACTGGTCGTCATGTCCGTAATGCTCGGACCCAACATCATTGAGATGTTTGGTCAACCGTTGCACCACGACGCCATGGGCTATGCACGCGCGACGGCCAACTTCGTAACAGGCTCAATCCGTTTCGCGACCGTTTGCGGAATGCTCTGGGCCGCGAACAAGACAATCGTCAATCCGAAGTTGACGGTGGTCGAATCCGAAGACGACCGGGAGAACAGATCATGACCACTTTCCTCGGAGCCCTGATGTCCGTCGGCCTGTTGGTTCTGGGAACGGCCATCCAGACCAAGCTCATCCACCTCAACCCGGTCGTGGGAATGATCATGATGGCGTTCGGCGGTTTGTGCCTCTTGGGCACGATCGTCGAAACGCTGGAGGACCGGCTGCTCAAACCCCAGCCGCTGCCCGCGCCGCTGCCCAAGAACCGCAAGCGCCGCGGTCTCTCCGACCCGGGCTGAACCTTCGCAAAACTCTCTCCGAACCCTGTAACTCCACGGGTTCGGAGACGAAAGCGGCTTCGTGACGTAAATCGCGAATCCACTTTCGGCAAACCACGGAACAAAGGAGCGCTTTCGATGAGACTCGAGAAGGACATGTACCGCGACACGTTGCTCAAGCCCGGATTGTTCGGCTTGTGCAAGGATCGGCAACACTCCAACCCGAACAACTTTAATTCGGGGACGGAATTGGCCCCATGTCGCATGCCGCGACATCTGGCCTGACCGTCAAAACAGGGAGGAAAAAACATTGAACTTTGCAACATTGGTTAGATTGGCCCAAATCGATGGCTTCGACGCCATCAATATCTACGACATGCAGGGCGAAGGCGTCCGCATCTGTCTGGAGACGCACGAGGTATCGTTCGCCGCAGTCAGCATGCTCGAGCTGCCGAACCTCACGTTCGGCCACGGCTTGCTATGCGAAGCCATCGAAGACCGGCAGGCTTTGGTGGAGCAGGGTTGGGACCTCTCGTTCGATTCGAGGTCCATCCGTCTGCGCCGCATGTCCATGAGCGACATCCTCGCCGTCTTCGACGCGCCACGCGCACACACCAACGTCGCGTAAAGGAGAACCCATGAGCGAAACTCTTGCCCGTATCGTGTCCGAAGCCATCCGCGCCGGTTACACGGCCGTGGACCTGTGGCAGACCAGCCTCGGTCTGTACGTCGTGATTCACGAACAGGAGAACCAGCCGGTGTTCATCAAGGCCGAAGCCCTGGATGCCATGGATTGGACCGAGATGGAACTGGACGAAGAGGGCGACGGCTATGTGACGGCCTACGAGACGGTCGCCACGCGCCGCGCCACCATGTTGCACCACGCATCTCCCCTGCCCCAGGACGAAGCCGAACTCAAGCGGCTGTCCGACAGCATGTACGATGTGGGCTGGCAGATGATGCCCAAGGGCAGCGGCTTCCGGCTCGAGCCGCACCGCGACGCCGCCGGCCGCGCAGACATCGCGCATCGGTTCGCGCAGATGATCGCGCCGCTCCAACAGGAGATGGCCGCGGTCAACGCGTCGCTCGCCGACACCAAACTCGACCGGGCCAGCAGCTGGGAGTAAATCGCTACTTCGCAACTTCAACTCCTAAGCCTCTCCGATATACTGGAGGGGCATGGGACTGACCCGTCGAACGTTTCGACGCGTCTGACCATTACAACTCAGGAGGACGGATGATCAACGAAACATTCCGGTATTTCTGGCGACGCACGGTTCCGGGCGGCATCTGGTGGGAACACAAAGAGGATGCGGGCGTGCAGTTCGCCTGGCTCATGGTGATTCCCATGGCCATCATCGGACTGTCCATCGGCCACTTCGAAGACACCGCGAGCCTGCGACCGCTGTACGAGGCATACTCGCACGCGAGTTGGTACGTGGCGATACCAATTTCAATCGTGGCCTTCGCGCTGGCTTCTGCCGTATTGAACGTCGCGCTGTTGCTGGTTCTCAAGGCCATGGGCTTCGCCATCATGGTCGTGCGCTTCCGCAAGTTCATGGAACGGGCGGAAACCGAGTGGCTGCTCGCACTCACGGATCCGCATTGTCCCACGGACTTGGACCGTGAAGAATGGCTGCTCGATCGCATCGATGAGATGGCGGAAACCGAGTGGCGATTGTCCATCAAGAGCCGTCCAGTCTGCAGATTCTAACACCTTCACCCTGCACCTTACGGTGTATGACTCGCTCCGGACCCTGTAACTCCACGGGTTCGGAGACGAAAGCGAAACCGTGAAAAATCGCGGTCTCACTTTTGTCGGATTATTGGCAAAAAACGTTACGGCGACTCTTGACAAAGTCGTCAAAACGTGCTATCCTAATCTATCGTCGTGCCAAAAACGCGACGAGGAATTGGAACCTTCCAACCCAAGGAGACTCATGAAACTGGGTATCTAAGCGCCAAAGCCCAAACCCCGATCGAAGACATCGGCGACCCGGACGATTCTATCGCGTCCAATCGCGTGGTCAGGGGTCGGCACCGGTCCAGTTGAGGCGCCAACAAAAATGAATACTGGACCACTTCGCCCATGGTGAATGACCGCACGCGGACAACCACAACGAAGACAGAACCGCGTGCACTGCCCCACATAATGGTGACAGATGAAGGAAAAACAAGCGCCACTGCAGACGGCGCGACGACATAAATAGGAAGGCCTGTCCCGGGGCCCTGCAAACTTCCGGCGACGCAAGCGACCGCTTCCCGAACCGCGCCACAAACGTGACGCACCGACGGTCGGGACAAACCACAACCCGCGTGAATTCGGCCAATGCGACCCGGCCGCACGCACAACCATCGACGAGGAATGATGAGGTTGAGGATCGCGGACGACTTGAGCGCTTGAGGCGGCGCTGAAACAGAAATTGCCTCAGCGGACTACGACTTCATGAAGATGCAGCGCGTGGCCAATGCTCAAGGTCGAGCACGCCACAACACGCCGTACGACAACCCACCTTCGCCCTTTCCCCACTTCCCACCTCGCCGAGTGTTCACTCCTCGGCTCCCTAATCCCGACGCATCAGACGACTGGTGAATCGAGACTAGGGTAAAAACGCCCAATCGGGCGTTTTTTGTTTGCGCCATTCCAGCTTTACAAACTCTTGGCCAAACCGTATCTTATCCGCGTCGCGACGTGATAATGCGCAAGTGGCGGAACTGGTATACGCGCTGGCCTTAGGAGCCAGTGCCCGCAAGGGCTTGTGGGTTCAAGTCCCACCTTGCGCACCATAAAAAACATCCCGAAAGGGATTTTTTTCGTATCGAATCGGTCAAAACATGCTACAATACGGCCCATGGAGGGCAACGATGCAAAAAAACAGGTCTTGAGGTTTCCGGCAAAGGACAAATTCCGCGCCTATGTCCGTTTTATCGGAATAATTTGGCGCGCGCATCCGGCTCTTACCACTTTGCGCTTTGGGCTCATAGTGTTGGGCGCTTTTTTGCAGCCCTTGGAGGTTTACTTTTTCGCGCAATTCATATCGGCCATCGCTTCGGGCCAAGCCGAACGCGCGCCGTTTTTGATTGGCGTGGTCATCGTATCGTACGGCTTGCGGCATCTGGTGACGGAAATCACTTACTCGCGCTTGGACGACCTGTTTTCGCGCTCGTCGTCGCTCGCGTCCGAGCAGGCCATATACTCGCACCTCTCAAAACTGGACCCGGAAGCGCTCAACAAACCCGAAGTCAGACGAAGTTTGGATTTTGTGCGCGAAGACCTGTGGCGTTTGAACCGCTTGGCCGACCGCACCGAATGGCTGATCCGGTCGGTCCTAAAATTCACGGGCACTTTGGCTTTGGCCTTGGCCGCGCCGTGGTGGGTCACGGTCGTGGCTTTGGCCGACGCGCTGCTGCAAGCCTGCAACCTATGGTTTGAATCACGTAAGGAAGTTTGGGCTTCGACCTGGAATTCGCTCGAAGGCCGACGGCTCGAATACACGCGCTACCTGTTCCTGAACACGGACGAATTCCGCGAGCTGCGCCTGCTGGGCGCGGAAAAAACCGTGCTCGCCAAACGCGACTCGGCGCGCATCAACGTGTTGCGGCGCTTCCGCGACATGGCCGTGATGAGCGCGCGCAACCGCGGCGTCTTGGCCGTCTTGCACATAGCCGCCTATGCCGTGGTCATCGTCTTCTTGGGCCGGTCGGCTTTTGCCGGACCTGCGGCGTTGGCCACGCTGTACGTGGCGCTTAACCTTTTTGGCCTCATGGGCGACGCGTTGAACGGCATATCCGGAGCCGTGACCGCGCTGTGGGCGGACATGGACATCCTGGCGTACATGAACCGTCTGCTCAAATACAAGCCGGAAAATCAGGACGGATTGGCCGTGCCGTCCGGCAAGTTGGAAATCAAACTCGAAAAAGTCTCATACCGCTATCCCGGATCCAAACGCGACGCCATTTCCGACGTGTCCATGGTTTTGCGCGAAGGCGAACATTTGGCGTTCGTTGGCGAGAACGGCGCAGGCAAATCCACGCTTCTGCGCCTGCTTTCCGGCCTCATCCAACCAACCAAAGGCAAAATAACCCTCAACGGCAAACCGCTCTCGGAATATAAACCCGAGGCGTGGCGCGAAGCGTTGCATCTGATGCTGCAAGACGCGAAAATTTACCAGGACTTCGTGCGCGACAACCTGCTGTACGGCGCGCCTAACGGCAAACGCGGACTCGGGCTTTCGCTCCCAGAGAGCGTCAATGTCGCGGGCGCGGATACGGTCATCGAATCATTGCCCGAACGCTACAGAACTTTTTTGGGCGATTGGGCCGCGCCGCCGGGCATCGTCCCGCACCAAGTCTCGGGCGGACAGCGCCAACGCCTGACCATCGCGCGCGCCTTGGTCCACGGCGGACGCATCTTGGGTTTCGACGAACCCACCTCGGCCATGGACTCCAACGCGGAAATGAGATTTTTCGAAAATCTGCTGGAAACCGCTGGCGGTCGCGGACTGATTTTCATCTCGCATCGTTTTTCGACCGTGCGTCGCGCGGACCGCATCTTCGTGTTCACGGACGGCAAACTGGCGGAAAGCGGATCGCATGAGGAACTGATCAAGCGGAACGGCAAATACGCGGAACTCTACAACCAACAGGCAAAGTGGTACGCATAAACAAAAAAAGCCAGTCAGGCCATTACAATACAAAATTCACTATACGAAAAAGAGCCACTCGAACCTTTTTTTATTTTGGTTTTTGTGGGCTCTTTGACCTAAAGTCGCTCATTACGCTCCGCACGTTCGATTAAGGCGGTTTGTTGTCCGAGCTTTTGACTCGGTTTTCCTTTCCTTTTTTCCGCTTTCGCGATTACGCTTTTTCTTCCTCGGTTGCCCTTTGGATATTTCGGCGTAATTTTTCCTCGGATTTTTCTCTTGCGAGCGTCCTCGTTTTTTTCGAGTTCTTTTTCCGGGGCGTCAGGCGATCATCGGGCATTTAGCCCGATTTCCTTCCTTTCTTTTCGCTTTTTTATGGCGATTGAGAACTTTATTTCCAGCTTGCGCTGTTTTTTGTTTCTCATGTTTTCTGCGTTTCGTTCTCTTGCGAGCTTCCTCGACGATTCGAGTTCTTTGTTTCGCAGATCGTTCGCGGCTTATGAGCGTTGTGGCGACTTAGGTTTCGGGTTTTCAGGCCCGAATTTGCGGGATCATCCTCATTTTTTCAACCATGGCTTGTTTCCACTTGGTTTTGGGGCCTTTGGAACTTCGCGTATGGTTGTTTCGGATGGTCCTCAGATGGATTCCCATCGTTGAGATAGAAATCCATCACGTCGCATTTTAAAAAGAGCTTCCCAACCCTCTCCTTCCACTTTCTCTTTTCCAACTGACAAAAACAGTATAGCATTTTTTTAACGCTCAGTCAACTCTGGCTTAATTAAGGCAAAAAATATTTTGTTGATATTTTAACAAAAAACATTTTCCCCCAATTTTATTATTTTTGTTGAAAGTATGACAAAAAATATCCGCTTAACGGATATTTTTATAATTAAATTCAATCTGCCGCTACTTAGCCCGTTCCACGTATTCTCCGGTGTCCGTGTTGATGACCACTTGGTCGCCTTGGTTCACGAAGAGCGGTACTTGGACCATGAAGCCGCCGTCAGTCTTGGCTTCTTTTGTGACGTTGCCGCTAGCCGTGTCGCCTTTGACCGCGGGCATGGTTTCCGTGATGGCGAAGGTCATCTTCTTGGGCAATTGCATGGCCACCGGCGTGCCCTCGTGCACGGAGATGAGGACTTCCAATCCTTCGCGCAGATATTTAGCCTGGTCGCCCACGTCTTCGTCGGCCATGGTGTATTGTTCGTAAGATTTGGTGTCCATGAATACGTAACCCGTGGCCTCGTGGTACAGGTAGGACATGCCATGGTATTCCAAATCCGCAAATTCCACGGATTCCGAAGTCTTGTACGTGGCCTCGAGAGTCTTGCCGGTCTTGGCGTTCTTGATGCGCGTGCGCACGAAAGCCGCGCCCTTGCCCGGGTTCACGTGTTGGAATTCGGTCACGATCCACAACTCGCCGTTCTGGATGAGGACCGCGCCTTTCTTGATGTCGCTGGGGCTGCCCATAGTAGGAGAAACGAATTACGAATTACGAATTCGCTTGGGAATTACGAGGCTCGAGTCCCATTGGTTCTCGTAATTCTCCGCCTGAGGCGGATGCGCCTCTGGCGCAGTAATTTAAGAATTCGTAATACCAGATGATTTGTGGCTGTATTCTGCCCAAAAACCCGCCTTGCGTCAAGTCATGGACGGCCGACGGTCGCGCAACAACGAAGATCCGCGGTAAAAAGCGTACAGGCTAAAAATCTGAATCAGATGGTAAAGGTCGTTGTGGTTAAGGAACCAAGCCGCGTTCCACCCCGACGTCTGGACCAAAGCGCCCACAGCCGAAACTCCCACGCCGGCCATCAGCCAACGGGCCGACGATTGGCGGCGATTCATGGCCGACAGGGCCAAGACTACGAGCAGCGACAGGGCGTAATCCGCAATCACGTACACGAAGTCGCGGTGGAACGGCGTCCATAAGGCGAAAGCCGCGGCTTTGGCCAAAGCGAAAATAGTCAACGCGTCGTGTGCGCGCTTGCCGGCCATGGCGCGCGCCGTGCCCATGAGCACGCATAAGGATACGCCGACCATGGCCAGCACTGTGGCCACGTCCAAGCCCACGATCAAATCATTCGGCCAGACGCCTTTGAATCCGTGATAAAAACCGGCGGCGAAGGAAGCTGCAGCCGTCAACGCCAGGCCCGCGGACCAGAGTATCCGCGAAATTTGTTTTTGCGCATGCCGCAAAAGGATTGCGGAAAACGCCGCGGCGAACGCGCCCATCAAAAAATCCGTCACCAAGGTCGAGGGTTCGGTCAAATGCATGCCGGCAGTTTATCAAACTCAAGACTCTTTGGCACGGTCCGACGTGCCGATTTCCCCGTATATCAAAATTTTGTGGCCGCCCTCGAGTTGGAGCGTGTCCGAAGCCGACCATCCATCTATGGGAAAGACGTAGCTCACGACGCGCGTTCCGGGGCGGCATTCGCGCGCCAATTTTTTCTTCAAGCGATCCATGGCCTTGGGTATCAAAAAGCAAAAGACAGTGTCCGCATCCCCGAGGTCGGCATGCCAAAAATCGCGAAAGCGCACACTCGCCTTGCCCAGGCCCGGCGCCAACCAAACCCTGATTTTGGCCGCCAGATAAACCGGAATGGATATCTCGAAACCCACGATGTCCGCGCTTTGGGCCTTGGCCGCGCATTCGAGCCAACCGTGGCCGCAGCCCAGATCGTACACTTTTTTTCCGGGACGCAAATCCAAAGCCTTGAGTATGGCGTCCCTATCTTGGGGCTTGGCCGGCACCCAAGGCGCGGCCCGCCAACCCGCGTAGGCCATGGAGCCGAGTAGCGCCAATACGACCAACAGCAAAAGATTCAAATACAATGGCACAATCCGCGTTCATGTTACGCGTCCGCGCAGCCGCGGTCCAACGCGCAATAAAAAACCGACCATAGGGTCGGTGAGTTCAATGTGAAGAGCGGTACTCGACGTACTTATCGAGCGTCTCATCCATGGCGTCGTACACGAAGCGCAAGGCGACTCCAGCGTCGAAAAGTTTCCTGGAAGCCACGAAGTATTTATCCGCTCCGATATCCAGACCCTCACGCACATCCGAAGGGAGATAGAATTCGCAACGATGCGCCACATCCACGCGCCGCCTGTACCGCTCGAGGAAAACTTCGTTATGGAACGGACCAGGATTGAACACGTGGTAGACGCCGCACATCCGGTGCGTCGCGATGGTCTGCGTGGCCGTGACGAAATCATCCATGAACGTGGCGCTGTATCCTATCTGGGCCACCCTGGGGTACGAAGCCAGGCGGTTCAGGAAGTTATGCGGCGACGGCACATGGTCGATGAGCGCGCGAAACCGCACGATGGCGACGTGGCCCAAATCCTGAAGGGCCAAATCAGCCGCGGCCTTGGTGCGGCCATAGAGGGTGATGGGACAAGGATGGTCGTCCTCTTCCCACGCCTCATTGGGCCGCTTCTGCCCGGCAAAGACGTGATCGCTCGAGCAATGGATCATGAACGACCCCGTCATGCGGCAGGCTTCGGCCAAGATCATGGGTGCGGCCACGTTGGACCCGAGCATACTCAGATGATCGTCGACCGTGGCCACCTTGCGTTCATATCCGATGCAATTGATGACGACATCCGGCAGACTGCCGAGCGACTTGACGAAGCCGACCGCGTCATTGACCGTATGTACGATTTGCGGACTCAAAACGGCATTGGGCAGCAGCGCGCTCAATCGATTGCCCAAGTAGCCGTTACCGAAGATAAGGACTGAGGGTTGACGCATTTTTCCGCACTCCTTGATGTCAAACGAGCGCGTCAAAAATACACACTTAACCGCCGTGTGTCAATCCTCGTACCTGCGACTTGCGGCGTCACGGGAGCTTTGGTATCCTCACGTGGTCAAAACAAGATTGCGGGTATCGTATAGTGGTTATTATAGGTGCTTCCCAAGCACCGGAGGCGGGTTCGATTCCCGCTACCCGCTCCAACGCGTTGAACGCGACCATCCCACTCCGCTCTTACCGGAGCTACGAGGGATTGCGCAAAAGAGTCCGGCATATACCGGGCTTTTTGCATTTCGATTCCCGCCAGCCCCGCGAAGTTTCGTCAATCCCGGCCACCGGCGTCCACGGTTTACGCAACACTCCGAGCATATGCACGCGCAAATTCTGCAGACGCGGATGGTCGAACGCCCTTTCGACGGCGCTGGCCGCAAAAAACAACGGCCGATTCATTCCCACGTACGTGGGATCGCCATTTAACACCATCTTGTCGCGCACCAAACCGCAACCCTTGCACAATTCATCGATGCGACGGGGGGGAATTGGCGCGATAGCGTTTGGCATACGTGTCGCGTTCCCCCTGCCGTACAACCGCCGGGTAAAAAATCGTGGAACGTTTCCGGAATGGCGCGAATGAGCCAAACGTTGCAGTTCCAAGCGTTGGGCGTCAAAAACACGAAGCGTCCACCGTCGAAACACGCTTGTGCTTGACGACGACATTCGATTCCAAAGCCGCGGCGTCCGGATCCAAGCCATGTACGTGCGGAGTGCGGGCATAAACGTCCCTGAGCCAATCCGCACGTCCGCAACCGATGTCCAATACGCGCGTCTCCGGCCCCACCAATCCATCGACCATTCCGATGTAGGCCTTCAAGCAATCCCGCCATGCCGGATTTTTGGCGCGATATTTTTCGCGATAAAATTCTTGACGGTTGGCCATGTGATACCCCCTTGTCTTCGTCATCCTGAACTTGTTTCAGAATCTAGATTAAATACTTAGTCCCTTATCGAGATGCCGAACTGAATTCGGCATGACGGAAGAGATCAACCGACAAACCTCTCCCTGGCCGGGAAGGGCAAAATGTCGTTAATGGATTCGGAACCGGTCAACAACATCACGAGCCGCTCCACGCCAAACGCGATGCCGGCCGCATTGCCCATTTTGGGCAGGTCGGCGAGAAAGCGCTCGTCCGAGGGCCAAGTCTTTTTTCCGAGTTTGGCGCGCAAGGCCCGCTCTTCGTCAAAGCGCTTGCGCTGTTCGTCCGCGTCGCACAGTTCGGCAAAGCCGTTGGCCAATTCGTAATCGCCGACATACAACTCCACGCGTTCGGCCCAACGCGGGTCGTCCGAGCACTTGCGCGAAAGCGAGGCTTGGCTCGCCGGGTAACGATAGAGGAAGGTGGGGCAAAAAGAATATCGAATTTCGAATTTAGAATCTTGACGCTCTCCGACTCCCCTTTCGAAATTCGAGATACGAGATTCAAAATCCGGCTCTTCCCAACCCAAATGCGGTTCGATGGCCGACAAGAAAACCTTGAAGTAGATGTCGTCCCAATCGTCGTCAGGCGTGACGGTTTGGTTGAACTTTTCAACCGCGACTTTAGCCAACGCCTCGCGGTCGCCGAGGAGCGGCGCGAGCTCAACACCCGCGTATTGGCGCCACGCGTCTTCGACGGTCAGACGGCGGAAAGGCGCAGACCGAAGCCCGGAGCCCGAAGCCCGAAGCTCGTCATGCCGGACTCCGGGCTTCGGGCTCCGGGCTTCATCGATAAACTTTTCAGTTACCCATTTAATCATGGCTTCCGTGTCTTTCATCAGCTCCTCCAGCCCCGCGTCTCGGCGGTACCATTCAAGCATCAAAAACTCCGGGTCGTGCGTGCCGTCCCACGGTTCGTGGTTGCGGAAGCACGGGCCCAAGTCGTAAATCTTATCCAAACCGGCCGCAAGCAAGCGTTTCATGGCATACTCCGGCGACGTAACCAGGGACGCGGGACGCGGGACGTGCGACGAGGGTTCCATCACTTCGGACCAAAAAGGTTCGAGATACGGTTCTTGCCCGGGCACACCCACCATGCGCGGCGTGATCATCTCAGTGAACCCTTGACCGTCAAACCATTGGCGGATGAGTTGAACGATGCGCGAACGCGCCACTACCAATTGCGTATTCATACGCGAGGCATAATGCCATCGGGCCAAAAAAAATAAAAGCCCCATACTCTTGGGCTTCGGGCTAACCGTTTTTACGTTTAGGCGGCGCTTTCGAAAGGATTTTCGCCAAATCCGGCTTCACGCTCGCGTCCCCTGTCGGGCAACGGAACCTCTTCGTGCAAATCCAGCATTCCGTATTCGCGCTCCAGATCCAACATCTTGCCCTGCAGGACAATCAGCCCCCTGGCCTGTCGCGCGCGCACCTCTGGGTCGTTCTCGCTTTCCATGGCCACCTCCTCCTCCTTGAGGCGCAGTATCTCCAATTGTCCGTTGACCACCGCCAAACGGTCGCGGACTTCGCGGTAAGCCTCGTCTTCTTGGGAAACGTCAACCACCAAATCCGTCACGTTTTTCACCTTGCCGATAGCGGACTTGAAATCGACGAGCGATTCGAGTCGGCTCAACAAGTGTCGACGCTCATCCGATAAAGCGCGGCGTTTGTTCCCAATCAAATTGTACATGACGCCCGCATACGTCGAAGGCCGTTCAAACACGCCGGAATATTCTTCGCGGCCAAGTTCGGCGCCGCTTTCTACGTCCGCGGACCGACGCTTCGCCTTTTCGCGTACCCCTGAATCGCGCAAGAGGCGGCTCTCGTCGCGTCCGGAAAAGGATTCCGGCGCGCCGGAGGTGATGCCTAGTTTCATAATTTTATGCGGCCAGTATACCATAACCGGGGACCGCGCCGCACGAAAACGTCAGGCGTTTCGCTTGGCCAATCCGATTTTGACGGTTTCGATGCCCGCCTGCTGGAACAAAATTTTGGCGATGGCCTGTTGTTTGGCTTCGCGGATGTCTTCAAAATACACTTTTTTGATGCCCGCGGTGATGATGAGCTTGGCGCATTCGTTGCACGGGTACAGCGTGCAATACAGGCTGCAGCCGCGCAGGCTTTCGGCCGCGGACACGATGGCGTTGGCCTCGGCGTGGGTCACGGTGTCGTATTTGTCGACTTGGTATTGGATAGTCGCGTCCACGATGCCCGGTACGGTCACGGACTGTTCGCGTTTGGTGGCCCAAGCGTCGTCCTGTACGCCGGCCGGCAAACCGTTGTAACCCGTGGACACGATGCGACGATTGGGGCTGACGATGACGCTGCCCACGTGGGTGTCGTGGTCATGCGAACGCGTGGCCACTACGCGGCAGATGGACATGAAATACTCGTCCCAACCCGGGCGGACGCGCGGCAAAAATTGGTTTGGCATATGCGTGCATTGAACCACGCCGCGGCGAAATATTCAAAAAACCCGAGGCTGACCCCGGGTTTCTTTTTTTTGAATATCATCCGACTTCCTGCTTAACGACTTCCGACCTCCGACATTATCGCACCAGATACGGCAGAAGCGCCATGAAGCGCGCGCGTTTGATGGACGAAGCCAGCTTGCGCTGGTGCCAGGCGCACACGCCGCTGCGCTTGCGTGGCACGATGCGTCCGAAGGACGACAGGTAGCGGCGCAAGGTGTTGGTATCCTTGTAGTTGATGGTCTTGAGGTTGGCCTTGCAGAATTGGCAAGACTTTTCGTTCTTTGGCATACGTTGGGTAGTTTAAAATGGTATGTCCTCCACGCGGATCTCTTGGTCGCCTACGCCCTGGTCCATGGCCGGGGCGCGGACTGTCGGCGCTTGGCCGGCAATGCCTCCGCCTTGCGGGGCGCGGTCCAACATGATCATGTTTTCGGCCACGATTTCCGTGCGTTGGCGCTTTTGTCCGTCCGGAGTCTCCCATTCGCGCGTCTGCAGGCGTCCTTCCACGTACACCTTGCGGCCTTTGGCCAAATACTGCGAGCAGATTTCGGCCAACTTGCCCCAAGCGACTATCGGATGGAATTCGCTGCGCTCCTGTTTGGCGCCTTGCGGGTCGGTCCACTGCGACGAGGTGGCCACGGTAAAATTGGTCACGCTTTGGCCGCTGGTGGTGTTGCGCAGTTCCGGATCGCGGGTCAGGTTGCCGATGATCTGCGCGCGATTGAGGCTCATGGACATATTTTTCAATGATGAATTACGGGACGATGGATGAACTCAGAACTGGAGCTTCGCGCTGTGCGTTACGTGCCGTTCCGATCTCTTATGCGTTCTCCGAGAGCGCGGCGTCGATCTTGCGGTCCAGCTCATCGGCGCTCAGATTCTTCAGTGGTTCTTCGGCGGCTTCAGCCGGGGCTTCCGTCTTTTCGGCCGGCTTGTCTTCCGCGCCCTGTTCCAGAGCGGCGGCGGCCTTCACGTCTTCGGACACGGGCTTGTCCTGGCGCTTGCGCTTGGCACGGTCGTCTTTGGACGTGCCCTCGACCACGATTTCCTGGTATTGGACCAACTCAAAAGGTCCGCCCGCCTCTTCGGCCGAAAGGATGAGGTGGCGCAGCACCTTGTCCGCGATGCGCAACGCCTCGTTGATTTTGGCCACGGCTTGGGGCTCGGCCTCGAAAGTCGCCAAAACGTAATGTCCGTGGCGCACGTGTTTGATTAAGTAGGCAAGCTTGAGTTTGCCCAGGCGACGGCTTTCCTTGGGGGTGCCGCCGTACTTTTGAACCAGGGCTTGGATTTCGCCCTCGGTCTTGGCCACTTCTTCGTCGGTCAAAGTGGCCGGAATGATGTAGAGCAGTTCGTATGTACGCATAGGGTTTGCACGACTCCGGACCAAAGCCCGGAGATCCCCGATTAAGGGGGTTGGCCGGCAAGCCACACGTTGATTAATTAGGCTTTCGGGTTGGCCGAAAGTGGCCTTACATTAATGAAAACCGGGGAAAGAGTCAAGCGGGGAACATATATCATGTAACATTGAGCATGTATCAGGACCTAGGACCAAGGACTCAGGGCCAAAGACTAAAGTCTCAAGTCTTAAGTCCCTCCCTGGTACATGATACATGCTAAATGTTTCATGAATATGAAAAAACCCCTTTCCTGAGTCGGATTGGGGTTAGGATGGCGAACGGCCGCCGTTGCCCAGCAGGTCTTGGAGTTCCTCCGGGGTTTCGGAAGCCCGTTCTTGGGGACGTAGCGTCCTTGTCGCACGGACCACGGAAACCGATTCGTCGTTGTTGCGGCGACGGCATTGTGGATCGGCGGCGTGGTGGACGCGCTGTACTTCGTCCACGCGGACGATCAGGCTACGGTCCACAGTGCTCGCGTACTCGAGCGGCATGCACAGGAATTCGTGCAAGCCATACAGATCCTCTTCGGTCTGCACCAGGTACACCAGCCGATCGCCGCGCTGGAGCCGCGAGGACATGTCCGTGACCAGGGTCTTGAACAGCGATTGGACCTCGCCCCATTCGGCCAAGGCCAAACGCTGCTGGACCTTGATTCGGAAGTCGCCTTTGGGCACGGCCGGCGGTTTGAGCGCCGCCTGCTCCGCATCCGCGCGAGCCCCTGGCGTCGTGTCGCCGGAACGGCCTAGTTCGAGCGCGGCCAAGCAATTGTAAATGCCCTGCTTTTGCCGATCCCAAACTTCCTTGGCCGCGATTTCCTGCCCCGCGGAACCCCGAACCCTTTCGAGCTCCTCGAAATGGTCACGGTAAGCGGAGTTTTCGCCCAACAACTGGCTGAGCTGGGATTGCAGGTTCGCGGTTTCGCGTTCGGCTTCGGCCACGCGCAATTCAGCCAGGGCCAAACGCTCTTCGGACGTACGCGGCGTCTGCGCTTCTAGGAAATTGCGGCGTTCCTCGACCGCGTGGTCAAAGCGGCGCTGCAATTCGCGCTTGAGCTTATTGGCGTTGAGCAGCGCGTCGCGCAAAGCGACCTTCTGCATCACCGCCTGCTCATGTTCGCGCTCCAGCGCCTTGTATGACTGCTGGACCTTGGCCGCGGCTTCGCGCTCCTCGGCCAAAACGCTTTCCAGTTGCAGCGCGCGTTCGTGGGCCGTGGTGAAGCTTTGGCTGTTGTGCGATGCCGTGGCCGCCACGCTGACCGCCCGGGTCTTCAGCTGATTCGCGATTTCCCCGGCCGATTTGTCCTTGAGCCCAGCGGGATCGGCGCCCATCAGGATGATGGACTCCTTTGCCGCTTCGAACAGCACGTCGCGTTCGTGTTGAGTCTCGGAACCGATTTGCGGCGCGGGCCAACGGTAGGTCGGCGGAACGATGATGTCCCGGCAATCCTCGATGGCCTTGGCCAAGCCTTCGGACAGCGCGGCTTCAGACTGGACGGACGAAGGTTGGGGCGCGTCCGCAAGGCGGAACGCGTCATACCCCCGGTTCGCCCCCAGACGCTTCAATTCTTCGAGTTCGTCTTGGGCCGCGGCGCACTGCACTTGGACTTCGGCGGCGCGCACCTCGGCGCGCGACAGCCGTTCTTGGCCGTGGCGTTTCGCGTCGTCGTGCGCGGCGTCTTCCAAAGCCCGCTTGGCCACCTGTACGATGGACTCGAGGCTGTCGAGCTGCGCTTTGAGCGCAGCGTGCCGGTGTTGGGCCTGGCCCAGCGCCGACAGATGGTCGCGCAGCGTCTCGAGCACCACCACTTCGTCCGTGTCGTTGTCGTTTTGCGCTACGGTGATTTCCGCATCGCTCTTACCGCTTGTCACTGAGGAAATCGCCGTTCCCGCCATGACCCCTTCCGGGGCCTTAGGCGGTCCCGGCGGAATCACTGAGGAAAGGCTATCCGCCGGCGGCGGACGCATGGAGTTGAACGTGGACTTAAAGTCCTCGATCATCTTATCCTTATCGGCCAACTCGCGTTTGAGCGCGGCTACGACTTCGCTATCGTCCGTCGCCGGCGCGCGCACGGGAGGCGCGATGCTGGATCTGACCTTGGTCGCGTCGGCGCGGAACGTTTCGAGCTGGTCGCGCAGGTCTTGGTTGCCGGTACGCGCCGTGTCTCGCTCTTGGGTGACCTGGGCCAATTGCCCTTCGAGCACCTTGACGCGGTCTGACTGCTTGTCGGTCTCAGCCTTGGCCCGGTCCCTTTCGAGATAGGCGCGGTTGCGCTGTGACAGCAGTTCTTCCTTCTCCGAAGCCAGGAATTCGTTGGCGTCCTTAAGGCGCCTGACTTCGTCCTGCGAGCTGTCCAATGCGGCCTGGGCCGCATCGCGTTCGGCGGTCGTCTGCTTGAGCTCGCGCTCGAATTGCGACGCGCGCGCTTCGGCTGCGAATTTGTCTTCGGCCAGCCCATGCGCGCTGCCTTCAACGGGACGCGAAACTTGCGCTTCCAGTTGGGCAATCCTCTGTTTGAGGATGTCCACGGACGGATCGGACGCCGGGCGCACGGCCAGAATCTTCTGCGACTTCTGCGCCGTGTCCAATGCCTGGTCGCGCTCGCTTTCGAGCTCACCGATACGGCGCGCGTCGTTCGCGGTCTGCGTGCGCAATTTGGCCAATTCCTCATTGCCCCGCTTGGCCGCCGCGACCGCTTGGTCGCGTTCGTCCGCGAACGTATTGGCGCGCGCCATGGCGTTCGTAAGTTCCTTGTCCTTGGCCCGCAGCTTGTCCTGCACGACTTGCTCGAACGCGTCGGTAAGCTTCTTTTCGCGTTCGGTCCAGTCGCCTTCCACGCGGACTTCGCGGACGACTTCCACTTCCTTGATGCGGTCCACGTATTTGACCGGGCGTTTCTTGTCCGCCCGATACCACAGAATCGCGAACAACGTCGCCAGGGCGGAGCTGATAGCCGCGAACAGCACGAAAACGGTCAGCCAGAAACTCTGATGCTCATTCTCGGCCGTGGCGGCCGCGAGGGCGGCGTTGGCCACGGACAATTTCTTGTCCGCCTCGGCTTTGGACGCGGCCAATGCTTTGTCGTCGGCAGGCTTGTCCTGCTTGGCCGCGGGCGCCTCGCCCTTTTTGAGCGCGGCGTTTTCCGCTTCCAGTTCCTTGACGCGCTTGGCCAGTTTTTCCTCATAGGTCAGGGCGCGCGCGAACGGCACGATAATCCGCGCCATGGAATCGTCGGTCGGCGTGGCGTAGTAGTTCATCAATCCGTCCGGACACGCCGCGAGTTCGCCGGGCGTGGCGTCGGGAGACGGTTTGCCGGGACGCACGCAACCGCGACCCACGGTGGGCTTGGCGCCATCCGTGCGGTCACGACCGTTCATGGCATACAGGGATTGCAGATAGCGCTGCGTGGAGATGGACTTGCCGTCCTCATAAATGGGGAAGGCGCGGGCCAACCGTCGCAGATCGCAATCCGGGCTGAAAGACAAGACTAACTGTTCGTCGGTCTTTTTGATGGTCGTATAGCACGGCTTCTCGGTGGCCGCGTAAGGCGCGTCGTTGGACTGCGCCAGCGCGGACACGGGCGTGATGATCACGCAAGCCGCCACCGCCATGCCCCACAAGGAACGTGGCAGTTTGGCCAAAAAACCATAATTGCTTGCGATTGCGAACGTGGCCATTGACTTCCTCATTGGTTGGCGATTTTCGCTACGTTGCTTTGAATTGTTGTCTAAGGAGCCGTATTACAATATCCTATCGGACGAAAATAGCCCACCATATTATTCAAAGAATGTCAACCCGATGACGCCTGCGGCAAAAAACTTGTAAAATCCTTGATTTTGGCTTAATATTGCTACATTCCGTATGTCAAAACATTTTTTGGTCTTGGGCAATCACCCTGACTTGGCGTTGGCCGAACTGCTTTCGATTCTGCCCCAAGCCAAACTTTTGGCGTTCCAAGACCGGGCAGCGGTTTTGGATGTCCAGAACTGGGACGGCGCAAAGCTCATGAACCTGCTGGGCGGGACGGTCAAGCTCGGCGACATAGTGCTCGAAACCAAAACCGGAGACCTTAATCCAAGCACCGTCGCCGAAACCATCTCGACCCGCGACGCGGCGGCTTTGGACTTCGGATTTACCGCGTTCGTGCCTGAAAAGTCGAAAAAACAATTCGAAAAATTCCCCATGGCCGTCAAAAAGGTACTCAGGGAAAAAGGCCATTCGGTACGTTGGGTGACGGGCGACGAAGGCAAGGAGATTTCGCCAGCGGCCGTGGCCAAATGCAAACTGCTGGAAACGCCGAATGCGGATATCGTCGTCATATCCGACGGAGGAAAGAGGGATGTAGCAGGCAAAAATCCAGACGTGACGGTTTATGTCGGCAGGACGGCCCAGGTGCAGGACGCGGACGCGTGGAGCGCGCGCGATTACGGCCGGCCGCGACGCGACGACCGCGGCGGCATGCTGCCACCCAAACTCGCGCGCATGATGGTAAATTTGGCGCGCGTGCCCAAAGGCGGCGCCCTGCTCGATCCTTTCTGCGGTTCGGGTACCGTGCTTATGGAGGCGGCTTTGGCCACGGACGCTGGGCGCATCATGGGTTCGGACATTGCGCAGCGCTGCATCCAGGATACGCAAGCCAACAACGACTGGCTCATTAGCGAAAACCTGCTGGACCGCGGCGCCAATCAAAAATTTTCCGTGTTCCAAAGCGACGCCAGACAAATCGACAAAAAAATCCCGCCGCGTTCCGTGGACGCCGTGGTGACCGAAGGTTGGCTGGGCCCGCCTCTGCGCGGCGACGAAACCGAAGAGCATCTGCAAGGCATCGCCCAAGAGGTTGGCGACGTGTGGCGCCGCGCGCTCACCGCCCTCCGCCCGACGCTCAAAGACACCGCGATCGTAGTTATGGTTCTGCCGTCTTACAAAGCGGACAAAAAAGTCATCCAACCGGGAATCGTCCAGGAACTGGCGACTTTGGGTTATACGCTCAAACATCCGTTATCGAACGTAGACGCGCGGCCGCCGGCCCTGTACTACCAACGCCCGGACCAACACGTGCGCCGCAACATCCTGGTGCTCAAACTTCAAAACCAACTCGGCTAGGGGCAGAGACTTTCCGCTGGCCGCGCACACAAAAAGCCGTCATGGACCATTGACAAACACGTTGAAAACGGTATAGTTAATCGTCCTTTGGCACTTTCAAACCTGGCTAAAAGCAGCGGAGGAAAACGGATGCCGCAGACTCCCAAACCGGAAAAAAAATCCTCTCGACCCAGTCCGGATTTCTTGCCCAGCCCGTTGGACATCGTGGTTCAGGAAGGCACGGTCATCAGCGCCGACGACGAACGCATCAACGGCGCGATTGTCGTGCGTCAAGGCGTGGTCGCGGTCGAAACGGACAAAGACACGCCCGACGGCATCAAAACCGTGGTCATCGACCAGGTGGAAGCCGGCGAATATTTCTTCGAACATCTGCTGTTCGGATTCAAGGATGACGCCATCCTCAAATTGCGCTTCCGCGCGCTCAAACGCACGACCATCATGGTTGTGACGCGCGACATGCTCATGCGCGACCCGCGACGCGTGGCCCAAATCTGCGGCGTCATGTTGCGCACCAAAAACCGCGAGCTCGACCGTTGGCGCCGACGCGAGTTCCAGCGCCGCCAAGAAGAGCACCCGGAAACCCAAGCGCTCAAGACCCTGAACCAGGAATTGGCGGAAAATCTTGAGACATCACAGTTGGAGAACCATAATCTCCAAACACGGGTCGACCGCCTAGCGAAAGAAAGTCGGATCTTCACTTCGGCGTTGGACGAAGCCGCGCGCGAAAACCAAGAGTTGTGGCGCTACGTGCGCACGCTCGAACGCAAGGCCATCGAGCAAGAGGAACAGCTCAAGGCCTTGGAACACAAAATCGAGACCTTGAGGTGCGTGGATGCGGCGCTGGCTTTCAACGAGCTCACGGCCGAAACGCTCAAGGCGCAGGAAGCCACGGCCTCGGCCGTCAAAGCCGAGCACGACATGCAAAGGCGCCTCACCCTGATGCAACGCGGGTTCGAACTCCTCTCGACCGAAAACCCGCACCTCAAGATGAGCATGTCGGTCATGTTGCTCCTCTTGGGAGAGGAGCCGGAAAACCTGCCGCCATCCGAGGAATTCGCGGAGCCCGCGTCGGCTCCGCCGCCGTCCACGGACGAATTGGACCAGGTCTTCGAGGCCATGCCCATCTCCGTGCCCACGCCGACCGCGCATGCCCCGCCGGCGCGGCGTCCGCAGGGGCTGTCAACGCGCATCACCGTGCCGCCGTCGGCCAAAGCCGACGTGCCGGCGCGCGTTCCGCGGCCCGCGCCGCAACGCGAGAGTTTGCCGGAAATCACTTTCGACAGCGTTGAATTGGATACGAGCTTGCGCGACATCGTCGCGGCGGAAAACCTAAGGACCGTCCAACCCACGCTCCTCGACCCGTTCGAAGCCGCCGTCCAACCCGCGCCAGCGATCATCATGGTGCCCACGCCGTCTTCGCGCTTGGACGACGCCACGGCCAATCCGAACGTGACACGCACTTGGGGCGCGGTGCGGATCGAACCGCCGCCGGAGGATGATGGCGACGGAAATTTCGCCGCCGTCCGTGACGACGGAATCTTCGCCACGCCGCAAGTCACGCAACCTTACGACGTTTCGGCCTTCCGCAAGTCCGGCCAAAACAAAAAAGACGGCCACGAGTAGCCATCTCCTTTATCCGCCCAAGGCGGATTTTTTTATGGAAAAAAACAGCTTTTTTCAAACAACAAACAGCAAAAATTTATTCGACTTTGTTGTTTGCTGTTTGGAGTTTGTTGCTTACCCCCAGTTATTCCGGAAAAATCCGATTCCCCTCCTCGTCAAACAACGAGATGGCCTGGACAGGACAGGACTGCGCGGCCAACAGGATGGTGTCCTGGTCCGAGCCTTCGGCGTTGACCACAACGGCCTTGTTCTCCTCGTCCAATTGGAAAACTCCGGGCGCGACCGTCACGCACGGCGCGGCGCCGATGCACACTTCGCGGTCCACCACGATTTTGGCGATTTTTTTCATACGCCGCAAGTCTATACGAAAAAAAAATTGAAGTCAAAAAAAATCCCCGGGGTATTAGCCCACAGGGATGAGAAGTTTTACGTGCTCCGCTTCAGGCCCGCGGCCACATCGTCCAAACTGAAGCCATCGTTCCCCGGCCTGACCGTATGCGGAAACCGGCCCGGAATCTGTGACGAAGTCTTGAACGACGGATGCCTGCAGGCGGAATCGGAGGCGTGCTGTACCTGGTGGCCTTCCACCGATTTGCCGATGGTGGTCGAGAGGTCCATGCCCAAACCGCCGACCAAGGGCGAACACAGGAAAGCGTTGAGCTCGTGGAGGTCTTCCATAGTGTAGACCGTATATACACGCTCGCCTTCCCGCATGATCCGGTACAGCCATTCGCGGATGCAGCTCTTGACCGCGTCCACCACCAAGTAAGACGGTATGGCCGAAAGTAGGGATTGCAGGGACTGCAGATCCAAAGTGGCAAACTGACGGCTGGCCAAGGTGCCGCCGCGCACGAAATCCGAAGTGGTCTGGGGCGTGGCCGGCGGTCCGCTTTCGGTTACGCTTTGCGCCGCTTGCTTGGCGGCCATGAGCCATTGGCGCCCCATGTCCGTGAGCGTGCCCACCACGTGACGCACCTTTTCGGCCGGCGCCATGGACAAGACGCGATCCGCGTCGTCGTCCGCATACGCGACCGAAGCCAATTCATGGATGCCGTCGCGGTAGTGGTTGCGTTCCCGACGCAAGGCGCCCATTTCGTCGGTCAAAGCCACGAATCTGTCTTCGGGAGCGATGACGCTCAACAGTTCGTTGGTCGCGGCTTTGTAAGCGGCGACGGCCACAACCTGATCGGCCGCGGTTTCGTCTGGTTGCCACGAATGGCGGCGCAACATGAACTCATCGAAACCGTTGGAATGCACCAAGCGCTCCATGTCCTGTTCCCTTTGACACAAAGCTTCCCAGGTTTGGCGCATGACCTCGGTTTTCTTTTCCAACTCCTCGAGACGCGCCATCAGGGCCACCGCTTCGTTTCCGTCACGCGAAGTTTCGATCCTTTCGCGCAACTGGGCGACGGCTTGCGACAGGCTGTCCAGCGTTGACCTGGCGCCCAAGCGTTCGCGCTTCACGTTCCAAGCGTCTTCGAGGAGCGTTGCCATTTCTTTGAGCAAGGCTTGCTTGTCGGTCTTCTCTGCGGAAATCGGAGGCGGCGGCACCGAATGCCGAACGCCTTCGGGTGTCTCTGGGGAAAGTTTGTCCGATACCGCCACCATGGGAATGTCCATGACGTTGGTCGGGGCCTCGTCTTCGTCCGACAGCAAGTCGGGCAAAGGCTTGACCAACCGCAACTTGGCGACACGCGCCTGTGCGGTCCGCGAGGCCTCCACGGCCTGGTCGCGTTCGAACTCCACGGCCTTCTTGATGGCCTCCATGGCCGTAACGCGGCGGCGCAAGCTGTCGAGTTCCACGTTGGCCTGCTGTAACAGTTGGGCCTGTCGCGTCCGTACCTGTTCGAGGGAAGTCACCGATTCGCGCAAGTCCTGCACCTTGTTGCGCAGCTCGGCATCGCTTTCCATACCCGGCGGACGGAAGGAGGGACGCAAGCGGTCCTTGAGTTCGGCTTCTTGACGGATATACATACCGTTCAGCCGATCGCCTTCTTCCTTGAGCCGCGAGTTTTCCTCGCGGAGTTTGGCGCATTCCTTCTTGGCGTCTTCGCGCTCGTTCAGGCGCGTGAGGGCCAGCATTGTTTGCGCGGCCACGTCGCCTTCGAGCTGCGCGATGCGCGCTTGGGCCATTTCAAAGGAATTGCGCACGGTCTTGAGGTTGTTCAAAGCTTCGGCGTACGAACGCTTCAGTTTTTCGTTTTCCTCGCTCAAGATTTCCGATGCCACGCCCACGTCCGGATAGAAACTGCCAGACGCGATGATGGGCTTGGGCTGTTTGGCGCGGACCGCGACCATGGTGCTGCCCACGCCGTACGCGGCCAAACCGAGGATGCCGGCCAGCAACAACCAGAACCAGCGGCCACGCGCCGCCGGAGTTCGCATTTCGGAGATTTGCGCGTTGCCGGCATCAAGCTTTTTTTCCAGCTCGTCGATCCGGGCTGCGGCTTGGGCGTTAACCTCGACGCTCCGCTCTTCGCGCTCCTCGGCTTTGCGTTTGGCCGCGGCCGCGTCCTTGGCTGCCTGTTCGGCCTCCAATTGCTTCCTGGTCAACTCGACTTCTTCGGCCGGAGTGAAGTGGCGCTTCGAAGGAATGAGGATTTTCACGCCCGGAATGCCGAAGTAATACGTCAGGCCGTCGCCGTTTTTGCAGACGTTGTTCTTTTCGTCGTCATCCGCGTACGCATCTGGCTTGCCAGGGCGCGCGCACACGCGCATCACGCTGCGGCGCACGAACACGCCGTCTTCGTAATGGTCCTGGTTGGCCGCGAAGATGGAACGCAGTTGGATCTGCGTGGGATAAGGCCGGCCCGTTTGCGGGTCGATGAGCGGATAAGCGCGTACCACGCGGAACAGGTCGCACCCGTCGCTGATCCTGACGGCCACGCCGCTTGGCGTATTGGCCATGACTTTGGGGCACTCCCCCGCGGGCGCGGCTTGCGCCGAACCTGAGAGTAACAATGCCACCAACATGACCGGGACGCTCCATGCCAATCTTGCGGACAAGAGCAGGAACGTCGGCCAGATGCGCGACCAGAATGAGATTTCGCGGTTATTGGCCATCTTAAGCCTCCTACTCGATGGTTTCTTCGTTGAACGTTGTTCTTTGTCCAAGTTGCTACTTTTATTTTACCAAAACCAACCGTCCAAGCACATCATAAATTAGCCAAAATGTCAACCCTCAAATAACCAAGATGAAAAACCGATAAGCGATTCGGTGGGGCGCCATGCGTCTTGACAAAAGCCAAAAAACGCGTATGATATGCGAACTTCTTGCCAACGTAATTTTAAAAGCGGAGCAAAGAATGTCTAAAACAAAAAAGGACGCGAAAACGCATTCGGAAGAATTCAAGAGCTGGCTTAGCGCGGCGGAGGCTGAGGCGGACCGCAACGACCGCGCCAGCGTGAGCGAATCTTTCGAGGAATGGGCTAGGCTCTTGGAGAAGGAAGAAGAGGAGAGACGGCGGACGAAATAAAACCTCAAACCACTCGCCCCTGAATCGACGCGATCGATCCAGGGGATTTTTCTTAACAAAAAAACCGACAACGTCGGCATTTTGACTTGGGTCTGCGCGACCTTCGACCATCGACCAACGACCGTCGACTCTACATCTCCGCACATGACCATCGACCAACAGCCGTCGACTCCCCCTACCGTCTACTGGCTACCGTCCTCCTTCTGCATCTCGCAATACTTCTCTTTGTAAAACCGGATGAGTTGCTCGACTTCGGGGATGCAGGCCGGGTCGCCGGTGCCGACTTTGGTTTTGGCCTGGACCTTTTCCAAAGTGTCGGCGCCTTCGAGCACGGCTTCTTCGATGTCGTGGTCCGTGATCTTTAAAACCTTGTCGACGATACGGCCTTGTTCGATTTCGATCTTTTCGGTTTGGCCGGTCTTGCGGTAATAATCGTTGATGGCCGCGCGCAAGGCTTTATCGCCCAACACCGAACAATGGATTTTGCGCGCCGGCAAACCGCCCAGGCGCTCCATGATCTGTTGGGGTTTGAGCTCACGAGCTGCATCAAGCGTCATGCCTCCGTTTTCCGAAACCATGACCGACATCATGCTCGTGGCCGCGATGGCCGAAGCGCAACCGAACGTCTTCCATTTGCACTCCAGGATGCGCTCGGTCTTGGGATCGACCTTGATCCAGACGCGCATCACGTCGCCGCACGCGGGCGAGCCCACCATGCCCGTGCCGTCGGCTTCGTATCCGGCTTCGTCCTCCATGAAATTCTTGGGATGGAAAAAATGTTCCTTGACCGTGTCGGAATAGAAACCGCCTTGGTTGGACGCGGACTTGCCGACCACGTCGGATGCTTGGGATTTGGGCATATGCATCAATCGATATGTTTTTTGGCGTTTATGATCCATCGTCCTTTGTCGTCCAGCTCAATCTTCAATTCAACGAACCGCTCGAACATCCTTTCGACATCCTGACGGTCGTAAAAACTGTGCGCCAAACCCTTTTCCGGACCGGAAAGCGGCGCATAAGTTCCGGGTTCGATTTCTTCCTTATCCTTGAAAGTCGTCCAATAATTCTTGCCGCTGGTCGCGTCCGGCAAGGTGACGAAAACGTAACCGCCAGACAACAACGCTTCGTATATGCGGCCGATGGCCGATGCGACCTTGGATTTTATGCCGTGGTGGATGGTGGCGATGGAATATACCAAATCGAATTTTTCTTTTGGAATTTCATACTCGAACATGTCGGCTAATGTTACATCGGCCGAATCGCCGCCCAAAAGCTCCTTGGACATCGTAACCGCTGTCTCGCTCGAATCGATGCCGCGCACCTCAAAACCCGCTTCCTTCAGGAACTTCAAGTACTTGCCCGTACCGCAGCCGATGTCCAATGCGCATTTGGTCGGAAACTCAGTCGCGGACACGAAATCCAAAAAGTCCTGGTCTAAACCTTTGGCCAGCGTGGCCCAAGCCTCTCCGCCCTGTTGGTAATTTTTGTAGATACCATCCCAAATAGTCATAATATGTTTGGTCAATCAAAATAACTCATGTCCAAATTAACCGGACTGATTTTGCGCAGGCGTTCCACGATGCCGGGCAGGAGTTTGACGACCTTGTCCACGTCGGCCTTGGACGTATGGCGGCCGAGCGAAAAGCGCAACGAACCGTGCGCGGCTTCGTACGAGAGGCCGAGAGCGCGGATGACATGCGAGGGTTCGAGCGCGGTCGAAGCGCACGCCGAACCGGTCGAACAATAGACACCTTTGGCGTCCAAATACAGCATGGCCGCTTCGCCCTCGATGTCCAAAAACGAAACGTTGACGTTGTTGGGCAAACGCTTGTCCGCGTCGCCGTTCAAGCGCGATTTGGGGATGCGCAACAGGCCGTCGATCAGGCGGTCGCGCAACAGCGTGAGGCGTTTGGATTCCTTGTCCTTGAATTGTTGCGCGAGCTCGAGCGCCAACGCGAAACCCACGATGCCCGGGACGTTTTCCGTGCCCGAGCGCACGCCGCGCTCCTGGCCGCCGCCCAAAACCTGAGGCGCGAGTTTGACGCCGCGACGCACGAACAGCATGCCTATACCCTTGGGGCCGTAAATCTTGCCGCCGTTCAAAGTCATCAAATCAACATGCGATTTTTCCACGTTCAAATCCAAATATCCCGCGGCTTGGCAGGCGTCGGAGTGAAATAGCGGGAACATTGTCGGAAGTCGGAAGTCGGAAGTCGGATGAGCCGCCGACTGCGACTGCGCACTGCGACTGATTGAATTTTTTCTGATTTTGAGTATGCCCTTGCCTATTTCTTCGATGGGTTGGATGGTGCCGATTTCGTTGTTGGCATGCATCACGCTGACCAACACCGTGCGTTCGTTGACGGCCGACAGGACGTCCGCGGCTTTGACCACGCCGTTTTTTTGCGGCGCCACGACCGTCAATTCGATGTCGCCGGTTTTTTGCAGGTGCAACAAAGGTTCAAGAATCGCGTGATGTTCGATGGCCGTAGTGACCACATGCGGCTTGGCGTCCGCGCCAAACTCTGCCCGGATACGCGGCGTAGCCGTTTGGACGACGCCCACGATGGCCAAATTATCAGACTCGGTACCGCCGGACGTGAACACGATTTCGTCCGCATGCGCATGCAGAATTTCCGCGATGGTTTCACGCGCCTGGCGCACGGCCATTCCAGACTTTTGACCCAACGAATGCAAAGACGACGGGTTGGCGTAAACCTCGGTCATGTACGGCAACATGGCTTTGGCCACGCGAGCATCGACCGGAGTGGTGGCGGCATTGTCCAGATACGCGTCCCGCGTCCCGCGTCGCAACGTCCCAGGGCTTGGGACGCGGGACGGGCGACGATTGCGACGATGTTCATTCATCATATTCATTTCACGATATCCGCCAGCGTGGTCTTTTTTAGGGACTTCAAAACGTCGCGTTGCAAAAACGACCAGAGCGATTTAGAGCTGCAACAACCGGACTTGTCGCACGGACCGCAAGTGCAACCGATCATGTTCACCGGACCTTCGAGCGCGACCAAAACTTCCTCGGCCGTGATTTTATTGGCCGGTTTGGACAAACGGTATCCTCCGCCCGGACCTTTGCGGCCTTGGATGAGTTTGGCTTTTTTGAGATCCGTAGCTATTTCTTCCAAAAATCCCTGCGAGAGGCCCATGCGTTCGGCAACGTCTTTGAGGGAGACGAAGGCTTCCAGCCCTGAGCGCGGAGTCCGAAGTCCGGCATGACGGGCTTCGCTCTTCGGGATTCGGGCTGCAGATTTGGCCGTCGCCAAATCCGCCATCAATATGAGACCGGCGTGGTTACGGGCGGAAACGCGGAAAAGGGAGTTCATGAATGTGGGAATAACCTAGCTTATGACTAGGAATATAGTCCATTCCGTCGA
>JAKLEH010000013.1 GCA_022703155.1 Patescibacteria group bacterium | reverse complement strand
GGTCGAACAAGCCCTCAGCCTCCAACCTGGCCTTGAGCGCGGCCAAAGCTTTTTTGAGCGCGCCCTCGCCCACCGGCTCCACGCGCGCGGCCGAAATCGAAAATTTGCCGAACTTGGGATAGATTTTTGGCGCACCGTAAACCTGGACACGCATGCCGTCTTCGAGCGGAATCCGGAGCTGCCACACGGTCATGAAGATATTGACCGTGCCCTGCGCGTCTTTGAGATCAAAACTCACCCACTGGCCTTGGCTCACGCGAAAACCAGAGACTTCGCCCTCCACGGCCAACTCTTCGGAATTCCAAGAGCGCGCCAACACGTCATTGACGTGCGCGATGAAGTCGCTGACCGAAAAGATTGTGGCCATGGTCGTGTAACGCGAATCGCGTGACTCAAATCGACTGAAATCCTGATTGTATGAATAATACACTCTGTTCCGCCCCCCAGGAAGCCTCCCCCCTTCCACCTTTCCACCATCCCATCTTTCCATCCTTCTCTCCTCCTTGACCCCGTGACCGGTTTGTCCCATAATACCGCTCTGTCCGATTCGTCGGACGACTGTCCTTTCCAGGAGGCAAAAATGACGGAAGACGTGAGACGTGACGATGGCGCGGTTTGGTTGGCGACCGTGTTGGGCGCGGCCTGTTTGGAAAATGGGATATTCCGAGTGCGCTACTCGGATCTCTACCGGGCCGCGCAACTCATTTCGGACGACAACACCGTGCCCTTCACGGCCAACGGCAACGGTCAGCCCAACGCCCAGTCCCTGCCCGGATTCTACGACGCCCTGCTCAAATCCCATACCCTGGGCGTGGACATGGACGGCGAATCGGCCGAGTACGTATTCGTGGACTCGCGCACGGCCGAACAAATCCTGAGCCGCGCCACGGCCGCCATGGGCCCGGGATACATCGACGTCGCCCGTCGCCACGCCAAGCGCCTGTGCGACATCTTGCAAAAGGAGTGAGGAACATGGTCAGCGCTATGATCACCGACAACCAACGCGATGAAATGGCCTTTTGGATGGCCGCCTTGATGAGCGCCACCCGGATCAACCATGGCGTCATCCGGCTGCCGGTCTCGCGTCTACACGCCGGTATCCGGCACCTGATAGATTCCGGCAAAACTGACGACATGTTGGTCGGCCAAGTCCAAGACCCGGCACTCGCCTGGTTCGGGCAGGCACTCGCCGACGCCCAAGACTTTGGGCTTCAAATAGAAGGCAACGAAGGCGAATTCCTGTACATGACCATCGAACAGGCGCGCAAGGTCCTCAAATGGATCGACGTACGCAACGGCACGGCCTATGCCAACCGCGTAGCCCGGCAGGCGGACGACCTGGCCGCCTTCCTGAACCAAGCCTCCTGAAGCCCGTTCGCGGGCACAACCTACCTTGGCACCGTCGTTCGACGGTGTTTTAGTAATAAAAAAATAGCCTTAATGGCTATTGAGCGGCGGTTTGACTCGCGTGTTCGCAACACTCCGGGCACTTGCCGCAAGTCGCGCACAGTTCGCTGCGGCGCAAGCCGCGCGGACACGCGGGGCACCACACCCAGGAGTAATAAGGTTCACATGCGCAACAGCCGAAACAGCGGTTGCACGAATAGCAGAAACGCTTGCTGTCCGCGGGGGCGCGGCACGCGGCGCATGCTTTTGGCGGCGGCGGCATGGACATGCTCATTGACCGCACCCGCAACAACTTCTGCACTTACCGCACATGCCACAGACGTCCGCATGATCGACAACGTTCTCGCAATATTCGCAGACTGAGGTCTCGGCGTCGCGCGCAGAGGCGTGGCTGCAACACAGCTCGCAACCGCCGCACCCGTCGACTTCGCACTTCTGCGAAGCGTAAATGTCGCTTTTGCAATTGCGGCACTTGATGCGCGAAACTTCAGGATCGCAAGAACAGCAGGCAAGGCACTGTTCGCATTCGAAGCAGTAATCCTCGTCGTCGACCCGGCTTCCGCATTCGGTGCATCTGCACGAACCGTCAATGTCCTGCGGCATATTCCCACCTCCTCCGGTCACGCCGGTGGCACGCGCAACAGAAAACGCACCCTCCGCAACGATGGCAGATGCGGACGATTTCATGTCCGCACTTCGGACAAACGTTGAGCGGTTTGGCGACCAAGCGCGCCAGTTGGAAAGAACACAATACGTCATCGGTTTTGGCCATGGCTCTCCTCCCTCCCGGACCAACGAGCCGCAGAAAGATATCACGTCCTGGCGGAAGTGTCCAGCGGTGGGGCCGATTTCAACCCCTGGCCCTGAACGGATTGGCCCGTTCGATGATGCCCACCACCCGGTCGCTCGAATGGCTCGCTTGCAAGCGCATCTCCAACTTATCGATTTGGCGCAAATCCCCAGGCGCGACCCTGACGTTGGACATGGGCACGAAGACCTCAACCCCAAAATCCGTGGACGCCATAAGGCCGACCCGACGGCCGTCCTGCCGCCGTATTTGTTCGCGCAGATTCTTGACGGAAAAATAATTCAAACCTTGGGCTTCCAGCGATGCCATGTCCCTCTGGTCAAAACGGGCAATCAAACGCCTAAGCAGCGACCGGCGTGCGTCCTCAAGGGCGTTTTCGCTCTTCGCTTCGGGGGATTTTTCCGACAATCCAGGAAACATGCGGCGCAACAACGCCATCTCACGCGGCGCGTACGCCTCTTCGCGTTTTTCCACCAGTTCCGGCAGACGGGTTTCGAAAGGATTGCCCATAATCGGGTAATTATACCACGCCAAACCCGCCTTAACCATCAAAAAAAAGCGCCATACTTGGCGCTTTTGCTTTACCAACTCTCATGTCATTGCAAGGCAATAGATCAAAGCCGAAGCAATCTATTGATGCCACGTTCGTCGGACTCGCTCGCGATGACGATTAAATCATTTATACAGCAATCCGCCCCACTCCACGAGCGTAAAACCGTTGCGCTCAGGGGTGACGACCGAGGGTTCGGCTAACGTGCGCGGCGCGTTGAGTTTTTGCCAATCCATGAAGATGCGGATGCTGGTTTGGGGCTTGGGGTTGACGTAGAGCGGCGCGGCTTGGCTCCACTCGTCGGTCAAAAACGACACGCGGTAATACGGCGCGCCCGTCATCTGCGGCAACCAGAAGTCCATGAATTCTTTGGATTCGGTCGCGTTCAGCCCGTACTTGGGCAAGATGCCGGCAAGGAAGGATTCCTGTTCGCCGTCCTTGACCAAGAAGCCTTGCTTGGGCGGTTCGTAACTCACGCCCAAACCTTCCCAATACAGCGAACCGTAAGTCTTGCCGTCGGCCATGGTGAGTTGGCCGTTTGGTTGCGCGACAGTCTTCCAGCCCATCGCCGGGTAGCTCGGCTCGCTGACCGTAACTTTGATGAAACTCGGCAATCTGACGGACACGGCCGTGGTCTTTTCCGGATACAGATAAATGACCGGCTTGCCGCATTCGGCCGGCGGTATCAAATCCTGAAGCTTGAGCAACGTCCAACGTCCGACCGCATCTTTCCAGAAGATAACCGCGTGCGTCTTTTGTTTTAGAAACGCCTGTATATCAGGCTTATCCCCATCTGGATAATACCATGACTCATAAGCCAGCTTGACCAAATCGTGTTCGGCCGGATTGGCGGGTTCGTAAATCTTATCGCCCTCCGATGTTTTTCCCACGACCTTGAGCGAGCCCTCGGGTCCGATCACCGAAGGTGAAATGACGTCCGCGCAATCATAACTGCCGCAACCCGTGCGTTTCTGCACGTCATAAGCCTTGTCGTTAACCGAACCGTCGTTCCAGGTTATTTTTTGGACTTTGACATGCCCATAACTTTCCGAATCGCTTTGCGAGCCAGGAATGTTTGATGCGTATTGGTAAACCCTTCCGTCAGGGCCGAATGCGTACAAACAACCAACGTGCGTTACCTCGTCAGAACCATTGGCTCTGCTCGTCAATTCATACACATCGTGGCCGTCTCGTGTTTCAGCGACTTTGGTAAATACGTTACCGGAAACGCGTTCCATCAAAAATCTATAATCAGCATTTTGCGTTCCGAACTCATCCGATCCATTGAAGTCTTGGTCGATGGTTTTGCCGTTGTCCAAAATCAATTCTGTGGGCAGAGCTAATCCTTTGATGCTCGCGTTCGGCATGTCGGCGGCAAAGCCGACATACGACCATGTATTGACGAAATTTTCTTGCCAAGATTGGTAAGTTGAAGTTGACGTACCGATGGCGTAAACCTTCGAATGATCTTTTGCGTCTTGCATGAGATATGTGTACGTAAACCAATAACCCAAACCTTCGTCAACGTTCTGCACGATGAATATTTTGTTATCTTTATCCGGACCTGCCGTTACCTTTCCAGCTTCCCAAACCAATGACCGTACAATTATTTCGCTCCCGTCTTCGTTTGTATTCTCTGGATCGTAATAATTGAATAATGCACCTTCAACATCATCCCGCTTGTTGGGAGATGGCTCAGCGGTCATTAAGCCGATGGCTTCCGCTTTGGTCAACCAACGCGGTTCGGTCCATTTGACGTCCAAAGCCACGATCCGTTCATCGACACGCGCGGTGAATGGATTGCGCTTCTCGGCGGATTGGTCCGTCGTGCTGGTCACGACAGGAAAAGTCGGCACTTTAACCTGGTCCGTTGGCAGGATGTCGGAAACCTTAACCGTGGGCGGCAAACCTTGGGATTTGGGTTGGGGCGCGTAAATCATCACCCACGCGGCCGCAAAAACCACGCCGCCGAGCGTAATGCCGGCCAGGAACACCAGCAGGATGACCCACACGGGCATGGGGGCCACGGATTTGGAGGGATTGGGCATAAGGGGGAAACGAATTACGAGTGAGTTTGATGATTGATTATTGATATACCTGGACTCGGGATTCTAGATTCGAGATTCTAGATTCGAGATTCCCTTCACTCGGTTGCCGTTAAAACGCCATTTTTTATCTGGGATGACAGGCTTTTGTCGGAAATCGAGGCCAGACGGTCCAAACGGGCTTGCCGGTCCTTGCCGGTCAGCAAGCTGGGTTGGCTTTTTTCGATTTTGATGGGGAAAAGATGGAGCTCGCTACCCTGCTTGGACAGCACCAAGCCCACGGCCAAACCCAATTTGGTTTCCGCGGACCAATCCTGGTCGAACACGAAATTGCCCAGCGAATACGCGATGGGACGGTTCTTGTAGACCTCGACCGACTGCATCCAATGCGGGTGACCGCCGATGACCGCGTCCGCGCCACTGTCCACGAACCAATGCGCCAACTCGATTTGCCCCTGGTTGGGTTTGGCTTGGTACTCGGTGCCCCAATGCGGGAACACGACCACAAAATCCGCGGCGGCCCGCGCTTGGGCCAAGGTTTTGGCAGCGGCCTGGCGGTCCAAAGTTTTTGACGTCGTATCAAAACCTACGAGCGCGATTTTTCTGCCGCGGCGTTCGATGACCGTGTAAGCCACGTCCGGTCCGTCGGCGTATTGTCCGCCGAAGACCGCAAGGCCGCCGGTCGACAACGCGTCCACCGAAGCCCGGGCCGCCGCTCCGCCCTGGTCGGCCGTGTGGTTATTTGCCTGGGAAACGGCGTCGAAACCGACTTTCTTGAGGGCGCCGACGAATTTGGGGTCGAACATGAAGTCCACTTCGCCTTTGTTCGGCGCCCCTCTCTTGGTGGCTATCGGTCCCTCAAGATTCCCGACCACCGCGTCCTGTCCGCGGAATACCCGGTTTTCCGCACCCAATATTTTCTGGAAAGCGTAACCGTCCGCGCCTGATTTTTTGATGCGCGCGGCTACGTTACGGTCGAGTTGGATGTCGCCGACCGCGAGCAGCGTGGTCGCGTCTTGCGGTTGGATGGAGCCCGGCGCGAACGACGCCAAAAAGTGGCTGGTCGAATCCTGTGAAATCTCGGCCTTCATGATGCGCAAAGAATTGGTGTGCGCGTGGACGGTGACGTTACCCAAGCCGAGCTCGCGCGCGGCTTTCAAACCCACGCGCAACACGGCCGGCGAGTCGATTTCCGTTTCCGCGGCTTCCCTGTCCGCCAAACCTTGGATGACGTCGGCCGTCATCTCGTCGTGGAAATCGGCCAACCACGCGGGCAGGTAATGCGACGCGTCGATGCTCACGACCAATAACGCGTCCGGATTGTTTTTCAACTCGTTAATCAGATAATCGGTCAAAACTTTGGTCTTTGCGTCAGCGGCGTCCGGACTGACTACGAACGGCACGACCTCTACGTTGTCGCCCCACGCGCGGCGCATGAACGGAATAAGTCCCGTAAGCGCGTGCTCTTTTTCGAACCATTCGGAGCATACGGCCACGCGGCATTCGCCAAAATGGTCAGGCACGACCAGATGCACGACCTTGGGTTTGGGCGTGGCCGAAACCAAGGACGCGATTTCGCGCGCGGCCACCAAATGGTGCGGCATAAGCAGGACGCGCGTGCCCGTCGGCACGGTCCACTCTTCCTTGGTTTTGAACACCGCATCCAAAATCTCCTTCGGCACTGATCCAATTTGGTTATTGGTTATTGGTGATTGGTCATTCCCTCCCCCAGATTGGTCATTGGTTATTGGTGATTGGTCATTATCGCCTCCATCCCCTCCCTGCCCATGGTCAGGCACGTAAGCCGAAACGTCCACGCCCGCGCCCATCTGCGTTTGCGCCCATTGGGGCAACGCCAAAATCGCGGCACAAATGCCCACGATAAGGCCCGCGACCAGCGCGACGGCGACCAAAGTTTTGCGGTTCATGGATGCATGTCTATATCACATTCAATGGATTTTTTCAATGGCCGAACCCGCCATGGTTATTTTATCAAAACCTCAAAGTTCAGCGGCACCGACACCAGAATCTGTTCCGCCCCATCTTTAGGGGAATTGTCATATATATCCAATTTTCCTCCATCGGCCGTGGGAATGGTCTTCAATTCAGCCGTGACCCTAAAAGCTCCCGGCACGCCCATGTCCGGACTGTCGGTTTGAGCCTGCCCGTGGGCGATAATTTTTCCCGCGCCGTCCTTCACGCGCCACGAAAACTGGTTTTCGAAAACCGTAGTCGTTCCGTAAAAAAGAAACTTCGGGCTATTTACGCTGACGTTGCCGTTCTCCAGCCTACCCTGTACGACCACGGATGTTGGCGTATATTTTGAACTTTTAAATTCGTTGAATGTCATGGGGATTTGGGGTTTGCAGATGCCCAAAGCGTCAATCGCGCCTTTTGGCACAAAATCCGTGCATTCATAACCAGCCGGACAACCGAAGCCCGGAAAACCGCCGCATTCGCAGACCGCCATGCACGACATGACGCAGACCTTGGCGTCCGGATCGTTGCGGCAGGGTGAAGCGCATTCGTTCCAATGCCCACGCGCGGCTTCGCAAGCTTTCTTGTCCATGGCGATTTGTTCGATTACGTCCGTGCCGCCGTTCGTTACCGGCGATGACGTCACCGACGTGTCAGACGGGGTCTCTTTTGGATAAGCCGGCACCGGATAAGCGGGCGCTGGCCGTGCCGGATAGCGCATTACCGGACGGCTCGTATCCGAGGGAAACAACGAACAGCCGCTAAAAGTCAGCATGGCCAAAACCGCCATGCCCAAAATCAGACTGGTGTGTTTCATATCCGGTCTAGTATAACAAATAATCAACCTTAACGCTTTATGCCATTACGACCGACCCCAAGTCCGACGAAGGATGGTGGTATTGTTTTATTAATGCTCTCTGCAGGGGTTCTGACATGAAAATCCCTCGTCGCTCCGACTTCCCTCGGGGGACAATAGTATTGTCTCAAAACTCCACCTCTTGGCCTTGGACGTAAACCCTTCCGTCCAGCGTCCTGCCCTGCAAAGGCACGGTCTTCAACGTCTCTTGGATTTGGGCTTTGATGGAAGTGCGGCGGCACGCGTCTTCCGCGCCGGCAAAAAGCTTACCGTCAAAATCGCCGATATACCTGCCGCTTTCGTCTTGGCCGACGCGCGTCACCGTGACATCTTGCGGCAAAGCCGTGGCATAACCCTTGGCGCGCTCTTCAACCGTCGGACCCTTAAGGAGTTGGACCAAGGCCGCTTGATAATGATCCAATAGATTGCCACCCGTGCTGACCACTTGGCGTTTGACCGGAAAAACCTGATCGCAATCCCGGCCTGCGGATTTGTTCGCGTTCAAAAAATACGCTTCCACGGTTTCCGTTTGCGTCTTGAGTCTCACCGGAATCCTGTATGGAGGCATGGCCGACGATAAGGCGTCCGCGATGTTGAACCATCCGGTTTTTGATTTGGGGACCTCGTCATACCAAGCCACGACTTCGACCGTGCCCGTAGCCGACACGAAACCCGAAGCCACGACGTTGCCTTTGGCGTCCTGCAGGTTCCAAGTAGCCGCCTTGAACGGCGTCTGCATCTTGAAAGTGAACGGATTGGCGAATTCTTGGTCCACGGCTACGCTCGACCAAATCTCGTCAGTTGATGACGGGCCAGACGTCCGAAGGTCCGAGGGCTCGGTCCGATGGTCCGAAAGTCCGTCCGCAACCTCATCGACCTTCGACCTTCGATCGTCGCTCTGCATCCTCCCCCTGAAATACATGATGCCGGCGATGGCGCCGGCCAAAACCAAAATCAACGCGGTTAAGGATAAGACTTTGTTTTGAGGAGACATATGCAAAATCGCATCGTCGCTCGTCGCAACGTCGCACCGTCCCAGGGACGCGGGACGTGCGACGCGGGACGTTTATTCTACGACCACAATCATCACCTTCTCGCCCTGTTTCACATCGCCGCCGTTCCAGTCGTGCGCCGCGTCAACGATTTTTTGGAAGGTATACACGTACTCTTCGCCCTTGCGCGTACCCGGGTCGTTGGTGATGAACAAGCCGTCTTGTGTATAACCCTTCACGACCAGCATGTGGTACAGAGGTCCGCCGTTCCTGAAGTTTGGATTGTCCAAATCTTTGCCCGAAAAAGGAATGATGACCGGGAAGCTGCGCCCCACGATGTTGCGGATGTCGTCAGACGTGTCAAAGCTCAAAACGCGCACGTCCTTGTAACCGAAGTAGTCGCGCAAAATCTTGGCCGTTTCCTCGGCGTTCGTATCCTTGTAATCGCCCCTGACTTTATTTTGATAAGTCACGAGCTTCTGGATGGCCTCGTCCGCCTGTTGCGGAGTGATTTTTGGCGTTTTTTTGAAAAACCCGTCCAACATGATCATGCTCGCCTCTTCGCAGGCTTCTTGGTATGGCATGTCCCAGTTGGCGAACGGCGCTTGGCTAATCCAAGGCACGGCCAAATTGGTTTCGTCGGGTATGGCCGCGAAGTTGGCCAGCGGATCCAAAGGCCTGGACGCGTCCTGCGGGTTCGAATCCAAAGTGTAGTGTTCGGAAGACGCCATGCCGCCCTCGATGGGCGAAGGCGGAGCCGACGAATGGCCGGCTTGGCCGGTCGGCGTCTGGTCGAAGTTCTTGGCCGAAGGCAAAGTCGGCCGGTTCAGTTCGTACCACCTGTCGGCCAGCCAATGGCGAGAAAAATACAATCCCCCTGCGGCCACGATTGCCACCGCGGCCACGACGATCAGTTTCTTCTTCATAACTGCCCATCATCTTAACAAAATTTCAATCCCATCACAAACGGCGCGTTTCCGCGCCGTTCATCTTATCTTTATTTGATAGCCCCTACCGTCTACCGTCTTCCCCCTATTTCTTCAACGGCTCGACCGTCACGTTCAACATCTTGTCGCCGACCGCGATCTTCTTGACCACGTCCATGCCAGAAACCACCTTACCGAAGACGCTGTATTTGGGCGGCAGCGGGTTGTCGGCCAACATGATGAAGAATTGCGAACCGTTGGTGTTGGGTCCGGCGTTGGCCATGGCCACGATGCCTTCGTTGTACGACAAATTGACCTTATCGTCCTCGAATTGGTAGCCCGGACCGCCTACGCCCGTGCCCTGCGGATCGCCGCCTTGGATCACGAAGCCGGGTTCCACGCGGTGGAACGTCAAACCGTCATAAAACCTCTTGCCGGTCAGATAATAAAAATTCGAAGCGGCTTTGGGGCCTTCCTTGGGCAGCAATTCGAACACGATGTCGCCTTTGTCGGTCTTGATGCGAATCTGTTTGTTGGCCAATTCAGATTCCGGCAAGACACCGGGGAAGGCCAAAGTCTCTGGTTGGGTCATGGTGGTTGAGGTTGGTGGGTTAGGAGGCACTGGCGGCGTGGACGTCGTGGGCAAAGCCGCGGGCGAGGTGGTCGCCGTCTGTTCGGTCGATGTCGCAGCCGACGTTTCTTGCCCGGCGGGCGGGACCAGTTGGTCGTTTTGCGCCGGAGCTTGCGGCACCGGATACTTGTCGAGCGAAACCGGGGATTCGGTTGGTCCGCAACCCAAACCGAACGAGACAAGCGCAGCCATGGCGCCTGCCAATGCGATGTATGTGGTGTTCCTCATAGCCGCCGCATTGTAACAACGGGCCGCGCAAAACGGGAGTGGATAAAAAATCAAACGGATCCGCCCTTGCTGCGTGAAGCTTTTGACCCGGCTATATCGGCCCGCGTTTTGCTAAGCTTATCCAACTGTTCCGCTTTTTCCACTTCGGAAAGCTTGCGCACGCTCTCTTTAGACGCCCTGCGTTGACGAACCTCTTCCAGGTGTTTTCGCGCGCCCGACGTCAAATCACGCCCGGCCTCCTTGGCCTTCTCTATCAAATCAAAAATCGGCTTGCCTTCTCCTGCGGTAACCAAAGCGCCTATTTCACCCACATACTTATTCATAACTCGTTCATCGTTTATCATTTCTTCAATTTCTTTCTGGTTGGCTATGGCGCCTTTTTTCAGGTCCAACAAACCCAGCTTGACCAAGGTGTCGAACCCCTCGACTACCGGGCTTAATCCAGTCCACGCACCGACGGTTACATGAATCGCCCCGCGCGTTCTTGGATCTATCAAACCCCGTTGGAGTCGGGCCGGTAATTTATCCCAAACCGCACGTACCGCATTGGTGGCTTTGCCTTCAAGCTTGTCCGTATCGTCTGCGCGTTCGACGAATTTATTGAGCATTTTGACCACGAACTTGTCTTTAGCCGCCTGTTCGGCGATTTTGGCCGTCTCGCCAACGCTATTGAGTTCGGCCTTTTCTCCGGGCGTCGGTTTTTTCGAAGGTATGCGTTTTTTCATTTGTTCCAACGCCGCTTTTTCTATACTCATAATAAAGCTATATGACTTATACCAAAATAATATCTTAAGCGTTTTCCCACGGCAAAACCTCATTGCCGACCATGAGGCAACGGACCGCTTCGGTCATCAAACCCGGTCGTCGCCACTCCTGCGACAGTTGGTCCAAATCCACAATTAGTTCTTTGGTCGCTTGAGACAGGTCGCGCCCCGCCTCGTCGCGTGCCCAAATGCCGGAAGGCCGCCGTTCCCCGGCGTCGTAACGTAAACGTACGAACGCCGCCCGGCTGCCTTTGCGCACCAAGCGCAACGCCGTTTGCCTGGCCAAAGCGTCGGCCAAAAAGCGGCCATCGTGCCAATCCGAACCCGCCGCGTTGAAAACCGCTGGCAAGGCGCGGCCGTAAGGTTGGAGCGCAATGCCAGATTGGCCGAAAGACGTCTTGAGGCCGGCTTGGATTGATGCGCCCAACGGATTGGTTTCGAGCCGCGCTTCGGTAAGTTCAGGCCAGATCGCGCACAAGCCTTGCACCGAATCCCGTATCGATTCCACGGGCCGGTTGCCGCCGTCCACGGTAACGTTGACCCACAAGCGACCGGACAACTCTTCCGCGCTCACCGACCCGGCCGCACCCAACCAAAACCAATCCGGGTCGTCGAGACGCTTGTCGGACAATAGCCTGGCGACCAAACGCGCCGCATGGGCCACGCGCGGCAAACCGGTTTTGCTTTCGTGGGTGGCGTACCCAAAACCCACCACCGGACGCGGGCATTTTTCGCGCAACCATCCGACCTGCGAACTGTCGGCCGCTTCGATGGAGATGAAAGGCTCCACGCCTTCGTGGATGCAATGCTGGCCAAGCAGCCGCTGGACCAGATGCGTCACGTCAAAATCCGCGGCCGAGACCACTTCGCCGCACACGAACAACGCGCCGTGCCCGCCGGAGACGGACAGGCGCACGCGCGATTCCGCGTCGCGCTTCAAATATTCGTCGCTGATGCCGGCCGCGATCAGGTCGCACAGGCGGTCAGGTTGCCCGGAGAGCGGCATGTACGCCAAATTCATACGGACCGTACGTTACCAAACAAAGGCCGGACACCGCAAACGCACCCTACAAATCGTCCACGTCGCGCAAAAACGACGTCCGCGGTTGCGGTTTGGCGGGTGTGGATTTTTTCCAAATCGAAGTCGAAGGCTTTGGCTCGCTGGCGCGTACAGCCGGACGTCCGCCTCCATACGACCGCTCGCCGTATCGGTCCACGCTGATGACGCCGTCTTCGCCGCCGTAGCCGTCGCCCTCGTCCGACCAACGTTGTTCCCCGCCGTCGTCCGACCACTCCGCGTCCCCTGACGCGCGTCCGGATCTGAAACCCGAAGATTGCGCCCATGACGGTTGGGCCACGGCTTGGCGGTCGGTCATGTGCGGCGGTATCTCGTCCAAAAACATGGACGGCCGGCAAAACGACATCGCGTCATAACCCATGGTCTGCGGATACGAGAGGTAAAGGCGGTTGCGCGCGCGCGTCACGGCCACGTAAAACAGCCGCCGCTCCTCCTCGATATTGCCGTCGCCTTCCAGGGCGCGCGGATTGGGAAAGCCCATGTTGGTCAGATGGATGACGAACACCGTGTCCCATTCCAAACCTTTGGCTTGGTGGATGGTGGACAGCACCACTTTTTCCTCGTCCCGCGTCGCACGTCCCGCGTCCCTTGAGCCGCCGGCTTTGACGAAACCCGCGTCGTCCAGCGTGATGTCGGCCAAAAAGGATTTGACGTCAGGGTAACCGTCCGCGAACACGGCCAGTTGTTCCAAGTCGGCCACGCGGTCCTTGTAGTCCGGATACTCGCTTTCCAAATACGCGCGGTACGGTTCATGCGCCAGCACGGCGCGCACCATGCGTCCGGGCGCCGCGTCCGCGCGCAAATCAACCAGCAAACCCGAGGCCAACCTCCAGCCGGTCGCGGCGCGCGTAGGCACGGACACCGCACCCTCGAGCCACACGTGTTCGGGCTCGGGCAAGGCGCGCATGCTGGCCAGTATTTGCGAGGCGGACGCGGCGCCGATGCCTTGCTGCAAACCCAAAACGCGCAACCAAGCGGCTTCGTCCTTGGGGTTTTCCACCAAACGCAGATACGCGAGCGCGTCCTTGACGTGGGCACGCATGAAGAACGTGACGCCGCCGCGGTACTCGAACGGGATGTCGCGTTTCATGAGTTCGAATTCCAAAGCCTGCGAGTGCGACGCGGCGCGGAACAGCACGGCCATGTTGCCGAGCGCCACGCCGTTGTGCCGCAGCGCCAACATGGCGTCGGCCACGAACTCGGCTTCGCTTTTGGCCGACGGGCACGCGATGATCGTGGGTTTGGCGCCGTTGGTCTTGAAGCCGATCAAGTCCTTCTCGAACTGCGAGGCGTTGTTCTTGAGGCTGGCGTTGGCCACGTCCAGAATCTCGGGCGTGCTGCGGTAATTGGAGAGCAACTTGAAAATCCTGGCGCCCGGCCATTGCTTGGGGAAGGCCAAAATGTTTTTGACGTCCGCGCCGCGGAACGAATAAATGGATTGGGCGTCGTCGCCCACCACGAACACGTTGCCGTGCGTCTTGCCCAAATGCCCGACCACGCGCGCCTGAAGCGCGTTCGTGTCCTGGTATTCGTCCACCAACACCCAACGGAACCGCGACGAAATCTGGTCGGCCACGTCCGGCCTGGTCTCCATGAGGCGCAACCAATTCCACAACAGGTCGTCGAAATCCATGGCGTTGGCCTGGGCTTTGCGTTCCTGATACATGCGCCACACGAACTCCATGTCGTTCAGGCAATCCAAAAAATTGCCGCACTTCTCCTCCACCGCCTCCTTGAACGCCAATCCCGTGTTGCGCGCGTACGAGTACGTGGATTGCAGCACGGCCGGCGACGGGAAACGTCGCGCCTTGGGGTCGATTTTGGCGTCCTTGAGCACGGCTTTCATCAGGCTGCGCGCGTCGTCCTCGTCCAAAATGGAAAACGACGGCGTGTATCCTAAATCGCGCGCGAACGCGCGCAAAAGCCGGTTGGCCACGGCATGGAACGTGCCTCCCCAAATGCCGTTGGCCGCAGGTCCGGCCAGGGCGCCGATGCGGTCCAACATTTCGCGCGCCGCTTTGTTGGTGAAAGTCAAAAGCAGGATGGACGCCGGGTCAGTGCCGCGTTCGATAAGGTGCGCCACGCGGTACGTGACGGTCCGCGTCTTGCCCGAACCCGCGCCGGCCAACACCAAACACGGCCCGTCCCCGTGCAGCACGGCATCAAGCTGTTCTTGGTTCAATTCTTTTTGGAAATCGATGGACATACGCACTAAAGTCCGACGTCGGAAGTCGGATGGTCGGAGATTGCAACGGCCGGAATTCGTAATCTGGAGAGCACGACTTACCATTTCATGACTTCCGACCTCCGACCGGCACCGCGGAGAATACCAGCCCGTTCGCCAAGCGACAATCTGGACAATTTACTTGCCCGGTGCTTCAATTGTCCCTTGTCTGGAGGGAACATGGCCCCAATCTTCGAAGCCTGCAGACAGCACCTTCACCAACACCTGACGACCGATAGGTTCATGCATTGCCAAGGCGTGTGCCGCGCCATGGAACGCGCGGCCGCCGTATACGACTTGGATGCCGAAGCCGCCCGTTGGGCCGGCCTTATGCACGACGTGGCCAAGGAACTCCCGGACCAAGAACTGCTGCGCCTTTTAGGCAAGTTCTATCCCGAAGCCCTGGAAAAGTTGCCGGAAAAATACCGCGTCAACACCTACCTGCACGGCCCGGCAGGCGCGGTCATTATGCGCAAACTCTGGGAATATCCGAACCGGGACGTGGTCCTGGCCATAGAGCAGCACGCGGGCAACCATCTCGACATGTCGCTGCTTTCACGGTGTTTGCACGTGGCGGACTTGACGGCACCGGTCTGCGACTACCCGGGCCGCGACAAACTCGACCGCGAATTCATGGCCGGCCGTCTGGACCACGCCGAACTCCTGGCGGACACTTGGACCGTCGAATATTTCTTGGAGCGGAACATACCCGTGCATCCCGTGTACCAGGAAAAAATTCGACGTCTGAGCGCGGAAGTGCGCCCAACGCGCGACTTCTTCGTCCGATCGCTCGCCTAACCCCCCAATACAGGGGGTTTTTCTTTGGCGCCACCATTGACAAAACCGGAAAAAACATGATTATGTCTTGCCGTCAAATCGGTCAAACAGGAGACGCCATGGCCCTTTCCACATATCCCATGTCCGCCGCGCGTACGCACGTCTTAGACAACCTGTCGCCAGAACGCGCCAAACACAGCTTGGCCGTGGCCGAAGAAATGGGCCGCGTGGCCAAACAGTATGGCCTCGACAAGAACCAAGCCGCGTTCGCGGGCTTGATGCACGACATCGGCAAGGAGCTACCGTTCGCCAACATGGTCGAACTGGTTCGCGCCCACGACCCCGTTTGGTGGCGGGATTTGCCCGAAAATTGCCGGCACGAAATCTACCTGCACGACCCGGCGGGCGCCGTCTTAGCCAAACGCCTGTTCCCCGGCTTGGACGCGGAAACGCTCAGCGCCATCCGCGGCCACATGTTGAACGATCCGGATCTGCCCACGCTCACCCGCGTACTGCGCGTAGCTGACATTGTGCGCCCGGTCGCGGACTACCCCGGACGCCAAGTGCTGGAACATCTGCTCCATGCCGGCGAACTCAACATGGCCAATCTTGTTTTGGACGCGTTCAGCTACCGATATTTCACGCAAGCCGGCCTGCCCATATGGCCGACCTTGTTGGAGCACCATGCCGAACTCAAACGTCGTCTGGGCCCGATTCCGGACTCCATCGCCGCCCTACTCAAAAACTGACCCAAGAGGGTCTTTTTTTAAAGTTCATAACGTTTATAACGTTCGTAAAGTTCGTATGTCTACTACGTTTCGCGCTGCATTCAACGTTACGAACCTTATGGATTTTCCAACTTTACAAACAACTCAAGTTCACTCCCCATACGCTTTGGACCGGTTCACCCGATGTTCTTCGATGGTTCTGGCGTAATATATTTTTCCCGTGTCGTCATGCAAATAATAATAATATTCGCTGGGCGTGGGATTGAGCGCGGCCTCGAGCGAATCCTGTCCCGGGTTGCAGATGGGGCCGGGCGGCAAACCGTCGTGGCGATACGTGTTGTATGGCGAATCGTTCTCGAGGTCGTCGAGCGTGGGCCGCGCGCGGCCGGCCTTGGTCGCGTAATTCACCGTGGCGTCCGACTGCAGGCGCATGTTGCCCTTGATGCGGTTCAGAAAAATGCCCGCGATGACCTTTTTTTCTTCCAGCGTCCGGCCTTCCTTTTCCACGATGGAGGCCAACGTCACCACTTCTGACAAGCTCCGGCCTTGGGCCTTGGCCTTGTCCGCATACCCTTCCGATATGTCGGCAAAACGGTTGAGTTGCTTCAACACCAAACCGAGCGGCAATTGGTCTTGCCAGACGCGGTACGTGTCCGGGAACAAATAGCCTTCGAGCGTGGCGTCCTCCGGCAAATCCTTTAGGAACGCGAATTGCTCGCGCAACGCTTTGGCGAACGGTTTGTCGCGCGCCGGATCGCCGATCAAATCCCCCACCGACACCGCGGACACGCCGCGTTCGATGAGCAGCGCCTTTTCGTCGTCCAGCGTTTGTCCCTCGAGCAACCTGAATTCGGTCTCGTTGCGCGCCGGACCGAGCGCCAATTGGCGCGCGATGTTGCGGTACGAAGAACCGAGTGCCAAATCATACTCGCCGGCCTTGGGACGCTTGGCCGTAGCGTCGATCACGGCGTAAACGCGATAGCCCCAGGCCGAAGCGATGGCTCCTTTGCTCGCCAAAATTCGGGACGCGTCGTCAGCGGTCGCGTTTTCATCCAAGGCCACATGGACCGTCTGTTGCGTGGGCGAACCCAAAAACGCGACCGGCACGAACCAAGCCAAAAAAAGACCCGCCCCAACCACCAACACGCCCAATGCCAAGAGAAAGTATTTCATAAACCAATCAACGATACTGTAAAACAACAAATTCCAAACAGCAAACAGCAAAATTTTCCTCTCAATCTTCGCTCCCTAGCGCTTGCTGTTTGTTGTTTGAATTTTTCACCCAAGTCGCCTCTGTGTCATCGCGATGCGTGTGCGCACGGCCCGATGCCCCCACCTGACTAAAGCGTAACCTAAGAATCCGATCAACAAGCCACCCAGAATATCCGACGGGTAATGCGCGCCGGCGGCTATCCTGCCCAAGGCGACTCCGATCAGCACGATGACGCCAGCCCAACCCGCGATACGGTTGACCGAAAACATGGTCAGCGTGACGGCCGTGGACGCGGCCGTGTGCAACGACGGAAAGGAACTGGTAAGCGGCGGCGGAATCAAAGCGATAATTTCTGGCACGTCCAAAAACGGACGCACGCGCAAAACGATCAACGAAAGGAATTCACCCAACAGCAACGCCCACAACACCGACCACATGACCTCGCTAGCCGCGTGGCGTTCGCGTTTGGTTCCGGAAATCCACAGCCACGCCACCAGCGGCGCGTATAAAAAAATCCACGCGCGCGCTAACGCGATGGCGGCCCATTCTCCTGCCGTTGACGCCAAAAAGATCCTTTGAACGGTTTCAATGACCTGAACTTCGGTCATGTATGGATTTTATCACCAAAAAAAATTTTTGTCATTCTTGCGCCGCCACTGTCAGACCTCGACCATTCTTCACCCTGAACCAGTTTCAGGATCTCGTTTACAATCTGAAGTGGTAGATGCCGAAACCCTCTTTCGTCGAGCTCAGCTCGACCACAGCGGGCGACGCGAGTTCGGCATGACGTATTCCAAGTTAATGTGACGGTTTGTTTATCTTTGGCGCGAACACGCACCATTTGGCCACCGGACACAACCAACATTTTGGTTTCTTGCCGCCGACGCAAATCTCGCGTCCAAAACGCACCATGGTGCGGTTGACGTCGTTCCACAGTTTTTCGGGCAAAATCTTTTTGATGTCATATTCAACCTTTTCCGGAGTCTTGCCTTTTGACCAACCGAGACGGTGCGCGATGCGGAACACGTGAGTGTCCACCGCGATTGCCGGAACGCCGTAAGCGTACGCCAGAACGCAACTCGCAGTTTTGCGGCCTACGCCCGGCAAGGTCACCAATTCATCCATGGTACGCGGCACCTTGCCGTCGAAATCCGCGATGATTTTTCGCGCCAACGCTTTGAGCGACTTGGCCTTGTTGCGGTACAGGCCAATGGTGTTCATGGCGGCCGCGACGTCGCGCAAATCCGCGGACGCTAATTTTTTCCATGTCGGAAACTTGCGCCGGAATCCGGGGAACATCTTGAGCACCTGCGCGTCCGTGGTGCGCGCGCTCATGATGGTGGCGATGAGCGAATCGTCCGCATTGCCCAAATCCATGTCCGGCTTCTGCGGATAGCGTTTGCGCAATGCGTCTACGATTTTTATCGCATTTTGTTTGGTCGACATGGCGTCATCTTAACATGCACCGTAGCAAAATAAAAAAATTGGATCGAAGACTTGCGCTTTTTTGTATTGCCGTGCATCATTAAACGACTAATTCATGTTCATTTTTAGAGTCTATGGACGACCAACAGACTATGAACCCGGCTCCGGAGGAAACCCCGGAAGTCGAAACCCAACCCACGGAGGAACCCGTGCAGGCTCCGGAAGAAACCACCGAGGCCGCCCAATAAACTCCCCGGAGTTTAAACATGCCCCGAACCTTTCGGGGTTTTTGTTATAAAAAAGAAGCCGACAAGCGTCGGACTTCGGAAGATTGTGCCTAGGCCAGAGCGGTGGCCACAGGCTTGCCCATACCCGGCCGCACCCGGGAGCAGAGCCGACCCCTGCCAGGTTACCGTCCGCAGACGCGCGACGCATCGGTTTCCGCCGAAAAAAGGTTTCACGGGTTTCGGCGATGGTCCAAGCCGGTTGGTTTGGCTCCGGCGCTCTCCTCTGGACTTTCGCCTCCCCCCGCTCCGCCTCTTTGGTTTGTCACCGATGTTTTCGCGTATCCACGGACACCCGACGACGCCCTTCTACAGGGTGGTCGACCGGTGCACCACGAGGCCGCCGGCGATGGCGTTCACGCTGTGGCGGTGAATAAGATGGGGGCTGGGCACCCTTCCCCCGACCATGAGGAAAAACCTCATGCGCGCTTTTATATCAAAAAACCCTCGTTATGTCAAGGGTTTGCTCGCGACACCGTCCCGACTTCCGACCGTCGACCGTCTGCGTCAGAGGCGCATCCGCCTTTGGCGGAGACCATCTCCTCCGTCCCGTACCGTCGACCGACGGCTATCATCTCTGGCACCCCGGACAATAATGCGTCCCGCGTTGACCGATTACGATACGTTTTATTTCCGTTCCGCAATCGCGGCACTTTTCACCGCCGCGACCGTACACGCGCAAGAATCCCAAAAAGTTGCCTTTCTTGCCGCTCGCGTCCACATAATCGTTAGCGCTCGTGCCGCCTTGGTCGATGGATTCGCACAAAATTTTCTTGATTTCTTTGGCCAACCGCAAACGCTCGTCTTCGGACAAAGTCCCGAGTCGACGCGTTGGCCGGATCTTGGCGCGGTGCAAAGCTTCGTCCGCGTAGATGTTGCCCACGCCCGCGATGACCTCCTGGTTCAGCAACGCGGCCTTAACCTTCCTTCCCTTTGGCGTTTTTAAACGTTCGGCCAACCCATGGGCTTGCGTCTGGAGCGGTTCGGGACCGTAACACGACAAAACCGTTTTCAGCTCCGGCGCTTTCACGAATTTAACGAAACCGAATTTGCGCACGTCGGACCAGACCAGGCGCGGAAGCGCATCGCGCCCAGTGCCTAGTGCCCGGCCTGGACTGCGACTGCACACTGCGACCGGCTTGAAAATAAATATTGCCCGATCGTGCTTGCCCGGTTTGTAGTCCGCGTCCACGAACACAAAACGGCCGGTCATCTTGAGATGCGCGAGCATGGCCGTGCCGTCCTCGAAATTCCACACCAGCAGTTTGGCGCGGCGCGCGATGTTTTTGATTTTTTTGCCCACCAACGCGTGGATGAATTTTTTGCCCGTCGGCGTCTCGCGCCCCGTCTGCAAAAGCTCCACCGAGGCGACGTTCGTGCCGCGCAGCTTCTTGTCCAATTGCCGGGCGACGGTCTCGACTTCGGGAAGTTCGGGCATACGGATTTAATTCATAAAATTCATAAGATTTGTAAGATTCATAAAATTTACGGCAATCCGAAATCTTCAATTCAGAATCCTGGATATTCGCTACCCCAAATCTTATAAATCTTATGAATCTTATAATCTTAAAAATCAAATAAGCGGTCTGCCGATCATCACCTCCGGCTGTTGGAGCTCCATGATTTTGAGGATGGTCGGAGTCACGTCGGCCAACATGCCGACCGGCGGCGTCAGGCTCAAATCCCCGCCGATTACGTCGCCCGAAGGCGCGCGCAAACCTTCGAATTGCTTGCCGATGATGATGAACGGCACGGGATTGGTCGAATGCTCCTTGTCCACCGCGCCCGTCGTCAGGTTCACCACCTCCTCCGAATTTCCATGGTCGGCCGTGATAAGCACCACGCCGCCCACGGCCAGCGCCGCGTCAGAGATCTTGGCCAAGGCCTTATCCACTGATTCGTGGGCTTTGACCGTGGCTTCCATATTGCCCGTGTGCGCCACCATGTCCGGATTGGCCAAATTCATGAGGATCAAATCGTATTGCGCGCCCGCGATTTCCTTGACCACGCGGTCCGCGATAAGCGGCGTGGCCATCTCCGGCGCCTTGTCGTAAGTGGAGACGCGCGGCGACGGGATGATGATGCGGTCTTCGCCCGGATACTCCTCTTCACGCATGCCGTTCATGAAGAAAGTGACGTGCGCGTATTTTTCCGTTTCCGCGATGTGCAGTTGGCGCAAGCCCGCGTCCGACACGACTTTGGCCAAACACGTGTCCACGGCCTGCGGCGGAAAAGCCACTTCGACAGGCAAATCCTTTTCGTATTCCATCATGGTGACCATAAGCAAGTCGCCGATGGCCGTGCGCGGGAATTTGTCGAACTCGGGCAACGCCATGGCCTTGGTGATTTCGCGGGCGCGGTCCGGACGGAAGTTGAAGAAAATCAGCGAATCGCCGTTCTTGACCGTAGCCACGGGTTGGCCGTCGCGTTCGATGACCACGGGCACCAACTCCTCGTCGAACACCCCGGCCGCGTATGATTTTTGGACCGCGTCGTTGGCGCTGGCCGCGCGCGGGCCTTCGCCCTTGACCATGGCGTCGTACGCTTTTTGCACGCGGTCCCAACGGTTGTCGCGGTCCATGGCGTAATAGCGGCCGCCGAGCGTGGCGATGGCCCCGACTTTAAGTTCCGCAATCTTCTGTTCGAGTTCGCCGACGAAACCGGCCGCGCTGTTGAAGATCGTGTCGCGTCCGTCCAAAAAGGCATGGATGGCCACGCGTTCGAATTGCTGGCGTTTGCACAAGTCCAACAAAGCGTACAGGTGGTCGAGATGCGCATGCACGCCGCCAGGCGAACACAAGCCCATGAGGTGCAGCGTGCCGCCGGTTTGTTTGGCGTGTTCGATGGCGTGCAAAAAAGCCGTGTTCTGAAAAAACGTCCCGTCCTCGATGGACATGTTGATACGCGGCAAACTCTGGAAAAAGATGCGCCCCGCGCCGATGGTCAAGTGCCCCACTTCCGAGTTCCCCATTTGCCCCCACGACAAACCCACGGCCTCGCCGGAAGCGCGTACGGTCATGGCGGGATAGGTTTCTATAAGACGCTTAAAAACCGGCATCGCGGCCCGTGTGACGGCATTGCCCTCCGCATCCGGCGCTATGCCGAAACCGTCTATGACGATTAAGACTACAGGTTTAGGCCTCATATATCGGAACTATTTCGCATCTTGATTCTTGAGTCTGTTTTCACTTCAGCAGGTTGTGTCCCTTCATTTCCTTCGGCGCCTCCACCCCCAACAGATACAACACGGTCGGGGCCACGTCGGCCAAACTCCCGCTACGCGCCTTGGCCGACTTCAAAACGTCTATGGCCACCAAAAACGGAACGGGATTGGCGTTATGGTGGGTATCCAAGCCGCCATGCACGTCAACAACCTCTTCGGCATTGCCGTGATCCGAAGTGATCAATAAAGCGCCGCGTTTCTTGCGCACCGCTTTTACGATCGGCTCCAAAACCGCGTCCACGGCTTCGCATGCCAGTTTGGTGGCTTGGTAATTGCCCGTATGCCCGACCATGTCCGGATTGGCGAAATTGGCGCAGACGAAATCATAACCCTTGTTGACCGAATTGACTATGGCCCGGGCGACTTGCGGGGCGCGCATCACCGGCATGCGGTCGAAGGAAGATATTTTGGCCGACGGAATGCGCAAACGTTCCTCGCCAAAACGCGGCCTATCCGAACCCCCGTTCATGAAGTATGTGACCTGGGAGTATTTTTCCGATTCCGAAATGTATATCTGTTTCAATGAACGCAAAGCTTCTACTACGGTGCCCGAAAGCGGTTGGTGCGGGAAAGCTGCGACCGCGCCGTCGATTTGGCGTCCGAATTCAGTCATGGTGACGAAGAACAAATCGCGCAACTTGCGTTTACGTTTGAAGGCATGCTTTTCACGGCGTTCGAAATCCGGCTCGATGAACGGCTTGATGAGTTGGCGCGCCCGATCGGAACGCAAGTTCCAGAAAATCACGGCGTCGTGATCGTTGATGACGCCCTGGGTACCGCTGATGGTGGTGGGCAAAATGAATTCGTCGCTTTCGCCGCGCGCGTACGCCGCTTCCACGGCTTCGAGCGACGACCGCGCCACCAAACCTTCGCCGTGCACGACCGCATGGTAAGCCAGGGCCGTGCGGTTCCAGTTGCGATCGCGGTCCATGGCGTAAAAACGCCCGCAAATGGTGGCGATGCGGATCGACGGCGGCAAGATGCGCTCCAAATCGGAAATCAGCTTGGCCGCATGGAAGGGCGCCGTATCGCGACCGTCCGTAAAGACGTGCAAGTTAACTTTTTGCAATTTGAGCCGCATGGCCCACTTGACCAACGCCTCAATCTGCTGGAACGACGCGTGTCCGCTTTGGCGGTTGGTGAGCAAGCCCATCAGATGCAACGCGCTGCCCCGCCGCACGACATGGGCCGCCGCGTGCAAGAACGCGGGATTGTTGTCGAACGTGTAATTGTCGATGGCGCGATTGATCAACACCTTATCCGACAACACCGGCCTGCCGGCGCCGATGGTGGCGTGTCCGGCTTCGCTGTTTCCGGCTTCGCCCGGAGTCAAACCCACGGCTTCCGCGTCCGCCCGCAATAACGAGTTGGGATATGCCTTCTGGAGTTTGTGCCAAGTCGGCATCTTAGCGTCCCGCACCGCGTTGCCGTAAGTATGTTTGGAAAAACCAAAGCCGTCCCAAATCAGCAAGACCACGGGACCTGGCACTTTGCGGTTTTCGGCTGCTATTTTTTTCATAAATGAATGAATACCGCCAAAAGCGCGGTCTTTGGCCATAGGATACATTGTCCGTTAACGAGCCACAAGTGGATTTTTTCGCTCTGTTGGGCCATCGAATCGGTAGTCTGCAACCGAACGCCCATAAGACGTCAAAGACCATTGACAAAAACCGTATTTTATGCTAATTTCAGCCATTCGTCTTAAGGACGCAAAAACACAAAACAACGCTCCTCGAAAGGAAAACGGAGATGAGTAGCATTTCTGGTAACGCCAAGAAACGATCAGCCGCGACCCCCGCAGCCAATGCGGCCGGCGACGACGATCTGCCTTCCAAGAACTGCGGCAAGTGCGGGGCCAGCAACCCGTTGGCCACGCGCTTCTGCATTGCGTGCCGCGAACCTTTCGCGGGCCACAGCCATCCCGAAGAGAAGACCGATCTCTTCCCGTTCGGGAACCCGAACGCGCCCGTGGACGACGCTGCCCGGCAGGCCGAACTGGCCGAAGCCAAGCGCGCCCTCGAATCCCTGCGCATCCAAGCCGAGGCCGACGTTAAGGCCGCACGCGACGAGTCCGCAAGGTTGCAGGCTAAGGCCAACGACCTGCAGAAACGTTTGGACGACCAAGTCCAAGCCATCAATGCCGTGACCGCCAACGTGCGGAACATGGAGGTCTGCAATTCCGAGAAGGTTCGATGCATCGCCGAACTGGAAGCCAAGATCAAGGATCTCGGCGTCCAAACCACGAACCTGCAAAGCGAACTTGCGGCCGCCAATGCGGAAGTCGAGCTGGCCAAGGGCCGCTTGGCTTCGTTCCAGGCCTCGGGTGCCGGTGACGCGTCCAAGGACGCGGAGATCCTGCGCCTGAACGATGCGCTGGCCAAGGTTACGCGCGAAGACAAGCGGTTGGCCGACGAGCTCTCCAAGGCTTTGGACGAAATCAAAGCCGCGGAAGCCCAGGCGGCAACCCTGGCCCAAGCGCGCGACGCGGCTTTCGAGGAAATCAACGACCTTCTCGGCAAACTCGAAGCTGCGGAAAAACTGGCCACGGACGCCAAGGCCGCGCTCGACGCTGCCCGGGCCGATTTGGCCAAGGCGCAAGCCGACGCCGCGACTGCGAACGCCAACTTGGAACAGTTCCGCAAGGACGCCAAGGCGTTCACGGACGCGGAAGTTTCCAAGCGCGACAAGACGATCGCCGATCTGAACGCGCGTCTCGCCCAACTCGATGCGGCCATGCAGTCGCTGAAGGGCGGAACCGGTTCGGCCGCGACGGCCGAACTCGCCGACCTGCGCGCCAAGTGCGCCGCGGCCCAGTCGGAACTTGACGCGGCCAGGCAGCAGCGTTTGGCCGACACCCAAAAGCTGGCCGAACTCACGGTGCAACGCGACAACGCCAAGGGCGAATTGGACGGCGTGAAGTGGGAGCGCGACAGAGTCCGCACCCAACTCAACGAGGCGCTCAACAAGCTCAGCCAAGCCGACCAAGCGGCGCGCAACGAGTGGGAAGGCAAGTACAATCAGGCTTGCGACGCCCTCGACCTCAAGCACGCCGACGAGACCAAGGTCAAGGACGACGAAATCGCCAAACTCAAAGGCCAAATCGCGTCCCATCCTTGGATGGCGCGGCACGTCAACAAGCTGCTGATCGGATTCGCTGCATTGGCCGTCATCCTGGGCATCGCCTACGCTTGGCGCCCGTTCTTGGGGCTGTTCGCCAAACCCGAGCAGATCCAAACGAGCGCGGCCAATCTGCAGAAGTACCTGCAGCAGGACGATCCGGCTTGCCTCAAGGGCGTCGTGGACCAGCCGAGCGGCGACACGTTCGGCTTGGTTTGCCCAGAAACCCCGGTCAGCAAGAACGGCTGCACGGACGTGCGCGGATGCAAGATCCAGCTGCCGTCCAATTATGCCGCGGCCGACGAATACCAGCTGACGCCCGACGTCATGCGGGCCTTCCGCATGAACGGCGACGACCCGCATTGCGTGACCGAGGCCGTTGCGACCGCGTTCCAAAAACCGGGCGACAATGGCTTGCGTATCGGTTTTTGCAAGGGCCAAAAGAACGATTCCGGCAGCTTGCGCTTCAATTCGGTGCGCAATTGCTGGGATTATTCCGAACTCTGCTTGATCAACCCCGAACACTAACGGGGGACAAGCGCTCGCCCCAACGTCTGTGACGTTGGGGTTTTTTGTTTTCAACAAAACCAAAATAACGCCAAAAACCCTTGACAAATAACGATTTCCGTGTTAAGCATGTACATTCCCTTGTCTGGGAATAACCGCTCTCTCAAACCTATTCAGCGACAGGGAAAGAAACGAAAGGCTAACGCCATGGCATTGCGACGCGCTAATATCAAGCTTTCCACGTTCGAGAAAGTGGGTGATGGCGAATACGCTATGGATGACGACTTCAGTGGCGTCGTCTGTATCCGCTATCCGGACTTGGACATGGTCATCGCCAAGCTGGTCGTGGACAAGCAAGAATTCGACTGCACGGCCATTAACGTCGAATCCAAAAAGGGCGCCCGGCGGCTCACGGCCACGGTCACGCTCGCGGGCAACGGCCTTCCCAAGCTCGAACCCGGCAAACTCGTACGTTTCAACGACGAGCCCATGACCGTTGTGGACGGGGACGCCGACAGCTTACGTCTCGTTTACGCGACCGACACCATCCATCGCGGCGTCAAAGCCAAAGTGACGGACGGCGACAAGACGATCCATCTCGTGTGCCACGATTGGAGCTTGGAATACAACGGGGACCAATGCTGGCTCAAGATGGACGCGACCCTGGGCTTTGTGCGCTGGTTGGCGACCGTTCTTCTGCCGAACATCTTCAGGACGTTGTACGGACTGGCCAATAAGCCGTTCGCCAAGAAAGCCGACCCACCCCCCATGCCGGGCGCCACGCCTCCCCCGCGCCGCTGGCCCAAGCTCATGTTCAGCGTGCTGCTGGGGTTTGCCGTGGTGGCCATCCTCGGGGTGTTTGGCGGCGACGCCTACCGCTGCGCTTCGAGCGGAATCGGCGGCCCGTTCGGTCCGTCGCCCTCGGCCTCGGAACAGTCCGCGTCTCCGAAGGCGATCGAACCGTTCTGCATCCCGGCCTCGGACTACAACGTCCTGCGCTACTTCCTGCAGAGCGACCCCAAGCGCTTGGTCGGCAAGGTTTCCGCTTACCGATACGGCCACTTGGGCTTCTACTGCGGGGATAACGTGCAACCGCCGTACGACGCGGCCAAGAAGACCTCTGATGTCTCGGCGTGCAGCATCTGCGTCCCCGGCGAGTACTCCAAACCCGGCAAGTACGCCATGACGCCCGACATCCTGGAAAAGATGTTCTTCCAGAAGGACCCGTCATGCTTCGTAGAGCCGACCCTGCCCTTCAAACCCTCGCTGCAGACCATGCGACGCGGCCTGCGCATCGACATGGATTGCAAGGACTACGAATACATCGCGGACCGAGGCTGTTACGACTACAGCAAGTGCGCGATCATCGTTCCCTAGTATGACCAACCTCCAACACCACTCGTTCGGAGGTTTTTTATTGCGATTCGGGTCAATCGACGCAATTCATCGAGATGCCGAACTAAATTCGGCATGACGCTCGGCTATTTCCTGATATCCGCCACCGAAATTTTTATCAGCAGTTCACGGTCGTCTTCTGGCATGACCGGGCCGTAACGCCGGAACTTACATTTTTCGCATTCGTGTTCCACGCGCGTTATTTCGCCGTGCTGCACCCACACTCCCACGGGTTTCATCATGCCTTGGCAGGTCGAAGCGCGATCCCCGGGCACTTCGTCCATGTGCCGGCTCCATAGGCAAACCGGACAATGGTTGGTCCGTCCGTTGCCTTTGACTTGGGCGCCGCAATGCGCGCACGTGAAATCTTCTTTTACGGCTTTGGTGTGTTGAGGTCGCATATGGTTTTGAAAACGCCAGTTTTCAAACAACAAACAGCAAAATTCAAAACACTTTGCTGTTTGGAGTTTGCTGTTTGTTTTTTCAATCCTCTTGTTCCGGTTTCATTATCGGAAAAAATATCACGTCGCGCAGATTCGGTTGTCCGGTCAGAAGCGCGAAGATGCGGTCGATGCCCATGCCCCAGCCCGTGATGGGCGGAAAACCGGTTTCCATGGCCTGGATGAATTCTTCGTCCAGTTCGAAACTTTCTTCATCGCCCTTCTCGCGGTACTCGGCTTGCTGTTCCATGCGCGCGCGCTGGTCAACCGGATCCACCAGCTCGGAATACGCCTTGATGGTTTCCCAGCCCGCAATGAGCAGTTGGAAGCTGTCCACCAAACGCGGGTCTGCGTCGTTGCGGCGCGCGAGCGGCAACATTTCCGCCGTATGGTTGGTCAGGAAACACGGGGCGACCAAATCCGGCCTCACGGTCTTTTTGTACAATTCGTCTACTAACGTACCCAAACCCTTGTTCTTCGCGTCTTCGACTTCGATGCCTTTGTCCTCCATGGCCTTGAGCAAATCCTCGGCGCGTTCGAACTTCAGCACGTCGATGCCGGTCTTTTGCTCGATGAGGTCGGTCAGGCGGTAACGCGGGATGGGCTGTTCCAAATCGATGCCGTGCACGCTGCCCGTCTTGCCGATGACTTCGAATTTGAGCGTGCCGAACGTGTCGAGCAACACCTGGCGCAAAAAGCGTTCGGTGAAATCCATGTTCCACAAATAATCCTGGTACGCCACGTAGTATTCGATTTGCGTGAACTCCTGCACGTGGCTGGGGTCAGAACCTTCATTGCGGAAACATTTGGCCGCTTCAAACACGCGGTCATAACCGCCGCCAATGAGGCGCTTAAGGTACGTTTCTGGCGAGATGCGCAACACCATGTCCATGTCGTCGGTCTCATGGTGCGTGCGGAACGGCTTGGCCGCCGCGCCCGTGGCCACGCCGGTCAAGATCGGCGTCTCGACCTCCATAAACCCTTGCCCTTCCAAAAACTTGCGGCAATTGGACATGAACGCACTACGCAATTTGAATCGTTCGAAAGATTCGCGGTTGGCAATCAGGTCCAGTTCACGGTGGCGGTAAATTTTTTCCACGTCCTGCACGCCGTGCCATTTTTCCGGCAACGGCGCGATGGCTTTGCCCAAAATCTGGAGCGACGTGGCCCAAACCGTGGGCTCGCCGGTTTTGGTGACGCCCAATAAGCCGGCCACGCCGATGAAGTCGCCGCGGTCCAACAATTCGACCAAAGCGTAATCCTCGCCCGCTTCGTCCGACTTGATGCCGACCTGATGCTTGCCGCTCGCGTCCTGCAACTGCAAAAACGCCAGTTTTCCGATGACGCGCTTGAGCACGATGCGTCCGCAAACCTTTACCTCTACATCCTCGGGCAGGCCTGCCAATTCGGCCAACATGTGTGAGCGGTCGAACTTGGCCGGATGCGGGTTGACGCCGCGTGACAGGAGTTCGTTGCGCCGCGCCAAACGGTCTTGCCGTTCGTCTGTTTGGATTGCCATATGCACGTAACTTTAGCGGACATTCGACCGCCGCGCAACCCGAACCGCGCGCCGTCCCTTGACCGAAAGTTGATTTTGAGGCCACCGGACATTAAAGAGCCCTGGTCCCTGCGCCCTTTCCAGAAAGGAATCCAATGGATCCGCTCAAAATGCACGTCAAAGTCCCGTATGTCTGCGGCCCGCTGACCGAACACGCGCCCGAGACCCACGCCCAGGTCAAAACCTTCTACGAGCGCATCGACGATTTGTGCGGCGAAGTGTTCGGCCACCGCGCCTTCGTGCCGCACGAGCACTAAGACCCCATCAAACACGCGGTTTTTACGCCTGCGGACGTGGACAAAGCCGAACGACGGCAGGTCTGCGAATTGACCAGCCTGCTCATCGTCGTGGCCATTGCGCCTTCATGGGGCGGTATCGAAGTCGAAATGGCGCAGCGGAGCGGCGTCCCGGCCGTCATCCTGATTCCTGCCGGCAAAAAAGTGTCGCGCCTGTTGCGCGGCAATCCCGCGGCCGTCAAGGAACTTGAATACGAAACTTTCGACCAAGCCCTGACGTTGTTGCGCCACACGTTGTCCGACGTACTGCGGCCCGCGCCGAACATACCCAGCCTCCTGCCCTGCTCCTAGCCAGGACTTTTTATTCCCCAAGCCGCAAACCCGTCAGGCTTGCACGATTTAAAAGCCCGTGCTACATTTTCGCCACAATTTTTGGCGGTCTGGGCTCGTGGTGTAGCCTGGTTAACACGTCTCCCTGTCACGGAGAAGATCGAGGGTTCGAATCCCTTCGGGCCCGCCATAAAGACATCCCTTGAGATATAGGGGTGTTTTTATTTGTGGTTAAGTCATTTTTAAGGGTTCCAACCGAAAAGGATGGCAAGTTTTCTAATTTGGGTACTTCGATTAAGAAATGGAACGGTTCTTTATAGTTCCAGTGCAATATCTGGTCCTTGAGGGTTAAGTTCCAACCGATACGTGCAACGGTTGCCTTTTTCGTCTTTAAGTCGCCTGTTTTGAAAATTTGATAAATGCTTTTTGCATCTGTAAAAAAGTTTTCCGCACGCTTGAGCCATTCGGTGCTATTTATATTTGCTCCCGCAATCATTTCTTCAAGTTTTGCCTTTTGCATAACCAGCTCCTCACGCTTCTCTTTATACTCCGCGTCTTCCAATACGCCATCGATACGTAAATCAAGCAGTCTCTTGAGTTTCATTTCAATAGTGCGATATCTATTCTCCCATTCCTTCTTTGCCTTAACTTGTGCTTCGATTTGGGCGCCGTAGCTTTCCTTCAAAAGATTCAATGAGACCTCCCATAACCTTTCGCTAATTGTGATTGATTTCAATTTATCCTCAATTTGTGATTGCAGCGCCTCTTCACGTATTCCCGGTTGGCCACAGTTTCCACACCTCTTAGAGCAAGAGTAGTAAGTATATGAACGACCTGATGGTTTCACCTTCGTATAAGCGACTATAGACATGCCACAAACACCGCATTTCATCTGCCCACTGAAAGCAAATTCCAAGCCTTTTGGTCTTGGCCTTGAACGTGAATGCAATATCTCTTGGATGCGGTCGTATTCATCTTTGGAAATGATTGGGTCTTGGACGCCTTCATGGCTTTCATTGTTATAATCAATCATCCCAAAATAGAATCGGTTTGTAAGAATTTTGTAGACCTGACTTTTTCCAAGTTTTCTCTCAAAGCGCTTGGAAGTGATGCCGAGATTCTGCGCATCCTCGCAAAGCTCTCTTAAGTTACGATTACCACTAAGCGCCAAATCGAATAGCTTTCTTATCAGAGGGGCAATAATTGGGTCTCGTTCTATCCTTTTGAGCTTGCGTCCATAACCTTCAAGTAATATCTGCTTTTTCGTTGAAAAGCATTTTCCCACAATTTTATCGTCCTTATCGAGATTCAAATATCCTATAGGCGCTAACGCTGGGTACTCGCCTTTTAAGAGCTTTGAATGAATGTCCCTTTTTACGTACTGGCTCGTATCATCTGATGATTTCTTATTCATCCCAAACTCAATGCTTAAAATGAACTTATCATCAGAGTTATTCGTAAATGTTTTTGTTGGAGTGCGTATTTCGTGCAACTTACCCTCATCCATTAAGTAGATTAAGCGTCCACCGTCGGATGTATTGCGAGCCAAACGACTAAGATGGTAAACGATTATTGCGTTTATTGTCCCTTCCTCGATTAAGGAAATCATTCTATTGAATTCCTGCCTTCCAGTTTTATAAGCCGTTTTGCTTTCAGAGATGATTCTGACATCCCCGATGCCTTGCTTGTTAGCCAATTCCTTAATTTCCCTTTCTTGAGCTTCGATGCTCAAGGTTTGGCGGTCATCTTGTTCGGTACTCTTCCGGCAGTACCCGAGCCATTTTATTTTTTCATTCATAACTCAAAGGGACCCATTTAGGGATACGCTTTAGAAGTTTGGTTTTCTTGCTAACGCGAGGGCTTAATATGCCTATTATAGTTGACTCCTAACAAGCAGTAAAACACTAAGATAGTTAAGTGAACATTGAGCATAATTTTCCAATATTTTCTCTCAATTAAGAAACGTAATTGGATTTTTGACTTTTGGTAACTTCTCTATGCTCATATAGGCCCACCCGACATTTCGGGTACGGTAGTTTTTTGGTTGTTATTTTAGCTCTGGAAAAGCCTTTGCATGAAGATATTTTGCATACTCTGAAAGCGACCATTTGTCTGCACGGCCATTGCCGCCGACATTCCTGATTACCAAGCCGTGCACCTGTAATTCTTCCAATACGCGCCTGGCGCTGTTTAAGGGGTAGCGCATGGCGTTTGCCACTTCGGCGATACTCAATGTGTCATTAGCCGTTATAAGGGCTTCCAGCGCCAATTTACGCTGTATAGGCAAGGTATCCATGCCAATCCTATAAACGAGTTTATAATTGCCATCCGGGTCCTTATCAATCACTTCAAAGGCTTTGTAGAGCATAACGAACACCTTGGACAGCCTGGTCGGTAATTCAACCTCAGGGATAAAGTCTATTTCGCGAGTTGCATAGCTATCCCGCA
>JAKLEH010000012.1 GCA_022703155.1 Patescibacteria group bacterium | reverse complement strand
GGCGCGAAAGTTCGGTGGCCAATTTGACGCGTTGGGCCTCGCCGCCCGAAAGCGTGGTCGCGGGCTGGCCCAAACGGATGTAGCCCAAGCCGACCTCATGCAAGACCGACAGTTTTTCGTAGATAAGCGGCTGGTCCACAAAAAAGCGCCGCGCTTCCTCCACGCTCATGTCCAAAATGTCGGCGATGTTCTTTTCGTGGTAATGGATTTCCAGAGCCTCCGAGTTGTAACGCTTGCCGCGGCATTCCGGGCATTCGGCGTACACGTCCGAGAGGAACTGCATTTCGATCTTGATGTAGCCGTCGCCGCCGCAGGCTTCGCACCGGCCGCCGCCTTTGACGTTGAACGAGAACTTGCCCGCGTCGTAACCGCGCATTTTGGCTTCGGGAATGGCCGTGAACAGGTCGCGGATGGCCGTGAACACGCCCGTGTAAGTCGCGGGGTTGGAGCGCGGCGTGCGCCCGATGGGCGACTGGTCCACGGACACGACCTTATCCAATTGTTCGATGCCTTCGATCTTTTTATGCGCGCCCGGCAGGTCTTTGGCGTTGTAAAAATGCGCGGACAGGGCGCGGCCCAAAATGTCCAACACCAAAGTGGATTTGCCCGAACCCGAGACGCCGGTCACGCACACGAATTTGCCGAGCGGCAATTTGAAGTCCACGTTCTTAAGGTTGAATTCCGACGCGCCGCGCACGGTCAGGCTCTTGCCGTTGCCTTTGCGCCGGCCTTTGGGCATGTCGATTTTCTTCTTGCCCATGAGGTATGCGCCCGTGACCGATTCTTTGTGGCGTTTGATTTCCGCGAGCGTGCCCGCGGCCACGATTTCGCCGCCGTATTCGCCGGCGCCCGGGCCCACGTCCACGATGTAATCCGCGGCCTTCATCATGGCTTCGTCATGCTCCACCACGATGACCGTGTTGCCGTTGTCGCGCAGGCGCTTCATGGTACCGATGAGCTTCTCGTCGTCGCGCGGATGCAAACCGATGGAGGGTTCGTCCAAAATGTAGATGACGCCCGAAAGGTCGCTGCCCAACTGCGCGGCCAAACGCACGCGTTGCGATTCGCCGCCCGAAAGCGAGACCGCGCTGCGGTCCAAAGTAAGATATCCCAAGCCCACGTCGATGAGGTTGCGCAAGCGGCGCACCACTTCGCCATGGATTTGGTTGACGACCAGGCGTTCCTGTTCGCTGAAACCCAACGGGTCGGCCTTGGCGTCCGCTTTGGCGCGCGAAATCTTGCTGGCTTTGGCTTTTTGCTTGATGGCCGGGCCCGCGCCCAACGAATCGAAGAAAATCAAAGTGTCTTCCAAGCTCAATTCGACCAAGCTGGACAGGCTCTTGTTGGCCACGGTCACGCCGAGCGCCACTTTGTTCAAACGCCGTCCGTCGCATTCGGGGCAGATGAGCACGCGCATGTAGCTTTCGATTTCCTTTTGCACGTATTCCGAATCCGTGGTCCGGTGCTTGTCTTCGAGCATGAGCAGGATGCCCGGGAACGCGGCGGTTTTGCCTTCAACTTCATACGTCTCGTCGCCCGTGCCGTCCAAAATCTTCTTCATGGCGTCGGCCGCGATGGTTCCGACCTCTTGATGGATGGAAAAACCGTGCTTCTTGCCCACGGCCTCGAGCAATTTAAAGTTGGCCGTTTGGTTGCCCGCGATGCGCGTCCACGGCTTGATGGCGCCTTGGGCGATGGTCAGGCGCTTGTTGGGCATGACCAAATCCGCGTCCAGCACCAACTTGGTGCCCAAACCCGTACAGCCCGGACAGGCGCCGTGCGGCGAATTGAACGAAAACAGCCGCGGTTCGATTTGCGGCAGCGAAATGTTGTCTTTGGCGCAGAACAGGGATTCGGAAAACAGGCGCTCGTCGCCGGTCTCGTCGGACACGGCCATGACCATGCCGTTGCCCAAATCCAAAGCCGCCTTAAGCGTTTCGGCGAACGCCGCGTAAACGATGCCCGATTTTTTGGCCACGCGCGTCACCAACACCTCGATGTCATGGGGCTTGGTCTTGTCCAAACGCGTATGCAACAGCTCGTCGATGTCCACCAACGTGCCGTCGTAACGCACCTCGCGGTATCCGGAATTGCGCGCGCCTTGCAACACCACCTTATGTTCGCCTTTTTGCTGGCGCACCATGGGCGCCAAAACCAAAATTTCCGCGTCCTTGGACATCTCGATGATCTTCTCGCCGATTTCCTGCTGGGTCTGCTTCATGACCTCGCTGTTGCAAACCGGGCAATGCACGCGGCCGGCGCGGGCGTAGAGCAAGCGCAAAAAGTCGTAGATTTCCGTGACCGTACCCACGGTCGAACGCGGATTGTGGGACGAGGATTTTTGGTCGATGGCCACGGTCGGCGAGAGGCCCGTGATCTCGTCCACGTCCGGTTTGTCCTGCAATTCCAAAAACTGCCGCGCATATGACGACAGGGATTCCATGTAGCGGCGTTGGCCTTCCGCATGGATGGTGTCGAACGCCAATGAGGATTTGCCCGAGCCAGAGAGGCCGGTCATGATGACCAATTTGCCCTTGGGCACGTCAAGCGAGACGTTCTTCAGATTGTGTACGCGCGCGCCCCGTACGCTGATCGCGTTATGTGCTGACATGTGCGTTTTGGTTACGGAAACAGTATTCGTCCGAGACTACCACAAAACTAAAAAGGGGGCAAGTCTGGCGACTGCCCCAAAATGCCAAAAATCAACCGCGATCAGTTACCTAGACCCTGCTCATTGATTTTGATGTCGCAAGCACCGATTTTGTCGATGCTCTCCTCGGACAAATCGTCTTTGAGGATTGCATGCGAAACCACCCAATCGTAATCTTTGCGGTTGTTTTTATACATATCGTCCAAGTTGCCGCTCAAGGTGCACGGGAAGCCTCCGGGCGTAAGACAATTCACGGCTCCGCCGAAATACATGTCCACCCACGTGCATTTGCCGTCAACCGGACTTTTGCCGAACACAACATATTGGTCCGCACCGACGATGTCAGTGTTGATTATCGCCAATATAAGCAACATGCCGCCGCTCCTATAGCCTTCTTTTTCCTTGTCTTCAAAATACTTCTTTATGTACTCAGGATTGGCTTTGGTGAAACGATATGAGCTCGCAAACCCACTCGCGTTGGACGCGCCCACCGAAGCGACCTGTTCTGAGGCAAAGTTAAATTCGTCAATGCTGAAGTTATAAAATTTCAAACTTTGTTTGCTGACGCCGTACCACTCCAACCAAATCTTATCCGGCTTCCATTTGGCCGGAGACGTTACGTTGCCCCCCATGCGGGCGTTGGTGCATTTGAATTCGTGCGGTGATTTTGTTTTGCAACCCGAAGCCAAGGCCGAGGCGCAATTCAAACATTTCGCTCCTTTTTCGCAGGTTTTGCCCATGCAAATGCTGTCTTGGTTTCCGCCGCTGATGAAGTATTCGTTGCCACAGACTGTTTTATCCAAGGGAATGGTGTAACCTTGGGTAATGTCGAAGGATTTAGGCGTGACGGGGTCACCGGCATCTTGGAATGTGATAGCGGCCTCTTTGGGGCCGGCCGTAATGTCGCTGCAGTAAACTACGCTGTAAAACGACATCCTGTTGATCATGTCGATTTTGAACGCATTGAGTTTTAAGGTATTAGGCGCCACGTTGGCCAGAATCACGTACGACCCTAGCGCCAAAACCATGCCGATGAGCGCGTCGATCATGGTCTCTTTGGCCCGGCTGATTTGCGAACTGATGGCCGAAACCATGTATTTGAACGCGCCGTACACGAAGGCTATGGCCGCGGCGATAACCGCAAAGGCGATGCCGGCCGTAAACATCAAACCTATAAAACTGCGCAAACCCTTGATGGACGTCACGCCCATGACCGGATACTGCAACTCATAATCCGGCTCCGGCGCTTCGCATTTGCCCTGCGCCTCCTTGCCTTTGTTCTTGCAACCTTCGCCGGCGCGAAATTTCCCATTGGCGTCTTGGCACTCCTTGGCCGTCCAACAAAATACGTTCACGTCCTCGCCGCGTTTCCTTTGGCCCGCCTTGTAAGTCCCGTATTGCTTGGACGTCATGCCAGTGAACGAACCCGCAGTCTCGTTGCATCCGCCGGCCGTGAACGCCACGTCCTGATAACTCACCTTGCCGCCAGCGCCCACGCCGTTGCTTTTGGCGTCTTCACATAACTGAGTGCAACTCTTGCAGTTTTTAGGCTCGCCTCCGGCAGCGATGGCGCGTTTACCGTCCGTACCAATGCACACGCAGCACGAAAAAACTCCGTCCGCCTTACAGCTATCGGAACCTGTGTAAGTTTTGATTTTGCATTTCTCGCCCATTCCCGTAATGTCCCTTTCGGAATTGTCATAACAACAATCCTTGACCCCGTCAGGCCGATCTTCATGTAAAATGCATTTTCCGCCTCCGGTATGGAATTTCGCTTCTTTGCATTTTTTGTTCAAAGATTCGGCCTCATCCGTACCGGCTATCGCTTGGTCTATAATCAAAGCCCAGGCCACCAAGGGGGAAGTGAAAAAAATACGAGGCACGGAGGACAAATGGCAACAGGCGCTTTCCCAAACTTTGGCTTTGGTCTCTTCTTTGAAATATTCCGGGTCAACGTTCCTACATGCGGTCATGCACTGATACCACCTGTCGTTTGCCGAGGCCCCTCCGGCTAAAACGGTCGTCCAACCGCAATATTTGCCGATGTTAGGAACGTCGTTGGCGAAAGGCCTATCGTTATTATTGTTTTTATCCCACACGGCCAAGGCCGGTGCGGCGGGCCACAAGAGCGCCTGTACGGCCAGCCAGGCGACCAGGAATTTTACGATATTTTTTCCGAAATTGCGCATAAACATCAAAACTGTTGGTCAAGCAATTCCAACGGCAAGGCGCCTTCAACTTTAATGCCGTCGATGAAAAAGGTGGGCGTACCCTCCACGCCGGCGTTCTCGCCCACGGAAATGGATTGGTTGACTTGCGCTTCAACCGACGGATCGCGAACGCACGCGTCGTACCTGCCTAAATCCAAATTCAACATGCCGGCGAAGTCGCGAAGGTTGTCAGCGTTCAATTTGCCCTGGTTGGCGAGCATGGTTTCGCGGAAGCGCCAATACGTCCGCGCGTCGCCTTGACGCCAAACGCAACGCGCGGCTTTTGCCGCGTCCATGGCGTCCGGATGCAGGTCTAAAATCGGATAATCGCGATAGGTGATTTTGACGTCGGGACGTTGGCTGGCCAGGTCGCGCACTTGGGATTCCATGGCCAAACAATTAGGGCAATCAAAATCAACGAATTCCACGACTTCGTGCGTGGCCGAAGCCGGACCGGAAAACGGCACGTCGGCCGTGCCGGATACGAGCTGTTTAAGCTGCGCGATTTCCGCCACCACGCTGGGATGCAACTTTTTGGTCCGGCTGATTTGGCCCGGGTTCACGCCTTTGCCTTGTTTGATGTCGCGATAATAAAAATAAGTTTGTCGCACGAACAGGATGATTACAAACAACACGGCAAACGCCACGGCGATGCCTATAACCGTCCAAATTTTACTAAAACCAGGACGTTCCTCCATGTGGGCGCATTATAGCACACTTGGCGCTCTCGATGACTTTTTCGTATTCAATATTCGATTCGTCATCCCGAACTTGTTTCGGGATCCGTTTTGATAGCAGCACAATCGGATGCTGAAACGAGTTCAGCATGACAACGGCGGCCTTATCTAGGTTTGATATACAACTTGACTATCCCGCGGAGTCGGACTAACCTGTCCCCCATGCGTCAATACCTCCTACCCATCATCCAACTCGCGCTTTCCGCCTTGCTGGTTACGGCCATTTTGTTGCAACAGCGCGGCACCGGCTTGGGCGCTACCTTCGGGGGCGAAGGTACGGTCTTCAGGACAAAACGCGGCCTCGAAAAAGGCTTGTTCTACGCGACCATCGGCATAGCCATCCTCTTTTTCGCTACCGCGATCCTGAACATCGCCCTGGCCTAAAACCAATATGCCAGACATGGCTCGCCTCCGAGCTTGGTTCCGGCGGGTCTTTTTTTGGCTCGACCGGCAGCAGAACGCGTCCGAAGAGCAAGGTCCGGACACTTCGCGCGACCACGCGCTGGTTTTGTCCGTCACCCAACCGCGGGCCGTGCCGCGCTGGCGGCAACTGCGTTACGCCACGCGCGTTTTGGATTTAAGCGAACGGCGCTGGTTCGTGGCCACGACCGCGGCTGGCGCGGTTTTTGCGCTGGCGGGTTTCGCGCTTTTGGCCTCGCGCCACCTCTCGCCCGTGCCGGCAACCGGGGGCACATACACCGAAGCCATCGTGGGCACGCCCCAAGCCATCAATCCCATCGACGGCCCGGCCAATGACGCGGACGCGGACTTGGTCGCGCTCATCTACTCCGGATTGTTCCGCATGCAAGGCATGCAACCCGTACCCGATCTGGCCGAAAAATACGAATGGAGCCAGGACGGAAAAGTTTTGACCGTGACGTTGCGCCAAGACGCGCGCTTCCACAACGGCCGACCCGTGACGGCCTACGACGTGCAATTCACCATCGAATCCATCCAGGACCCGGCGCGCAACTCCCTGCTCACCCCGTTGTTCCGCGGCGTGACCGCGAGCGCGCTCGACGAACGCACCGTGCAGTTCGCCCTGGACCAACCGGACGCGACTTTTCTCGCGGCGTTGTGCGTGGGCATCGTGCCCAGCTCGATCTGGGAAGACGTGACCGCGCAAGCCGCGCGCCTGGCCAACGCCAACATCAAACCCGTGGGCAGCGGGCCGTACCGCGTCAAAGCTTTTACCCGCGACAACCTGGGACAAATAAAAACATATACGCTCGAGAGTTTCGAGGGTTATTACGGCGTCAAACCCCACATCAAAAACGTGACCTTGGAATTTTTTCCGGACATGGATACGGCCCAAGACGCGGTCAAATCCGACCTGGTGGACGGTTTGGCTTTCGTGCAACCGCTCGATACGCCCCGTTTTTCTTCGGCCGCACGCTGGTCCCAAGCGCAGCTTGAATTGCCCCAGCAAACCAGCGCTTTCTTCAATTTAAAAGACAAACTCCTATCCGACGTCCGGATCCGCCAAGCTTTGACCATGGCCGTGGACCGGGGCGATTTGGTCGAATCATTGAACAAATTCGCGGCGCCCAACGACACGGCCTATCCGTTCGTGGCTACGGCTTCCGCCACGCAGAGCGACCTGGAAGGCGCACGCAAGCTTTTGGACGCAGCCGGTTGGGTTTTACCCAACAACGAAAACGTGCGCATCTTCCTCAAGCCCGAACAGCGCAAACCGGGGACCGCGGTCGTGGCCACGGCCTCCTCCACCCGTCTGACGCTCAACATCCTGGCTCCGGAACAGGAGGATTTGGCCAAAGTGGCGGACGCGCTCAAGCGCCAATGGTCGCTCTTGGGCATCCAAGTGGAAATTTCCGTCATGGACCAAAAGGCGGCACTCAAAAAATCCACGCGCGACCGCGACGCCCAAGTCATGCTTTGGAACGTGTTGCTGACCCCGGACCAAGACCTGTTCCCCGTGTGGTGGAGCGGGCAGGCCGGCGACCGCGGCACTAACTTTTCGGGATTGGCGGACAAGGACATCGATACGCTCATCAACGCCGCCAAATCCGCCAGCTCAACCGCGGCACTGGACGTAGCCCGTGCCAAACTCTCGGAGGCTTTGGCCAAACGTTTTGCCGCAGCGCCCTTGCTGCGCCCGTCTTACGCCTACGTGGTTTCGCAACGGGTCAAAGGCGTGCCCCAGACCATCGTGGCCGCCCAACCCTCGGACCGCTTCAACGGCATGGCCGACTGGTACGTGAAGACGGGATGGGTGTGGAAGTAGTCCGCCGCATGAATAACCAATACCCAATAGACCAATAACCAAACGGGTTGACAATAACTGGTTTTTAAAAGATAATTTGCCGGCATTACGGATTCTCGTAATTCATAATTGTTTTAGGGCGAGTGGCGGAACTGGTAGACGCACTGGCTTCAGGAGCCAGCGATCGCAAGGTCATGAGGGTTCAAGTCCCTCCTCGCCCACCACAACGAAAAAACCGCATCGGCGGTTTTTTCGTAAACAACAAATCCCAAACTTCAAACAGCAAATGGGGAGGCATTACAACCGACGATAACAAGCTAAAAAATCGCCTTCAAACACCCTCGTCTTGCCGCTCCTTTTCCTCGTAATACAGATTGAAACTGTAGTGGCGCGCCATTTCGAAAACGCCATCGATCTCTTGATCGCTGAGGCCGTATCCGCTTAACGCACGGCGCAAGCTTTTGTCCGGACCGAACATGGCTTGGGCAAAAACCGCCAATGGAATCTCATCGCGTCCAGGCAATCCGCGACGGATAGAGGCGAAAAAATACCTTTCATCCTGATAGACGTTAAGATTTTCCTCGCCGATGAATTGCGACAATTCCTCGACTATAGCCTCGACCAAAAATCTGCGTGAATCCGCATCCAGTTCCGAATCGCTGAAATCCATATCCGTTCCGTTCTCTTTACGATTCAAACCATGAAGGATCTCGTGTCGCATGGTCGTTTCGTTACGCCTCTTGCCGCGGGTTACGTACACCGCATCCTTTAGCCGGTTGTAAATACCGTTGACGCGCTCCCATCTCACGGATGATTCGAGCGCGGTTCTGATCTCGAAACCAATGGCCGCGGCCCTGCGCTCCAGCAACCCGCGATCCAAACCGGGTACGGCCGCGCATAAAAACTCCACCGTATCTTGTTTAAGGCCATCGAATACCGGGGACAACTCCTTGGTTTCCGCGCTGGCCAAGAGTTCCATGACCGGGTAAAAGCTTTGGCGAAGGGCATGATACGCCTCCAAAGTTTTTTGATGGTCAGACGCCCCATGAATCAAACGGCGCGCCTCATGTAACATGGGGCGCAAAATCTCAAAGCGGTGTCGCGCCAACTCGGCTTCATCGTCCGTTAGGTCGCGTGACATGAGTTCGTTTTCAGCCTTGTCCAAATCGCCCGGTGACAGGCGCGCCAATTCCTCAAACTCGCTCATGCGCATCCGAAAAAAATTCTCGTCTGCGCCATCCCTCAAGCGACGATTGGCCTCGATGGAATCCGCGATTTCAATTTGAGCCAATTCCTCGGGACCCTTGGAGCCGTCGTCCCCAATAATCATCAGCATGGTACGGGCTTTTTCCAAAAACGATCCGGCATCATCCCCGATCTTTTGACGTCGCTTGGCTTCTCGCTGCTTCAAATCTTCGGCGCCGCGCCAGGCGGCAAAAACGCGCGACGAAATACGAACCGAAGCATCTCGGAAATTCCGGTTTCCGAATTCGGCGCCGCCTCGAACCGACGTTTTCTTTTGACCCGGTGCTTCGGTCGGATTCCGTTGTTCAAAAGCGTTGGACATTGACATATAACCGTAAAAGGTGTATAGTAAGCATATCGTGAATGACGCCTGTTGCCAATTTGGACTAGGTTAAGCCGAATTTCAACAGTCGTGATTCAAAAATTGAAGATTTTTTACCTTGATTTTTGAATTTTGTTCCGCGTTCTGTTCCCCAATTATTCATTCTTTTATGTTAGTCCGCCTCGTTACAGGCGACTTCATCCAACAAGCGTAGACATTATAACCGACCCCGCTATGGCGGACGGCGGATTGTTGATTACGCAAACCAATCGCTTTTTAGCGAATACACAAAAACTATGGAACCCTTTTTCAAGATCCATCCGTCTTTCGGTCGGACAGGCAAGGGTCCCCGACACTTCTCGGGCAAAAACCGCGCGCCGGGCGCTGGACAAACCAACCAAAACCCGCCGCACAAAAAGACCGACAATAAGGACATCATCGCCAAGGCCATCAAGCAAGCGGCGCTCAAAACCGAGCAACTGCGCGCGGCCGGGCAAAGTCCGGAGCGTTTGAAATTCGGCAAATTCGACAAGCCAAACCAACAGCCGCAACGCCGCGAGGACGACCGCCGCCGCGAAGGCCAGGGCCAACCGGGCGAAAACCGCAAAAACCGCGACCGGCGCGGCCAAATGCGCCGCGGCGTGCGCGACGGACAACCGCGTTTGCACACCTACAAGCACAAGCCGCGCCTCAAGACCGGCACGGACAAGGACACGTTGGGCGCGGGCGACCGCGTGCGCGTCGTCGTTTTGGGCGGCAACGAGGAAGTAGGCCGCAACATGTCGCTTATCGAATATAAAAACGACATCATCCTCATCGACATGGGGCTGCAGTTCCCGGAAGACGACATGCCGGGCGTGGACTTCATCATCCCGAATTTGAGCTACCTGCAGGACAAGCTCAAGAACATCCGCGGCGGCATCATCACGCACGGCCACTTGGACCACATCGGCGGCATCCCCTACTTGGCGCCCCGCTTGGGCAATCCGCCGCTCTTCATGAGCGCGCTCACGGCCGGCATCGTCAAGAAGCGCCAGGAAGAATTCAAAGGCGTAGCGCCGCTAAAAATCAACATCGTCAATACGGACGACGTATTGCAACTCGGCTGCTTCAAAATCGAATTCTTCCGCGTGTCGCATAACATCCCGGATTCGTTCGGCGTGGCCATCCATACGCCCAACGGCACCATCGTGCACACCGGCGACTTCAAAATCGACCCCAACCCGTCGGGCGACAAACCCACGGAAATCGACAAAATCAAACGCTTGGGCGACCAGGGCGTGCTCTGCCTCATGGCTGACTCGACCAACGCCTCGCTGCCCGGCCGCCAGCTGACCGAAGGCGACATCCAACACAACATCGACGACATCATCGCCAACGCCAAAGGCCGCATCATCATCGGCACGTTCTCCTCGATGTTGGGCCGCATCCAACAGATCATCTGGGCTTGCGAACGCATGGGCCGCCGGGTGTGCATCGAAGGTTTTTCCATGAAATCCAACGTGGGCATCGCCCAAGAACTGGGTTACATGAAGATCCAAAAAGGCACCATGGTGGACCTCAAGCAGGCGCTCAAATTGCCGGACGACAAGGTGGTCATCATCTGCACGGGCGCGCAGGGCGAGGACCGTGCCATTCTCATGCGCATCGCCAGCGGCGAACATTCCATGCTGCGCATCGAACAGGGCGACACCGTGGTCTTCTCGTCGTCAGTCATTCCGGGCAACGAACGCAGCGTGCAGCGCCTTAAGGACACCCTGTTCCGCGAAGGCGCCGAAGTCGTGCACTACCAAATGATGGATGTGCACGCCGGCGGCCACGCGCGCCAAGAGGACCTCAAGTACATGCACCAATTGCTGCGCCCCAAATACCTGATGCCCATCGAGGGCCACCATTCGTTCCTGAGATTGCATGCCAAGGCTGCGGTTGAAGGCGGGTTCGATCCGAAAAACATTTTCATCGCCGACAACGGCCAAATAGCGGAATTCGACTCGCAACGCAACGGCATCCTGACCAACAAAAAAATCCCCAGCGAATACGTATTCGTGGACGGCTTGGGCGTGGGCGACACCAACCACATCGTGCTGCGCGACCGCATGGAACTTTCCAAAGACGGCGTGGCCATCGTGCTGGCCGTGGTCTCGGCCCAAACCGGCAAGCTCATGAAGCTGCCCGAAGTCCTCACGCGCGGCTTCGTGTTCATGAAAGAACACCAAGAGCTGTTGCCCGTGGCGCGCAAAAAGGTGGCGTCCATCCTCAAGGACACGGACCCGCGTTCCAGCGCCAACGGCCAATACCTCAAAGACAAGGTACGCGACGACCTGGGCCAATTCCTGTTCGATAAGACCGGACGCAGGCCCATGGTGCTGACGTTGATCGTTGAAGTGTAACGAATTGAGTCGGAAAGTCGGAGGTCAGTAAACAGGAAGTCAAAGTCGGAAAAGTCGTACAATCCATCCAGTCCCTCATGTAATGAATAAAATAGGAGCGCCGACCGATGGAAACGACCCGATAAAAGACAAAAACTAAAAAAGCCCCGCCCGGGGCTTTTTGGTTTATCCGACGTCCGACCATCCGACTCTCCGACGTAAATCATCCGACGTCCCGGTTGGACGTTCGACGCTCGACGTTGTACGATGTTTCGGTATGAAAGACATCGTATTTTCCGGCATCCAGCCCACGCACCAGCTCCATATCGGCAATTACATCGGCGCCCTAAAACAATGGGTCCACATCCAAAAAGAACACCATTGCAATTTTTGTATCGTGGACGAACACGCCATCACCGTGCCGCAAGACCCCAAAGCGCTGCGCGACCGCATTTTGACCACGGCGGCCACGTATTTGGCAGTGGGCATCATTCCCGAAAAGACGACTTTATTCGTCCAAAGCGAAGTGCCGCAACACACGGAGCTCGGCTGGCTGCTTATGACCATCGCCAAGATCGGGGAACTGGAACGCATGACCCAATTCAAGGACAAATCGCGCAAAGGCGGCGCGGCAGGCGCGGGCGTGGGTCTGTTCGGTTATCCGGCGCTCATGGCCGCGGACATCCTGATTTACGACACCACTTTGGTGCCCGTAGGCGACGACCAACTGCAGCACGTGGAACTCACGCGCGTTTTGGCCCGGCGCTTCAACGAACGTTTTGGCGAGACGTTCGTGGTCCCCAATCCCCTGATCCAAAAAGTCGGCGCGCGTATCATGAGCTTGCAGGACCCGGCCAAAAAAATGTCCAAGAGCGATACGGCGGAAACGGCCACACTCTTTTTGACGGACACGGACGACAGCATCCGCAAAAAGATTATGCGTTCGGTCACGGACAGCGAGGCGTTGGTGCATTACGACCCGGAAAAGAAGCCGGCCGTTTCCAACCTCATGACCATCTACCACCATATGACCGGCGAGACCATGAAGGACATCGAAAAGAAATTCGCGGGCAAAGGCTACGGCGACTTCAAGAAGGATTTGGCCGAACAAGTCATCCAACATATGGGCCCATTGCGCGACAAGATCAACCATTACCTCACGGACAAGACGGAACTGAAAAAAATCCTGGACGCGGGCCGCGATACGGCGCTCAAAAACGCCGAGGCCAAGATGAAGGTCGTGAGGGAGCGGATGGGGTTGGGAAGATAAAGCAAAATTCAAAGAGCAAAATTCAAAAATCCGGAGTAAAATCCGGATTTTTATTTACGTCTCGCTAGCGGTTCTATTTTGAAGATACCTCGTCGCTCCGACTTCCCTCGGGATGACAATTACTTTTCATTCTGCATTCTGCACTCTTCACTTTTTCGTCATCACCCACACGCCGTTCCAGTCCGCGGGCGGGGGTTCTTGCATGAAGTGCTTGGCGCGCGCGTTCAGCACCTTGGTCGGGCCGTCGTCCGGGAATTGGGACAACAGATCGTCGGTGATGGACACGGCCTTGTCGAAGGCTTTGGCATTGTAGGCTTGCATGGCTTCGCCGAAGCGCGCCACCAGCTTGTTGTCGGCCGGCGAGGCTTCCGATTCAAGTTTCACGACCTCGTACATGCGCACCGGCTCTTTTTTGCCTTTGACGGCCACCAAGTCCACGGCGCGCATCAGGTATTTTTCCTTAAGCCCTTCGCGCGTGGCCTCGGAAACAAGCAACGACACTCCGTATTCTTTGGTCAGGCTTTCCATGCGCGAACCCAAGTTGACGCTGTCGCCGATGACCGTGTAATCGAAACGGTCTTCGGACCCCATATTGCCCACGACCATATCCCCAGTATTCACGCCTACACCAATCTTGAACTGCAAATCGCCGAATTTGTTCGCCGCGTTCATCTCTTTGAGCTTGGCCAGCATATTGAGTGCGGTCTTGACGGCCCGGTCAGCGTGGTCCGGCTGGTCGAAGGGCGCGTTCCAAAACGCCATGACCGCGTCGCCAATGTACTTGTCCAGCACTCCCCCGTTTTCGAATACCACATCGGTCATGCTCGAAAGGTAGGTGTTCATTATTTCCACCAAACGCTCAGGCTTCAGGCCTTCGGAGATGGTGGTGAAGCCGCGCACGTCTGAAAACAGAACGGTCATGCGCCGGCGCTCGCCGCCTAGTTTTAATTTCGACGGATCATCCAAAATGGATTTGACCACCGAACCCGAGACATAACGCGAAAAGGCGTTGCGAATTTCGCGTTTTTGGCGCTCGGAGGCTATGCGGCGCTCCAAGACCACGGCCGCGAATCCGATGAACAGGGTGAAGGTGGCCCATAGCACGTCCAAAATCCAACCGCGATCAAACAGTAAAAACGCGGCCACGAACCAACCTATCCAAATGGCTAAAGCCATGGGCACGGACCAGCGCGCGCGCATGCGCGGCACGATCAAACCCATCAACAGGCCCAAGACGGCCAAAAGCAGCGCATTGAACCATGCCGGCACCGCGCGCAAAAAACGATGCTGCAACAACGTGTCCAAAACCGAAGCATGCACTTCCACGCCCGGCATGCTGCGGCCGTTGGAAGTGGGCGTGATGACCGTATCGTGCAAATCCGGAGCCGTGGCCCCCACCAGCACGAACGCGCCCTTGAGCGCGTCCAAACGCACGGACCCGTCAAACACGTCCGCGGCCGAAAACCAATTCACGAACGCTTTGCCCGGCGCGTCGGGATAGGAAATGATCAAACGTTTTTGCGCGTCCGTGCCTTCGGCGGGATCGACTTTCGTGCCCCCGACTTCGGCGACCTGCGAAGCGAACGACGGAATGCGCGATTTATCCGGTGCCGTTACGGCCAAAGCCACGCGCCGCACCACGCCGTCGCTATCCGGCTGCTGGTTGACGTGGCCCAAACGCACGGCTGCGCCCGAGATTTCCGGGATGGGCCGCAACATTTTGCTGGAATCGAAATACACCGCGTCGGACGAGGTCTTGACCTCGAGTTCAATGGGCATGACCACGTTGCCCGCGTTTTTTACGGCCTGGGCCAAAGCCGCATCGTCGGCCGGGTTCGAAGTTTCTGGAAAATTCACGTCATAGCCGATGGCGCGCGGTTTTTGGGCCGCGATGTTGTCGATGATTTTGGCGTGTGTGCCGCGCGGCCACGGCCAACGCCCCAAACGCGCGATGGAAGCGTCGTCGATGGCCACGATCGCGATGCGCGCATCGGCCGGACGCGGCAAAAACATCTTGTCTGTGGCACGATGGCTCCACGACTCCATGAGACCGGCCCACATGAAAACGGCGCAGACCAAGCCCACGGCCCCGCCCACGGCGAGCGGCTTAAGCCAATCGCCATTGCCGCGCGTCAAACCTTTAAGTTCGTAGGACATATTCTCGATAGCGGTTCTGATTCGAAGACACCTCCCATTCGACTCGCAAACTACTCGATGCTCGCTCAAGGCAGGCTCTGCTCCGATTTCACCGAAATGACATTTTGGAGTTAATTGCTATTGCACGGTTTGCATGAGCGAACCCGACACCACGTTGATGGGCAAGTCCGCGGTTTTGGTTACGCCGCCTTCGGTGTAGCTGGCGGACACGGTGACCTGGCCCGTGATTTGCTTGTCTGCCGTGAAGGTGGAGCCGGAGACCGTGCCGGCCGTTCCGTCAGCCGTGAATTTGACCGACATGGTCACGTTTTGCGTATAGCCGCTCGAATACACGGCCGTGGCCGTCAAACTCCGCGATTGGCCGACGTAAACCGTGGTGCCGTTGGCCATGGACAGGCGCAATCCGCTCAAAACGTTCAAAACCTGCCCGACCTGCAGCGACACGCTGGCGCGCAACGTTTGCGTGCCGTCTAAAACCGTGGCCATCAAAGTCGCGGAACCGGATTTGCTTGGCAAGTAAGTCGAGCCGTTCAAGGCGCCTAAACCGCCGCTTTCCGCGAACGTGGCTTTGGACGTGACGTCCAGGGTCGAACCGTCGGCCAGATATCCTTTTACGTATAAAGTGACCTTGTTGCCCACGTTGGCCGGATTGGGTTGGGCGAAGAGTTCGATGCGCGTCAAACCCAACGACGCGGTTTGCGTGCCGGCCGGAGGTTGGGTCTGGCCCATGGTTTGGCCGTCCGTTTGCTGTCCGGTAGCGCCATTGGTTGCGGGCGGCGCGGTTTTATCAGAGGTCTGGCCGGACGGCGACGTAATCGTCGAAGTGGCCGTTGGCGGTACATCGGCCGTGGTCGTGGCGGTCGTGGAAGTAGCCGTTGGCAGCGTGGTCGTGGACGTGATTACGGGCGCCACGCAATCCTTGATGCGTTGTTCCAAGACGGTTAGGCGCGCGCGTTCGACCTCCCACTTATCGTCCAAAACGGATTTGCGTCGCGCATCGAGCTGGGCCTTGCCCGCATCGGACTGCACGCGCTTGAGGCTCTGTTCCGCCGCGTCCTTGGCCAAGCCCAACCGATCGGCGTCGGCTGAGTTTTTACATTCCAATCGCTCGGCTTCGTCCAAACGCGAATCCGTACCCAAGCTGCGCGCGTACAATTCCTGCAACGCGTCGTCGGACCACACTTTGACTTGCAGATCCTCCAGGCGCATTTTGATTTTGTATAAAGCGTCCTCGGGTTTGACGTCCGACATGGACAAGACCATCCGTCCCACGGACGCACGCGCCGCTTTGCGATACGCCTGGCCGTCGGGGCCGGACGACAAGCGTCCGAATTCGTCTTCGGTTTCGGTCAAAACGTGGTAAGCCAAACCCGACTTGCCGCGCAACACCAAATCCCTGACCTGGTACAAACGGCGCCCAAAATAACGACCGTACAAATTCGGCGCGTCTTTGCCCGCGGTTTTCAGATGCCAGGATTCCGACCAAGACTGCAACGTGTACAGCCATTCGTCCGGCGATAAGCCTTCGCCGGCCGCCGCGTTTTGGGCCATGATTTTGGACGCGGCCAATTCGAATTTGGCGTCGGCCTCGCGTTGCTTGGCCACCCACGGATCGTCACGCCACGTGGAACTGGACATGTCGCCGTTGGTCAATCGGCCTTCGGCCGATGCGTCTAGCCATTGCCCGCCGACCACGATGCGGTCGCCGTCGTCGCGCCGCACCACCAAACCTCCATGGTCCACCACGACCCGGTCGTTGCCGTTCCGCCTGACCAAACCCAAAGCCGTACCCCGGACCGTAGCCACCGTGTCGTCGGTCACGGCCTCGAAGTTTTGGTCCGCATCCACCAACTTAAGCAAACGCGACCATACTCGGCCGGCCTGCAGGTGCACGCGCATGGCCAAACCCAAAGACCACGGATAATCGTTTTTTTCCAACTTCACGGTCGTGTTTTCGTCCAATCGGATATCGGCGCGGTCGTCGGCCACGACGCTGGCCACGGACGACGGCCCGGTGCGTACCGTGTCCCCGGCCCCCAATTCCATGCCGCTCGCCCCTTGTTCCTCATTGCCGGACTCCGCTTTGGTCACGAAAACCGATCCTTGGCCGATAGCCAAACGCGTTTTGGGCGCGGTTTCTTCAGGCAAGTTGCCCAACGACCAAAACCACCACAACCCACCAACCAAGGCCAAAACGACAATGGATACGCCTACGGCAACGGGCGCTTTTTTCATATGCGGATATGATAGCAAGGACCGTGATTAAACAAAAGGCGAATGACGGCTCCTTGCCATGTTTAACGTTGAATACGCCAATGATTGACAAAACGGCATTTTTTTGCTATATTTGCCCCCTCGGGCAAAACGGATGGCCGCCCCGACGAAATGTCGGGGAGGAAAGTCCGAACACCGCAACTCCAGCAATGGAGGGACAAAGGAGAGCCGTTAACGGCGGCCGGGATATACCGATAACGAACGAAAGGACACGTGCCTGACGTTCCGCTTCATAAACCCAGGGACAGCGCCACAGAGACAATACTAGCCACCCTCGGGTGGCGAAAGGTGAAAAGTGGTCGGGCGTGGATACGTTTAGCGCAAGCCAAACCTCTGTTCTGCCACCGACCTCCGACCGTGGTGACACGGTTTTGGCGGCAAACCCTCTCCGGTGCAAGAGCAAGGCCCTGCGTCATCATCTGACGCGGGGGCTGGTCGCTCGCACGATCCCACGGGCAACCGTGGGGCTAGATAGATGGCCATCCCTCGTGTTCGCGAAAGCGATTTTACGGGGACAAAATTCGGCTTATAGTTTAGCCCAAGCAAAAATTCCGCCTAAAGCGGATTTTTTGTTATACTGGGACTCGTAACATGTAACATGTATCATGTAACAACAAAACTACCGCACCTGTTACATGATACATGCTACATGTTCCATGACCATGAATCGCTTCAACCTCACCTTCACGGCCCTGCGCTTGCCCATGGACATCGCGGCTTTGGCCTGCGCTTCGGCCTTGGCTTACCTGTTGCGCTATTCGCGCTTCGCCACGGACGTAAGGCCGGTCCTGCAGGACATCCCATATTCCACCTACATCCAAACTTCGCTGACGTTCGTGGGCGTGTGGATTTTGATGTTCGCTATCGCCGGCCTGTACACGACCCGGCAGCGCCGCGCCTGGAACGAACTGGGCCGCGTGATCCTGGCCTGCACGGCCGCGACCATGGTGCTCATCACCACCATCTTCTTCCGACGCGAATTGGCCCAGTCGCGCTTCATCATCATCGCGGTCTGGTTGCTCTCCATTTTTTTGACCTACTTCGGCCGTTTGGTTTTGCGCACCATCCAACACCAGTTGTTGCGCATGGGCATGGGGCATGAGCGCGTGGTCGTGGTGGGCGCGGCAGACCAGGCAATGGCTTTGGTCAAAACTTTCAAAAACAATCCCATCCACGGCATCACCGTCATCAAAACCTTTGCCACTTGGGACGACAACCAAAAAGAAATCCTGCGTTCCATGGCCGAACGCGGCGCCGTGGACGGCGTGATGCTAGCCGATTCGGATTTGCCCAAAAACCGGGCGCTCCACCTGATAGGCTTCGCCAACAAATACCACCTCAAATTCCACTACTTGGCCGACCTGTTCGCCGCGCGCTTCACCAACATCGAAGTCACGACCCCGGGCGGCATCCCGCTCATCGAGGTCAAGCCCACGCCGCTCGACGGTTGGGGCCGCATCGCCAAACGCACGGAAGACATAATTTTTTCGGTCATGCTCATCGTGCTGACCTCGCCGCTGTGGTTATTGGGCGCGCTCATCATCCTCATCGAAGACGGGTTTCCAATCCTGTTCAAGAACGTACGCGTGGGCGAAAAAGGCCATGAATTCATGACCTACAAACTGCGCAGCATGTACAAGAAATATTCCATCGGCCCGCAATTCTCCAACGCCAAAAAGAACTTGGAGCTCGAAAAGGAACTCATCAAGGAAAAGAGCATCAAAAAAGGCCCGGTGTACAAAATCGCGGACGACCCACGCGTCATGCGCACCGGCAAATTCCTGCGCCGCTGGTCCATAGACGAACTGCCCAACTTCATCAGCGTGCTTAAAGGCGACATGTCCATCGTGGGCCCGCGGCCGCACCAGCCGCGCGAAGTGGAAAAATACACGGACGAACAGCGCTTCGTGCTGGCCATCAAGCCCGGCGTGACCGGCTTGGCGCAAATCTCGGGCCGCAGCGACCTGACGTTCGAAGACGAGGCGCGGCTCGACATCTGGTACATCGAAAACTGGTCTCCCCTGCTCGACCTCTACATCTTGCTGAAAACGCCGTTCGCGGTCATCCAAAGGAAGGGGGCGTACTGATATATCGGTATTTTACACAATACATTATGTCAACGGATAAATCGCATCGAGGGAACGCCAGTCAATTCTTTGTTGCTGCGGAGCTCTGTCGAAGAGGACTTGTCGCTGTAGTCACGATGGGCAACTGTCCAAACACAGATGTCCTCTGTAGTAACAAAGAAGGTACTAAATTTGTTCATATTCAAGTCAAAACATTTCGTCCTCGCGATAAGGACTGCAGCGTTGGACAAAAGGCGGAAAGAAATTATGGCGAGAATTTTTTTTGGATTTTGTGCGGAATCCCGGAACCTGAAGATAACGACCAGACTTTTAAATATTTTATCATTTCCTCAAAAGAAATGAGCAAAAATGTTCGAGAAGGTTTTGAAATGTGGGCCCAGACGCCCGGTAAAAAAGGCCAAGCTCACAATAAAGAGAATACATTTAGAGGAGTTGCCGTACCGCCTTATAAAAATATAAATGGCTGGAACCTCGCACCGCATCTAAACAATTGGAAATTGATTGAAGATAAACTAAAATAGTAGCGATTTGACTTCAATCGATAAGATGACTATACTTAAGATAATTTGAAGATTATCTTAAGTTTATTTATGAACAACGTCATCGGCTTAAAAGAACTACGAGAAAACTTGGGTGATTATGAGAAAATGATTAAAACGGGTCGTTCATTCGTCGTCATGAAACGTTCCAAACCCATCTTCACCATCAATCCCATCGACCACGATGGCTGGGAGACCGTCGTCGATTTCACCGTTTTTCGCAAAGACGGTATGCCGATCGATGACTTGATTGCGCGATTGAAGCGCTTGACTTGATATGGTCGATCGGATTGACAAGGCACTGTCAAAAATCCCCGGCAAAGAGATCAAACATATCTTATCTATATTGGAATGCATAAAGACCGGCCGAATAGCTACTCTGGATCTTAAAAAACTAAAAGGATTCGACCATACGTATCGCGTCCGCAAAGGCGATTACCGGGTCATCTTTTACATGAAGGACAAGTACGACATCCGCATAATCGATTTGCAGCGTCGGACGGATACGACTTATAGGGATTTTTAATTCGATCCCGGCGTCCATGGCAAGCCTTGACACGCCGCCGACAAAACGCGGTGCGCAGCTTAAAATACGGCCATGCCCCAAGATGTGGACGGCCTGAAGAAAAAACTGGAGGGCTTGAAAGTGGCGTTGGCCCACGATTATTTGGTTCAGGAAGGCGGTGCCGAACGCGTTTTGTCGGCGTTCCAAAAACTGTTCCCCAAAGCGCCCACGTTCGTCATCGCGCACAATCCCAAACGCTCGCATCCGGACTTCCGCGGCAAGGACATCCGCACGTCTTTTTTGGACAAATGGCCCATGGCCCGTTCGCGTACGCCGTGGTATTTGCCGCTGCTCCCGGTCGCGGTCGAACATTTGGATTTTTCGGGATTCGATTTGGTGTTGAGTTCGTCCAGCTCGTTCGCCAAAGGCATCATCGTGCCCACGCACACCAAACACGTGTGCTACCTGCATACCACCACGCGTTTTTTATGGGAACACCGCATCAACTATCTGGCGGATCTGCAGGTGCCGAACGCGGTCCGCACCTTTTTGCCGCTGGTCTTGCATCGCTTGCGCCAATGGGACCGCTTGGCCGCCGAACGTCCGGACGCGTTTTTGACCAACTCGCAAACCAGCCGCGCGCGCATCAAGCGGCATTACGGACGCGACGCGTCGGTCATCTATCCGCCCGTGGAAATCGAAAAGATCCCCATGTCGCGCCACGAAGGCGACTATTGGCTGGCCGGCGGCCGGCTTGTCCCGTACAAACGCTTCGACCTGATCGTCAAAGCCTTTTCCATGCTCAACATGCCGCTTGTGATTTTTGGCGTCGGGCCTGAACTGCAAAAACTTAAGGAAATGGCCGGGCCTAAAACCAAGTTCGTGGGCCTGGTGGACGACGAAGAAAAGACGCGCCTGTACCGTTACGCGCGCGGTTTCATCTATCCGCAAGTCGAGGACTTCGGAATCACGGCCGTGGAAGCCATGGCCGCGGGCCGTCCGATCATCGCCTTTGGCCAAGGCGGGGCTACGGAAACAGTGGTCCCAGGCAAGACCGGCACGTTCATCGAAGCGCAAACTTGGGAGGACATCGGCGACGCGGTCATCCGTCACCATCCTGGAGACTTCGACCCCTTGGCCATCCGCCAACACGCTGAAAAATTCTCCATGGCCAATTTCCAAAATAACTTGATGACGCACTTGGCCCGCGTCCTCGACCTGGAGGAACAGGCCGAGGAAGACGATTTGGCGCCGACTTATGCCACGTATTTTGATTGACGCGCGCGCCGTCGCAGACCCGAACGCGGGAGGCGTGGGGCGGGTCGCCAGACTTTGGATAAAACAACAAACAACAAATTTCAAACAACAATCCAGACTGGTTTCGAGTTCCGAGTTCCGAGTTTCGAGCGGAGACGCGAAACAACTCGAGCCAAATCTCGAAACTCGAAACTCGAAACTAGAAACTGTTTTCGCATGCGTCACCACCGGACTCAAACCGTCTGAAGAGGTGAAAAAATTCTGCGACGACTTGGGCATCGGTTATTTGCATTTGAAAATCCCGAACAAAATTTGGACGCTGGGATGTATGCTCGGAGTTTTCGCCCTGGACCGCGCGGCCGAAAGACGTCTCGGAAAAATTGATCGCGTCCTGCTCCCCAACCTTGGCTTCGTGGGCAGGCTCGCGACTCCGTACGAACTTCTGTTGCACGACGTGTCGTTCGCCATAGAGCCACGCTGGTTCGGTTGGCGGCGGCGTTTGTGGCATGCGCTCTTGCCCATCCGCGACCTCATGCGCGGCGCCGAAATGTTGCATGGCGTATCCGAACGCACCCTAAACGACACGGTCCGCTTGTTCGGCGCAGACCCTGCGCGCTGCGCGCTTTTTAAATTCGATCCGACGTCCATCCGCGAGCAACCGCGGCGTCCGGTCTGGTTGCCCGATTCGGCCAACCGTTTTGCCTTGCTCTTGGGCGGAGCCGATCCGCGCAAAAACGTCCGGACCGCGCTCCAAGCCCTGACCGCCTTCAACTTGCGGCATCCGGACCAGCGGATCGTACCCGTAGTCCTGGGCGAACTGACCAAAAACCACGCGGCCTGCATCCGGCCGTCCGGCCAGGCAACCGACGCGGAACTGGCCTACCTATATAAGAACGCTACGGTTTTTATGTATCCTTCATGGTATGAAGGCTTCGGTTTACCTCTACATGAAGCCAAATTTTTCAATACCCCATGCTTGTGTTCCACGGCCGGGGCATTGCCTGAAACCGCGCCACAGGGGACGATTTTTTGCCATCCGGCCAAGCCGCACGAATGGTTGTCCGCCCTGGAAGCAGTGGCCAAGGCCGGGGCTTAGGATTGACAAAATTGTCATTTTCTGCTAAGTTAGTGCATTATTTAAGCGATGCCCTACAACCAATCCAACCATTATATGAACCGCATTGTTTCGCGATCACTGATCGCCGTGTTCGCCGTGGCCTCTTTGGCCCTCGGCTCTTCGGCCTTGGCCCAGTCCGCTACCGGACCGTGGCAATGGACCGACATTTCAGACAAACTGACGGTCCGCGAAAACCGCCCCGTGTGGTCCGTGGTCCGCGCCGAACCGTACTGGTACATGACCGACGGCCAGGAACTCTGGTCCGGCGGCCACGTTTGGAAAACCGACGGCTCTATCGTGACCGACATCACGGTGGACGTGCGCAACGCCGGCCTCTCGCGCGTTGACGACATGGTCAGCGACGGCCAAACCGTCGTGTTCCTCAAAAACGTGACGCGCACGGACAACCAATTCGAAGCCGTGTCGTACAACGGCAGTTACACCAACCGCACGAGCTTATTGCGCGGCTATTTGAATTCCAACGAAGGTTTGACGTCCATCACGGGCAAGAACGGCATATGGATGATTGTGACCACGCAAAACCGCGTGTTCAGCTGGAACATGGTTTCCAACACCCTGTCGCAAATCAGCCTGCCGGTAACGCCGTACACGGGCTATAACCAATCATATTCAATCCGCCATGTCTCGCCGGCTGACGGCCAAAGCGTATTTACCGCACCTCAAGTCGTTCCGACGTCAGGCGGCTGGATCTTTGCCATCGTAGAGTCCGCGTCCTACCAAAAAGTCCGCGTATATTTTTACAACGGCAGTTTTAACGAATTGACACAAACTGGGTACACGGGCGTGAACTTCATAGCCAGCAACGGCAACCAGGTACTGCTAATGGGAAACGCGGCGGTTGGCGGTTATACGGCAGGCAATTACGGCGTCTATGCCATCGACGGTAACAGTATAAAGAATTATTACACCAACATCAGCGGCGGTCCGTCTTTAGACTGGAGCCGAGCACTGGCCAGCTATAACGGCAAATCCTGGATGATCGTGAGCGGTAAGAACTTGTTCCGCTTCGACGGCACGAACTTCCAGACCTATGGACAGACTAACGATCTGTTCTTGTCACTCGCCGGCAACGGCAACGGAACTTTCCTACTCGGTGGTGCTTTGTCAACGGCTGGAAACTCCGCTCCGACCTCTCCCCTGACCGCCAAATTGGTACGCGTGGACGAAGGCACTGGGTATGTGGCGCCGACGACCGTGACGACCTCCAATGGCAGCACGGTCTCGAGCGACGAAAAATTGACTACGGCCGCGGGCAAAAAGAACAACATCGCCTACCGCGCGTTCTTCACGCCGGATTGGGCATGGCAGGACAATATCAGCGATCCCAAATACACGGTCGTGGGCCAGTCGTATGACGGCTTGACACGCATCGAACTGTACATCAACGGCGTGCGCCAAAAGGTGTGCGACGGCAAGAACAGCAAGAGCAACGTGACTTGCGTCATGTTCATCGAAAGCACGGGTTACGCTTACGACGCGGACGTGGCCGTGAACGCCAAACTCACCAGCGCCAAAGGCTTGGTAGCTTGGGTTCCGGTGCGCAACATCCAATTCCACAACGGCACGGTCGACCATTCGACGACCGCGACGGGCAACGACGGCCCGGTCACGGCCAACATGACGGTTTCGAACTCGGCGCACACGCTGACGCGCGGCGCCAACGTGACGGTCACGGCCAACGCTTCTGCGCCGGCCGGTTTGAGCCGCATGGATTTGTACGTGAACGGTTCGGTCAAGAACACGTGCAACGTTTCCGGCACCTACAACACCTGCAATTTCACTTTGGACACCAACTATCCGAACGGTAGCACCATCGCGTTCAACGTGCGCGCCGTGGACGTGAACGGCCGCGACGGCTGGACCTGGCTCGGCGCTTACGACATCGCGGATTACGGCTATAACACTTACACGAACAACACCAACAACTCGTCCGACATCTCGGTCAATTTGAGCGTGGACAGCTGGAGCGGCAACGGCAGCAATTCCAGCGCGTACGTCAAAGCCTTGGGCATGTCGACTTACGGCTTGAACCGCTTGGACCTTTACGCCAACGGCTCGCTCTACCGCACCTGCACGTTCAACCAGGCTTACGGTTCGCAAACGTGCGCCGTGTCGGTCTGGGCGTCGTCTTTCCCCTACACCACCACCGTGCCGCTGTACGTGGTGGCCACGGACGCGAACGGCCGCCAAGCCAATTCCAACACCCTGAACCTCAACTTCAGCAACAACACGAGCAACGGCACCAACGTCAATAATTACAACGGCAACTTGAGCGCCTGGTTCGGCGCGGACGTGACCAACAACCAAGAGTTGCGCCGCGACTTGACCCAAGTGGTCACGGTCTACGGCCAAAGCTCCAACGGATTGAACAAGCTGGAGATTTACGCCAACGACAACCTGGTGCAGCAATGCACGTTCGGCAACGTGGCCAACTCGCAGCAGTCGTGCCAGACCACGCTCTACGGCAGCAATTACAGCGAGGGCTCGAGCGTGTACCTCAAAGCGCGCGCCACGGACCTGAACGGCAACGTGGCTTGGACCTCGGGCACGCTCTACGTGCGCATCACGGGCAACGGCTCGGGCAGCGGCAACGCCACGGTCTACACGACCGTCTCGCCCAGCGACAACAACTGGAACCGCAACACCAGCCGCTACATTACGGCTTACGGATCGGACAGCGACGGTTTGCGCCGCTTGGAAATCTTCATGCGCGGCGTGAGCTACAAATCGTGCGAATTCGGCGACGCGTACGGCACTCAATCCTGCAGCGTTACGGTCAACGGTTACGACAACACGGCCGGCAGCAATGTTGAGATTTCGGCGCGCGCCACGGACCGTTACGGCAACACCACTTGGTCCAGCTCGCAATATTTCCTGATGACTAACGACGGCGGCAACCAAAACGGTACGGTCACGCTTACGGCCAGTCCGGACAAAACCACGTACTTACGCACGGACACGGTCCAAATCTCAGCCAGCGCCACGGACAACGACACCATCAAGCGCATCGACGTATACGCCAACGGCTCGATCGTCAACACCTGCACCGCGCCCTCCTGGAACACGAGCTACACTTGCTCGGCCAACGTGTACCTGAACAATTACCTGGCCGGCGCCACGCAGATTCCGGTGCAAGCCAAAGTCACGGACATCTACGAGAACGCGGTTTGGTCCAACACCAAATACCTGAACGTGACCAACGACCAACCCGCCGGCGCATTCACGCTCTCCTTGTCCCCGGACAAAACTTCCTACGTTGCCAACGAAAGCGTTAGCGTAACCGCTGGCTGGCCCGTGACCAACGTGTCGCGCATGGAAATTTACGCCAACAACAACTTGGTCCAAACCTGCTATGTCTCGGGTTACGCTCCGTCGTGCACGGCCGCGCTCGCGACCTCCGGTTACGCCGGACAAAACGTCTCGCTCCAAGGCAAGGCCGTGACCGAAAGCGGCGCCACCTTCTGGACCGGCACGCGCGCCATCACCGTTGCCGGCTCGTCCAACACCACGGACCAGCAAGGCACGCTCAGCGTTTACAGCGATGCGGACGGCGGCTATACGAGCGACCGCAACGTGACCTTCACGGCCAACGGTTCGGACGGCAACGGCATCGAACGCATCGAAATCCTGGTCAACGCCCAGTCGGCCAAGACCTGTTACGGCGCGAGCACGTGCTCGTTCACCGGCGGTCCGTATTCGTCCGACAGCGTCTCATACGGCGCCAACCTGTACGACCAGCTCGGCAACCGCACTTGGACCGGCTACAAGAGCATCAACAAACGGTAAACAAGCGCTCAATAAAGCAAAAAACATCCCGCCTCCGGCGGGATGTTTTTATTCCCCATATCCGACCTCAGACGTCCGACTTCCGACTCTTTTCTCCTTGACAAACGCGGATTTTTTTGCTAATTTCAGGCATCGTACCCTTAGCACCCTACAACTCAAGGAGTTTGCATCGTGGACATACCGGCCAATCTGTACGAAGTCTTGGGCGTCCCCGAAGACGCTACGGCCGAGGAGATTCGCGACGCTTTCCGACGTCTCGCGGCCCAAACACACCCTGACGTTGCGGGCAACGACCCGGCAACGCTCGAAAAGTACCGTGCGGCGACGCGCGCATACAAGGTATTGGGCGACGTGGACACGCGTCGCGCCTATGACCGCCACCGCGTGCCGCCCAACTCGATCCAGGAATTCTTCGCCACCAATCCAGTGGCGTTGCACCTCCTGAACGTACAGTTGCCGACTGCATCGGCTTCGCCCCAACGCGGAGTCTGGCTTACGGCCAACGTCAGCCATCCGGCCAAGACCGCGGTTTTCCAAACCAAACTGGAACGGCCCGGTTACGCCGAACCGCTAACCATCAGCTTGCAACTGCCCGAAACCCAAAAACCCTGGTGCCGTTTGACCAACTTGGGGGGATTGGGACGCAACGGGGCGGACAACGGGGAACTTTGGCTTTTCGTGAAGGACTGAAAACGCTCATCGGGACACTACGGATGAAAGAAAGGCGACAACATGAGTCTCAGCGAATTCATCGCAGCTCTCGGAGTCTACGTCCGGCAGAACGAGGAGGACGGCACGATCACGGATACGCGCGACGACCGCGTGGCCGAGCTGGCCAAACCTGAGGTGTCGGTCGAAGTCCTGACCCTCATGAAAACCACGGACTTGGCGGCCATGCTCTCGGGTTCGGTGGCCGTACGCGACCTCAAGGCCGCGCGTTCAGAAACGGCCAAGAAGCTCAAGGCCAGCGCCAAAAAGCTTTGCGCGAGCGACGCTTTGCCGCTCGTGGCCAAAACCCAGCATCCGGCCAACCAGGTGCTCGACAAACTGCTCTCGTGCAAGGACGGAATCAAGACGTACTTGGCCGTTTGGTCGCATCTGGCGCAAGCCAAGCTGGAAGGCGTGCCCGGCGTCTACACGCCGGCCAAGGCGCCAAAGCACAACGAACTTATCACCGCGCCCATGGACCCAGAAGCCGCATCCGACGGCGCAGGGGGCGTGGACGGTCAGGACGAGGACTGACATGGGCAACATCATCAGATTGAGTCTGGAAGACAAGGGCAGCGCCATCGCGCTGTTCAAAACCATCATCAACCAAGGTTCGGGCTATCGCGAAGCCATGTCCATCGTGGCCACGCAGCCCCAGGCTGCCTTGGCCGCGCTCCAGAGCATCGACGCGGAGCTTTCGCCGCAAGGCGCGGCCAAGATCCTGGAAGAGGTGGTGTCCAACGCCCCGGACAACGCGTCCGCGACAAAGCTCGTGGACGAACACCTGTCCAAGGCGCGCCAAGCGGAACTTTTGGCCGCGCGTTCGGATTTGGATTCGGTGGCCGCAGACATCGTAAGCCTAGACGTCGTCCTGCAGGCTATGCGCAAGGACTTGGGCGAAAACATCGAATTCGACGAATACGAGGGCGAGGATACGGAAACCAAGCCCAACTCAACGCCCACGCCGTCGCAAGCCGGTGTACTGAAACAGGAAGACGACGAATACGAGGGCGTCGCCGACCGGACCAAAGTCCTGCGCGCGACTTACGTGGCCCGCTCTTGGGCGCGGAAGCTGCGCGATCGCGCCGACTACCAGGAAATCCTGGGGGCGCGGCTCGTGGGGCAGATGACGTTTCTCGAATGCCTGCTCATCGGCCTGGCCAACGACGCGCTACGCGAACTCAACGCCTTCGACGAAGACGCGCCGGACCATCACGACGCGCCCATGGACCAGTCAATGTTCGGCGGCCTGGCCGAAGAGGAAAACCTCATTTCCGACGAGGCCCTCGAGGCTTTGGGGCTGGACCCGGACGAGGCCATGGACGGGTTGCGCGAACTGTTGGAAAACAAGCGCATGTTGCGCTTCCGCCAGCAGGAAATCGCCGCGGTCCAAGCCGAACGCGAGGACAAGCGGCAAACCGCCGAAAAGGCGACCGCCGAAGCTGCCCGCGACGCGGCCGCCCAAGCCGCGGACAAGGTCGACTTCTAAGCCAAAACCGACCGAGAATCGCAAACTCTTTTTTTACCGACACGGGCCAACCGTGTCGGATTTGTTTCGGGCCCTCATGCCGCATGGGGACGCGAAACAGGTCCGATTCCATACCGGATCGCCACTTGGACAACCGAAGATTTCGAGGAAGGAAAAAGCCATGCGCGCCACCAGCACGGACGCCATCATCCTCCACCCCAACCGGGTGGAGATCATGGAGGAAGAAATCCGTTTCCGACGCGCGGCCGAAGCGGCTCTGCGCGAAAAAGAATTGCCGTTCGCCGGCTATAGGAAACCGGTGTACGTTTCGCCGTTCCGCGTATTCCTGCAGACCTTGTTGGCAAAGTACGGACGCGCGTCCGTCACAAACGCCGGGCACGCCCAATGGTACGCGTTCCCCATCCAAGAAGCCGTGGCCAGCGGCTTGTGGGTCGTCATCCTTAAAACCGCGCAAAAGCTCAACCTGCCGCTGGACACCAAGTCCCATGTGGTGGAAAACGTGGCGCCGCGCGTGGACCGTATGGTCAACGCGGGCATGGCGCTCGTCTACGGCGACGGCCGAAAAGCCGCCGAAGCCTTTGAGCTCGAAGTCGTCAGCCCCGTGTTCACGGCGGCCAAGGCCATGCCCGAAGGGCAAGTCACGCTTCTGCAAGACCTGTTGCAGATGCCGACCGCGCAGTTTTTCGCCAACCTGATCCGCCAAGCCACATCTTACCGCAAACATATGCTCGCGGCCGTAGGCATGCTCAAGGCGGGCAACGTGCACCCGAGCGGCTTGAGGGTCTTGGACGAAATCGAAGCGCGCAACGCGCAAATCTACACCCATTGCTTGCGCCTGGAAAACGCCGACCTGACACTCGACAGCAGTTGGGAAACTGTGGCCCGCGAGCTGGATTCGCTCAAGGCCAAAATCCAGATCCAACGCATACTGCTCAAGATGCCGGCCCGGCACACGGGCACGCAACTGCACATGAGCATGGAAAACCCGGTCCCCTTGACCGTCCAGACGCACTGGCTCAACACCGAACTGCTGTTGGCCGCGGCCAATCTGCCCAATCGCGGGCACGTGGACGTGATTGCCGAATACCGCAAATGCGTCAAGGCCATCCGCCGCACAAGCGACGCGACGCTGGCCAAACGTTTCTTCGGCAGGCTCGAAGCTTCGGGCGTCAGGCTCTCGGATGAAGAGCGCGGCCTCCTCAATGAGATGGTGAGAACGTATGCCGCCAGCCTGCGTTCGCTGCCCGAACGTTTTCCGCTGGACTTTCCGCCGGCCATCCTTTATCGGTTGGACGCCAAGAACCCGCACATTGATTCGGACATGGCCCTGGCTTTGGCGCTGCTTCGCGAAGGCCCAAAGCTGCCAATCGACGAGACCGAGGACGTGGGCCGTTATTGGGCCAGCAAGGTCGAATGGCGCCTGCTCAAGACGCGCGACATCGTCACCATGCTCGGCAACGGCGTGGTGCCGTCCGACGCGATAGCACGGGGCATTGCCCACATGCCGCGCGAGGAACAACCCGCCGCCGTCAAAGCGCTGATCGATTCGTTCAATCAAAAAATCGATTCCCGGACCCTGGAAACGCTGGTCGAAAACCGGCTCAAGAAAATCACCCCGATTTTCATCCGGAACAACTTGTCGCGCCTGCCGCGTGAGGTCTTGGCCAAGCACTTGCCGGACATCGTATCGCGCTGCGTGGATCCGAACGACCCGAACCGCAAACGTTTCGACCTGGAGCGTTTGATCGCGCGTATGGCCAACCGTTTGCCGCGCAAGCAGGTACGCGAAATATTGGGCGCGGCCGAACTGCGGCAAACCATGGTCGCCATCATCCTCGAAGCCTTCTACGAAGACGCGTCGCGCATCCACCACGGCGTCAGCGACAAGAAGTTCCGCCGGTTCCTGGGAAAAATCGGCAATGACCTGTGGCGACGCTACATGCTGGCCGCGGAACTCAGCTTGCGGCAATCCACTTACCGGGCCACTTTGCCGGAAATCTCCAAGGACAAGCTCTACTTGCCGCCCTGGGAAGATTTGGAAGACTGCGAGTACGTGGATTTCAAACCTTCCGAAGTCTTTGGCACATCGCCCGAGGAAGCGCGACGCCTGCTCCGCGGACCGTACACGGAAGACAAAATCTTCCTGTGGCTTCACGCCGCGGAAGACGAACCCCGTAACCTGCTGGCCAAGTACCGCCAAAATCGCGAACGGTATTTCGACCTCATCAAAGACGTTCCCCTGTCCGAACGGAAGTCGCCCTGACTTTCCGTTTTTTTTTACCTGTAATTGAAAGACAGCAGTCGGATGTCGGAGGTCGGATGTCGGAGACGGGGGATTTGGTTCGACCGTCGGCCGTCGACCAGTCCGCCCCTTGACCAAAACCGATTTTTCTGCTAAAACAGACGATTCAATTCCCTAAAACCACCCATCAAATTAGCCTATATTTAGCCAAATAATATGTTTTCATTCATTTTCCGCTTAATGGTCGCATATTTCGCCTTATTGGCCATTTTCGCGTATGTGGCGCCCGCGGCCAACGCGGCTGAAGCCTCAAGCGCGGTCTGGCAAGACATGTCGTATCAATTGCCGTTACGCGCCAATCGTCCGGTTTGGTCCATGGCCAACGTCAACGGAACGCTTTACTTTACCGACGGCCAAGACCTGACCAAAACCGGCCATGTTTGGCGCAAAATCGGATCGGGAAAAGCCACCGACATCACGGGTATCGTACGCGACGCCGGATTGACGCGCGTGGATCGGGTGGTCAACAACGTAAAGGACGTGGTTTTCGTGCAGGATACGCCAGGCGCCCAGACGGCCACCAAATACGTTGAGCTCTACGGCAACGCGCTTAGCGTCGGAACGTCCAACGAGAAGAGCGCGGGTTTCGGTCGCGTGCCGCAAATCACAAACAACGGAATTCTGCCCAAAGAAATCTTGGACAAATCACAAGCCGCTTACAACGGGAAACTGTGGCTTATCGTAACCGGAAAGAACATTTACGCCACCGACGGCAAAGGCGTCAAAGACTTGGGTCGGACGCGCGATTTTTTCACCACAGTCACGGTCGACTTGGACGGAAGTTTTTGGTTGGGCGGAGCGGTTTCGACTTTTGACAACGACCAGCCTGGCTTGCCGCTTACGGCCAAACTGGTGCGCTTGGCGGTCAACGGAGTTTCGTTCGACGCCGACAGGCTGCAAACCATCGTGGGCACGTCCAACGGCACGCATTTTTGGTCATGGACCGAACCCAGCGTGGTGTTGCAAGATCCGACGATCGCCACCAAATTCAGCGTCGGTTCGCAATCGGACGCGGGATTGAAACGCATCGAATTGTCGGCGGACGGCAAACTCGTGGGCGCGTGCGATTACACGGGCAGCAAAACCAACGAAACCTGCACCGCCAACCTGGACGGCAAATCTTTCGCCGCCGATGCCAACATCTTGGCCACGGCCGTTATTACGGACACGTTGGGACGCAAAGCTTACGTGCCGGCGCAAATCATCCGCTTCAAGACCGCCATTTCAACCGCCAACCAAATCCCGACCTCAACGAACAAAGCCTTCGCCGCCAATTTGAACCCAACCCCGCCAGTCATCAACGACAGCGGCGTTAGCGCTTGGCTGTGGGCCGAATACGATTTGGATTTGATGGCCAACCGCAGCAAAACCATCCGCACCCAAGCCATGGCCAAAAACGGTTTGGCCAAAATGGAAGTCGCGGTCAACGGCAACTTGCGCCGCGTCTGCGCGTTCAACGGACAAACCACGGTCCAAGCCTGCGACCTGGCGGTCACGGGCAATGACTACATCAGCGACACCATCAACCTAAACGTTAAGGCCACGGACAAACTCGGCCAATCGTCCGAATCGGACTTGCAGATGGTACAGTCAGCGCCCCAAAGCAACGGCCCCACGCTGTCCGCTTGGATCAACGTCGCGCCTTTGTCATTGGACATGCAACGCATCGAAACGCGCACGGTCACGGCCGG
>JAKLEH010000011.1 GCA_022703155.1 Patescibacteria group bacterium | reverse complement strand
GCAAACGGAGTTTGGGCAAAGAGGCTGACGTGACCATCAAAAAGAAAAATTTCTTCAGACAGGATCTGCGCGACGCCACGCACGTGTTTGTGTACCTTTTTCCCGGTTTGATGGACAAATTGTTGCCCAAGCTCAAACGCGAGCTCAAGCCCGGTACGCGGCTCGTGTCTTGCGATTTCAAGTTTACTGCCATGGAGCCGGTTCAGGTCATCGATTTGGGCCGGCCCGAAGGCGTTTTGGGCCGCAAATTGTACGTGTATGAGTTCTGATTTCGGAAACCCCTTTAATCCTATGCGCAAAACCCAACTTGCGACCCAAACCGCCATCCGACAGACCCCCAAGGGACTGTGGTGCCGGGTTGATGCGGCGGACATGGCCGGCGACCGGGAATTCGCCGCGCGTTTGGACATGGCCAAGATTTTGAGCCGCGAGGTGCGCGACGGGGGCGGCCGGGCGCTGGTGGTCGGCGGTTTTGTGCGGGATTTGGTCATGCGCAAATTCGGTTACGGCGCCATGTCCAAAGACATTGACTTGGAAGTATACGGTTTGTCCGAAGACGCCCTCAAGCTCATTCTGGGCCGTATGGCCCAAACTGCCGATGACGGCAGGAACGCAGACGTTGACCAAGTGGGCAAAAGTTTTGGTGTTTTCAAATTCAAAGGCTTGGACGTGGCCTTGGCTCGACGCGAGGCCAGAACGCCGCCGGGCCGCGGGCGCAAGCCCAGGGTCGTGAGCGATCCGGTGTTGGAGTTTTCCCAAGCCGCGCGCCGGCGCGACTTGACCATAAACGCCTTGGGTTTGGATTTGCTGACCGGGGAAATCCTGGACTCTTATGGCGGTTTGCTGGATATCCAAAACAGGCGCCTGCGCCATGTTGACCCCGAAACTTTCGTGGACGACCCGTTGCGCGTGTTCCGCGTCATGCAATTCGCCGGACGTTTTGGCTTTGCGGTGGATGCCGAAACCGCGGAACTGTGCCGTTCCGTGCCATTGGAGTATTTGGCTAAAGAACGCATGGGCGAGGAATGGGACAAGATGCTGCTCAAGTCGCCAAAACCGAGCGTTGCTTTGGGCGTGGCGCGCGGCTTGGGCATTTTCGGACAACGCCACACCGGGCTGGACCGGCTTTACGTCGCTTCTGCCGGTGAGGCGGGGGATTGGGCAAAGGCCTTGCGCTCTTTGGATATGGCGGCTTTGATCGTACGGTTGCGCGGGTTGTCCGATGAGCGCGCCCGGCATTTGATGTTTGCGGTCATAGGCCAAGCGTTGGACAAACAAGGCGCTTATGGCGACAAGAAAGAATCGGAACTGTTTTTTGAGGAAGCCGACTTGTCGTCCAAGGCCGCGGCCGGAGCGCGTTACCTCATTCAGCATTATCCGACCGCCGACCGACTCGCGGCTTTGGTCGGGACCAAGGATTGGACTTCGGAGCATGACGCGGATTTGAGGCGCTTGTCGTTTGATCTCGGCAGGGCCAAAGCCGGCCTTATGGTTGAAGATACGGCGCTGCTGGCTTGGGCTTTGCGTTTTGGACGCTTGTCGAACGAAGCGGCCGTCAAAAACGGATTGGCTTCGGTTTATCCCGCCGGTGACGCTTTGGTCGCGCGCGCTGAATTTTTGAATGTGGCCCACAAACCACCGGCCAATATCTTATCCGGAGAGGACTTGGCAGTCCTGGGAGTGCCCAACGGACCGCAGATGGGGGGATTGCTTAAAAAATTATTCGAAGCCCAGCTTTCCGGCTATTTTGACGGACCGGACAACGTGCCTGACAAGGCCCGAGCCATGGCTTATGCAAAAGGCTTATTGAAAGGTTAGTTGTGGATAAAATTCAAACCATAAAATGATATAATCAGTACAAGATTTTTTATTTGCGTTACGCAAAATTTTGCATATGGTCAAAACCAAACGCGGCAAGCGTGGCTTGGCGGACGAACCGCCGACGCCGATTAGCGAGCCGGACACTGTTCCACCCACGGCTCCGTCAACAGCGCCGCAAAACCCTTTCGCCAAATGGCTGGTGGGATTGGTGGTTTTGTCGTTGCTGGTGATCGGCGGTCCGGTGGCGCTTTGGGCGCAGAGCGACACGGGTGGCAAGAAGGTTTCCGTGGACGCGGCGCAACTGCAAAAGCTCCAAGACCAACTGAAGAGTATGGAACAGACTTTGCAGACCATGTCCGGAACGCAGCAGGCCGGCATGGTGACCGACATGCTCAAATCCGGAGTGACGTGCAAAGCCGAAGACGGACGTTCTGAATGTCTCAATGATTGCCGCAAAGCTTTGGCGCAATGCAAAGCCAAAGGCGGGAGCGCCACGGCCAAACCTTCGGTCTTGGCGGTCGGCGGTCTTGACCAATGCTTGGCCGACGCGAACTCTTGCGTGACCAAATGCAACGACATGCCGCGTCCCCCCATATCCTGCCAAGACCGTTGCGCCGTGGCTTTGGGCGGCTGTCTTGAATACGCCTCGCTGTCGTCAAAAGCCAATGCGGTCGAGTCTTGCCGGACCAACAACCGCACGTGTTTGGTCAAAGCCTGCAAGCTCAAGGACGAAAATTCCATTCCCGACGACGCCTGTCCTGACCAATGCAAGCGCATGGAAGCGATTTGCAAAGGCGGTTCGGCGAGTTACAGCAAAGACGCGTTGGCCCTGTGCGACAAGCTGAAGGGGACGTGCCAATCCGAAGTCTGCAAATCGCAGCCGCAAACCGGCAAGTGCACGGAAAAGGAATTGGCGGCGTGCAACGACACGTACAAAAAATACATTGAGGCCGGCGATGAGGCCGGCGCCAAAAAGATGCAGCAGGACTGCATAGACAAATGCACGGGAAATAACCCTGAACAGGCTTCCGGCGGCACTGGAGCATGTTCCGACGAACAAGCCATGGCTTGCGAGGAAGAGTACAAGAAGTGCTCCTCGGGCGTGGCCCAAGGCGACCAAAAGACCGACGAAATTGTGTGTTTCAAGAATAAAAAAATGTGCTTGGAAAAATGCCAGCCTCCCCAGGATGCGGCAGCGTCTTGCGACGACAAGCAGGCTTACGCGTGCGACAAGATCCGGTCGCGTTGCATGGACCTGAACAAGAACGAAGCGGTGTGCGACGCCGTGCAGAGCTATTGCCAAAAAACCTGCACCACATGCGGCGTCGAACAATTGGGAGCCTGTCATGACAAATACGCCAAGTGCGAATCGGCTTCATGCTTCAACGAAATCACGGACTGTTTCGACAGTTGCGGTTCGGCGTCGAGCGGTTCAGGACAGACCGGCGGGACCGAGGCGCAAACTTCTCCCGCAGCCGCTCCGCTCAATACGGCCGGCGAAACGTGTTATAAGGAAAAATGCGTACCAGAATACCAAAATTGCCAAATGCTGGACAACGCCAACATGGACATCTGCTCCAACGAATTGATGCAGTGCAAGAACACGTGCTACGGCACGATTAAATAGGCCGTTTCATTCAGAATCCCAAACCCGCGGACCGTCGCGGGTTTTTGTTTGACGGCAAGCGTCCGGCGTTCTAATCTTGTTCTAGTGAAAGTCGGTACGAAACATATGCCCCAAAGCTTATTCGGTGACGATTCAGCCTCAGATGCCGTGGCCCGCGCGCCTTTGGCCGACCGGATGCGTCCCCAGACCCTGGACCAAATCGTAGGCCAAGACGCCCTGGTCGGTCCGTCGGCCGCCTTCAGACGACTGGTTGAGAGCGACCAGGTTCCGAGTTGCGTTTTTTGGGGTCCGCCCGGAACCGGCAAGACCACTTTGGCCGAAGTCATCGCCAAGACGGCCAAGGCGGATTTCGTCAGGTTGTCGGCCGTGACTTCGGGCGTCGCCGATATCCGTAAAATCGTGGCGCGCGCCGAACAATTAAAAAAAACCGGAAGGCGCACGATTTTGTTCATTGACGAAATACATAGGTTCAACAAAGGACAACAGGATGCGCTTTTGCCGCATGTGGAACGCGGGACTTTGGTCTTCATCGGCGCCACGACCGAAAACCCAAGCTTCGAAGTCAATGGGGCGTTGCTGTCTCGGGCCCGGGTTTTCGTGCTTGAGCCGCTTTCGGAGACGGCGATCAAGGCCATCTTGGAGCGCGCTTTGTCCGACGAAACCAATGGTTTGGGCGGTTCCGACATCCAAGTGGATCGAAACGCCATGGACGCCATGGTGGGTTTTGCGGACGGCGACGCGCGAACGGCTTTGAATATTTTGGAGATGGTGGCCAACTTGGCAGAAGCGTCGGCGGACGCGAAAGGCAAAAAGTCCATCGGTTTGGAATTGGTCAAAAAAATTATTCAACGCAGCCAGGTCAGGTACGACAAGAACGGGGAGGAGCATTACAACGTCATTAGCGCCCTGCACAAGTCGTTGCGCGGTTCGGACGCGGACGCGAGTTTGTATTGGTTGGCGCGCATGTTGGAAGCCGGGGAGGATCCGGTGTACGTGGCGCGCCGCTTGGTACGGTTCGCGGCCGAAGACGTGGGCTTGGCCGACCCGCAAGCCGTGGTTTTGGCCGTGGCCGTAATGCAAGCCGTCCAACTCATCGGCATGCCCGAATGCAACGTGCATTTGGCCGAACTGGCCGCGTATCTGGCCAAGGCGCCCAAATCCAATGCCGTGTATTTGGCTTACGGCCGGGCAGCCTCCGACGCGCGCGAAACTTCGGATTTGGGCGTGCCGTTGCACTTGCGCAACGCCCCGACCAGGCTGATGAAGGATTTGGGCTACGGCAAAGATTACAAATACAATCCGTCATACGACGGTCCGGTCGACCAAGAATATCTGCCCCCGGAGCTTAAAGGTAAAAAATACCTGTAAGGCTATCCGCAGGCCTTCTTCCCTGGCCTAAAACGCTCTTGCTATACTTCGGTAGTGCATTACGGCGTAGCCAGGCTCGAACGCGACGACGGCCGGAAAACGGATTTCCGTTTTTTGATGTTGACCGTCGGGGTATGCGTTTTGTTCGCGGTCATGGGTTTGCGTTTGGCCAAGTTGCAGATTGCCGACCGGCAGATGTACCAGCTTTTGGCTTCGGACCAGCACGATCTGCAGTCGCGCCTCATGCCAACCCGCGGGCGCATCCTGATCCGCGACCGCACCGACGGCAAAGCCTACCCTTTGGCCGCCAACCGCGATTCTTGGACCTTGTACGCCGTGCCCAAAGACATGGATGACCCGGTGAAGACCGCACATGAGTTGGCGCCGGTTTTGGGCATGCCGGACGTGGATTTGGTCACAAAACTCACGGCCAAGAAAGACGACCCGTATGAAGTTTTGGTCAAGGATGCGCCTATCGATTTGATAAAAAGGTTTCGCGAACAACCCATGCGAGGCATAGGCTATTCGCGCCAACCCGCGCGCCTGTATCCGGAACCGGGCATGGGCGGCCAGGTCATCGGGTTGGTCACGCCTGACGACAAGGGGCAATTGACAGGCCGGTACGGCGTGGAAAACGCGTTTCAAGAGGTATTGGCCGGCAAACCGGGCATGCTGGAGGGGGAAAAGGACGCCCAGGGCAGGCGCTTGGTTTTTGCCACCAACAATTTGCGTGAAGCCGTCAACGGCGCGGATGTGGTTTTGACTTTGGACCGTTCCATCCAATTTCAGGCCTGCGAACACGTCAAACAAGGGGTGTTGGAATACGCGGCTGACGGCGGCAGCATCGTGGTCATGGAGCCGCAGACCGGAGCGGTCTTGGCCATGTGTTCGTATCCGGATTTCGATCCGGCCAATCTTAAGGAAATTTCCGACGTCGGGGTTTTCAACAATCCGGTGACTTTCGTGTCGTACGAACCGGGCTCGATTTTTAAGGGCATAACCATGGCCGCCGGCGTGGACGCGGGCAAAGTCGGGCCCAAAACCACGTACGTGGACAAGGGCGAAGAGAACATCGACGACCACACCATCAGGAATTCGGATTTGAAAGCCCATGGGGTGCAGACCATGACCCAAGTGTTGGAGCTGTCGTTGAATACGGGTTCGATTTTCGTGCAACGGCAATTGGGCAAGAAGTCTTTTAGGGAATACGTCAAAGCGTTCGGTTTCGGGCAAAAAACCGGCATCGGACTCACGCCGGAATCGGCCGGCGACATCTCGCCTTTGGACCGCAAGGGCGACGTGTTCGCGGCCACGGCCTCATACGGTCAAGGCATTACCGTCACGCCGCTGCAGATGACGTCCGCGTTTGCGGCGCTCGCCAACCAAGGCACGCTCATGCGCCCCAATATCGTCGCGGAAACCATTTATCCCGACGGCCGGACCGTAAAAACCGAACCTGAGAAGGTCGGACAGCCGATATCGGCGCGGGCGGCGCATGTGGTTTCCGGCATGCTGGTTTCGGTGATCGAGAACGGCCACGGGCAAAAGGCCGGCGTGCCTGGCTATTGGGTGGCTGGAAAAACCGGCACGGCCCAAGTCCCAAAAAAGAACGGCCCGGGATACGAAGATGGCAAAGTCATCGCTTCGCTTATCGGTTTTGCGCCGGCCGACAACCCAAAATTCGTGATGCTGGTCAAATTCGACAATCCGCGCAAAGCCCAATGGGCGGAAAGTTGCGCGGCCCCGGTCTGGGGTGACATGGCCAAATTTTTATTGCAATACTTGGGCGTTAAGCCTAACCGCTAGCGCTTCGTCCATAGGCCTCGACAAAACGCGTAGGCGGAGTTACGTTTAACCGGTATGCGAAAACAGCTCGAAAAATACTTGGGTGCATGTGTCAAAAGGACGCTGGGCCGAGACAAACCCAGGGTTTTGGCGATTGCTGGATCCGTGGGCAAGACTTCGGCGCGTTATGCCTTGTCCGTGGCCATGTCACGCCCCAACCAAGAGGAGACGTACAGGTCTTCACGGAAAAACTTCAATAACGAATTGGGCGTACCGCTGTCCGTTTTTGCGTGCGACATGCCCGGCAAGAGCGTGGCCAAGTGGTTGGAAGTTTTGTGGGTGGCCACGGCCCATGCGATTGGTTTAAAGAAGATAAAAGTCAAATGGTTGATTTTGGAGATTGCGGCCGACCATCCCGGGGATTTGGATTATCTTTTGGATATGCTCAAACCCAACGTCGCCATCATGACTTCCATGGGGGCGGAGCATACGGAATATTTCGGCACCGTGGACGCGGCCATCGACGAGGAGCGCAAAGTGCTTCTCGCTTTGCCCGAAGACGGCGAAGCTTTGCTGAACACCGACGATGAATCCACTTGGAATTCCAGGCATCTGACCAAAGCCGAAGTCATCGGCTTCGGCAAGTCGTCGTCCGCGGCCGTGCGCATCAAGAATGTCCAAACGGTTTACGATCCGCAAAATCCAGAATCCGCAGGATTGGACATAGAATTTGAGATTTTACGCAACCACGTTAAGACCATTAGGTTGCGTGGGGTTTACGGCGAGGCGCACGCCTATGCCGTGGCGGCGTCCTTGGCTTTTCTTTTATCCTTGGACCAAGGCTTGGAGGCGGCCATGGATTATATCCAAGACAATTACGTCGGCATGCCGGGGCGTACGCGTATCGTGCCCGGTATCAAAGGCACGGCGTTGCTGGATGACAGCTACAACGCCCAACCTCAAGCCATGGCTTCGGCCTTGCGCGATTTGGCCAGATTTCCGGTTACGCCTGCCGGACGGCGCATCGCCGTTCTCGGCGACATGTTGGAACTTGGGTCGTTGACCGAGTCGGAACATGAGGCCGTCGGCAAGATGGCCGCGGAAACCGGCGTGGACATTCTGGTCACTTGCGGCAAGTACGGCAAATTGATAGGGGAGGCGGCGGCCAAGGCCGGCATGCCCAACGAAAAAGTTTTCATGTTCGATGCCAGCTCGGACGCCGGTCTGTTCCTGCAACAGGAAATCATCAAGCCCGGCGACGCTTTGCTCATCAAGGGCTCGCAGGGATCGCGTATGGAAAAAATCACCAAAGAACTCATGGCTGAACCGCTGCGAGCGCCGGAATTGCTGGTCAGACAGAGCCAGGAGTGGCTGTAAAATAACATCGTTTCGTTTGTTTCGTTTGCTGTGTGGAATTTCAAAATCCTCCGACTTGTCGGAGGATTTTGCGTGGTAGCCCGTAGGGGAATTGAACCCCTGTTTTCACCGTGAGAGGGTGACGTCCTAGCCCCTAGACGAACGGGCCGCATTTACGGGCCATAGTTTAGCATAATTGTTTCATATGTCAATCTCGGATCGGTGTCCGCCGGTGGACCGGCGGTCGTACATTGGATACAGTGCAGACGTTCGGACTTATGCCTGAAGAGCCTTTTTCACCCGTTCAGATTTGCGCCTTCGCGTCGTTAGTTATGGCATCTTCGTTCGGTGCCGGTTGTGTCGAACGTCTAAAAGGGGTGATACAAACACAAGAAGTGCCCACGGACAGCTGTTGGGTTTCTGAATTCGCCCCATATGCCATAGCGGTCGTGTTCGCCGGCGGATTCATTCTCTTCGCGCGATTGGGCGGCGTGTAAAAAACCCCATATGGGGTTAAAAGGATTGGTCGGACAGGTCTTTGAAGGCTTTGTCCAGGTCGAGTTGGGCGATCGCGTATCGTATGAGCAAGCTGCGCGAGGCGCATTTGAGGCCGCGAGTCTTTAGCTCTTGGACTTTGTTGTCCATTTCCTCGAAATCGCCAAGATAGGTTGAGAGGCAAATGACGCAATAAGTCGATGGCGGTTTGGCGTTGGTCGTTTTTTGAGGTCTTTCTTGGATTGTCTCATGCCACTCCTCCGCGCAAGGCGCCTTGGGCCAACGTGTTATCACGTGTAAAAACGCGGGTCAATGGTTACAAAAAAAGCCCCCAAGGGGCTTTTTTATGTTCAAATTTTTTAGACAATCATGGGCAGCGTTTCAACATCCATGCGCGTGCCCGTGATGATGCCTTCGATGCGGTACGAGCCGTGTTGCGGGGCTTCCATGTAGCCGTTCCAGGCGGCGCGGGCGATGCCGCCGGAATTGATCCAGTCGTACAGCCATTCGTCCGTGGATTTGGGGTCGCCTTGGTCGATGCCCGCTCCGATGTACATGAGCCAGGTTCGGTTGAAGTCCTCTTGCGAACCCACGGTCGGCGCCATCAGGATGGGCAAACCCATGCCGCAGTAAAAGGAAAGTTCCGATGGCTTGGTCCAAAGCACGTCGGTTTTACGCAGCAGTTTGGTGAATTCGCGGAAATAAGACGGCCGATCCGGGTAGTAATCGATGAAAAGTTTTTTGCCCACCAAGTGCCCGATTTTGAGTTGACGCGCGGCGTTCATGAAATCGTGCGCCGATTCTTTGCGCGTTCCGGCCATCAAGCGGAAGCGCAAACCGTTGCGGATGAGGCGTTTTTTGAGACTGGAAAGGATGTCTATGGCCAGTTGTTTTTGCGCGCCCGCTCCGCCGACCGCGAACATGACGGTTAGGGGATGGTCGGGTTTGACGGCGCAGGTGTCTTTGCCCAGCTCGCTTTCGATGACGCGTTGGTAGCGCTTGAGGAAGATGCCGTTGGGGTCCAGGTTGCAGATGCGGGTCATGGTATCGCGGCGCGTCACCGTTCCGGCCAAATCGCCGATGGCTTCTTTGGGCAAGGGAAAACCCGTGTGGTAGATGTTCTCTTCGCGCACGCCGTACAGCTTCAACCTTTCCACTACGCGGCCGTTAGGCGCAAAATATTTGATGCGGCTCTTTTTGGGGTCGCGGGCCACCCAGGCGCGCGAAATGTCCGCGTCGCACAGCACCACGTAAATGTCGCCCGGATAATCGTAAACCTCGGCCGCGAACGCCGGTATGAAGAACGTGCACACCAAAGGCAAGGGTTTTTTGCTCAATTTTTCTATCAAATGCCGGCACAATCCCAGCTTTTCGATCATGTAATACGTCTGTGCGACCTGATAAGTCGGGGCGGAAAGGTCGCGGCGCGGATAAAACGACGGGATTTCCTGGATTTTGTCCATGATGGCAAACGCCATATCGCCCACCAGGGGAATGGGTTTCAGCCGCGAGACGAATTCGTAGCCTTTGCGGCTCGAACCCCAGAGTTTTTTGTCGCGATGCGGGATGCCCGAATAGTCGTTGGCCGTAATCACGCCGCCGTTGGCGATCTCTTTAAGTCCGTAGGCCGCGCGTTCGTGGCCATACCCCATGTTGACGGAAACCACATAAGCGCACTTGTGGCTCAGGGGACAAGGTTGATGGTTGTTCATACCCTCCGAAAACATTATACCACATCCGGCTTGGTTGGAATAAAAAATCCCGACTTCCGTCGGGTTTTGCTTTAGGCCGCCTTTCTTTTTTCCGCGCCTTTGCGCTTTGCGGTCATGGCAACGGCGCGGTTTATTTGAACGATGTTCGGGCTCTTCTTGCGGTTGCCGCCCTTGTGCGAAACGCTTTCGTCATAATTCGCGGCGGCCACCGACTCCATGGCCGGCCCAAAATCCATCTCGGCCGGTTCGGCTTCGTCTTCGGATGTCTTTTCGGCCGTGACTTCGGACCAAACGTCCTCGGGCGCGGCCTGGTCTTCTTGCGGCAGGGCATCGGCGCTTTCGGCGGCCCAAATATCCTCGCCTTCTTCCTCGCGGCGCATCAGTTCTTCTTCGGGGCCCAGGACTTGGCCGTGGAACAGGCCTACGCCTTCAAGGAACGGGTTTTTTGGCGCCACGTATTCATCGCCTGACCATTTTTTGGTCAGCGGCCTGTGTCCCGTTTTTGGATTGTCGCTGGTCCCTGGCAAATAAAATTCTTGGTGTGACATACCGCAAGATTATAACACATCTCTTCGTCACTCGGCCATGAAAACTTCGATGGCATGCCGTTAATGTTCCGCCGCGTAATCCGTCGGGGTGTAAACGTTGCGGGCGTTCCAAATCAGCCACCCGCCGGCGCCGGCGTCGCGTGCCGCTCGGATTTGCGCTTGGATTTTTGGCGCATCGTATTCGGCGCCCAAGTCAAAGTCCTGGATCCAGGGGCGCATCTTCCGCCTGGCGGCCGTCGCGTCAAGTTGCGGAAAATCGATTTTGAGGATGTCCATGCCTTTGTCGAGCGACAGTTTGACGATGTCGTACGGGTGCTCGGACGGGTTGGCGAAGCCTTCGAAGCCGTCCGGATAGTGCGACGGATATACCATGGGCGAAATGGCCACGGCCGCGTCGTGCACGCCGGCCAGACGCTGGCCGATGCCGAAGTCGTCCGTGCGCCAGCAGGTCATGCCGTAAAAGTCGTAGGACACGGGGATGCCGTCCTTCCGCAACTCGCCGCTGACCGTATCGAAGAATTTTTTCATGACCAAAGCCTTGGGCGTTTTTTCGTCGTAGTACGGATATACGATTTGCGACACGTTGCCGTCGGTCGGGTAGCGGACGTAGTCGAACTGAACTTCGTCAAAGCCGCGGGCGTAAACTTCGCGCGCCAATTCGACGGCGTAGTCCGCCACTTGGGGCGCGGCCGGGTCAAGCCACGGCGTGCCCGTCTTGTCGCGCCACACCATGCCCTTGGTGTCTTTGAGCGAAACTTCGGGATTGAGTTTGCCGAACGCGCCGTCGCGCATCACGAAGATGCGGGCGATGCGGTAAATGTTTTTGCCTTTGAGTTTGGCGAGCAAACCGTCCAAATCCGCGAGCGGTAGGTCTTCGGTCGCGTATTTGCTGATATTCGGATCGTTAGGCGCGAACGCCAGCGAACCGTTGTCCAACTTCACGTCGATGACGAAAGCGTTGAGATGCGACTTGACGGCGTAAGCCAACAGTTCGTCGAAACGCGAGGACCCGGCCGTGTAGGCCGTGAGGTAGATGCCTCGGACTTCGTCGGGCAAGGGAACGCGGCCCAAGTATTTGTCGGCCAAAAAGTAAAAACTGTCCTTTTGGGTTGAAGTGGGGACGGCCAACTCGGTTGCGGGCGTTTCCGTCTGCGCCGTGGCGGGGAGGGGGCGCGCGGAAGACCTTTGGAGCCAGACGGCGACGGCCGTAACAACCAGAACGCACAAGACGAATAAAAACCAAAACGGTTTTTTACCGGTTTTCGTATCCGACGCAAGGTTTTGTGCGGCGGGTTCCATGCCTTCATGATAGCATCGTGTGACACTCAGGGGCACGGAAAATATCAACGGTCCGATTGTTCATAACAGGCATTTGTTGGCCGGGCGAAAATTTGTTAAAATTCAAATCAAACAAATATGCCAAAAACTTTGGACAGGCTAGGGGACTGGTTTAGGATTGATGCGACGGAAAGGCCTTGGGTTTTTGGTTTCACGGGGGCGATTTTTTTCATTTCCGCGGCCAACACCTTGGCTTGGAACCTGTTGCAGGCGTTGCTCATCAAACGTTTGGGCGTGGCGTGGCTTCCGCCGTTCTACATCGCCAGTTCGTTCGCGTTTTATCTGGGTTCGTGGTTCGCCATCAAATTCCTGCGCCGCATGCGGGCCATGTCGCAAAGCATGGAAATGGTTTTGTTGGCCATCCCGTTGGCTTTGGCGTTCGCTTTGACCCAGCAATTCTTCGTCAAGGAATCCGGTCTGGCCGTCATCGTCGCGTTTGTGGGCTTGGGCTTGGTCATTACCACGTCTTTGCTGTACATCGGTCTCCATAAGTTCCTGAATTCTCCTGCGGACGTGTTTAACGTGGAGCAGATGCAGCGCCTGGAGCCTGTTTTCGCCAGCGGCATGCAATTGGGCGCGTTGGTCGCCGGCAGCTTGGCCGCGCTTCTGAGCGCGCGCCTGGACCATACGGGCATGTTTTTGCTGGTGCCGTCGTTGTTGGTCTTGTCCGCGCCGTTTTGCCTGTTCCTGCGCAATAAGGCCCGGCGGTCGTTGGGGTCCATGGTCATGGCCCAAGAGAACGGCAACGGCAAGCGCAAGGCCTCGTTAGCCGGTTCTTGGGGTTTGAAAAATCTGTATACGGATCCGGCGCTGCGGCGGTTCGTGTATCTGCTTGGCGGCATCATGGCCTTGTACATGGTCTTCACGCGCATTTTTAGCTATGAGTTCGCCATCGCGTCGAACAGCCGTTACGGATCGGAAAGCGCTTTGAACGAATTCATCGGCACGTATACCGCCATTTTGAGCGTGGTGACGTTGGTGTACATCAATACCCTGCAGCGTTGGCTGTTCAAACGTTACGGCTTGACGCATAACCTGTTCGTGCCGCCGTTCCTCATGCTGCTTGGCGCGGCCGCCATGTTCATCTGGCCGTGGTTTTTCGTGGTGGTGATGGTGGTGTTTTCGCGAGAGGTTTTCATTTTTCTGCAAAAATCTTCATTGCGTTTCTTGTTGAGCGGCATCAGCGACTATCAACGCAGCCAGGCTTGGACCTGGATGAACGGTCCGGCTTTGACGCTGGGCAATTTGTTGGGCAGCGTCTTTTTGGCCGGGGTGGCGTATTTCCTTTCGGACGCGGAACCGGAAAGCTCGATCCGTTCCGTAGCTTTGTTCGCCGTGGAGTTCATCGTCCTCCAGATCTTCATCACCATGCACGTGCGGCGCATTTACCCGCAGGTCTTGCTGCACAGCCTCAAGGAATGCGACTTTAAGACCCGCGTGCGCACCATGGAGGCTTTGGCCGAGGTCAAGCATATGCGCGACCGGCATTTGGCCGAAATTTTGGACATCGTGCGCGATCCGGCCGAGTCCGTGATGTTGCGCGTCACGGCCCTAAAAACCCTCTCGACCATCGGCGATCCGTCGGTTTTAAGGGCGGTGAGCAAGTTGTTGCAGGACGAACACGAAGATTTGCGGCGCGAAGCTTATCGGACCATAGCTTCTTTCCGTTATACCCCGGAACTGCTGTTCGATTTGGGTTTTTCGCGCCAGATGCTGCTCGAGAAACTGCATGAGGCTTATGCCGCAGAGACGGTTTCCGAAGCCAAAGGGGAAATCCTGACGGCCCTTATATCCTTAAGGGATCCGGAGATCGTGCCGTTTTTGCTCGGTTTGTTGGAACAGGGGCCCGACGAGATGCGTATCCGCTGTCTCCATAGTTTGCGCAATTTCCACGATCCCGGAATCATCGATGCTGTCAGGCCGTATCTGCAAAATCCCGAACACAAGATAGTGGCCATGGCCGTCAAAGCGTTGTGGCAATTCGATTGGGAAAGGCACTTGATAAAATCCAAATTCGACGAATTTTTGGCCGCCCCGCGCGATTCGGAAGCCGAGATTCAAGGACTGTATCTCATCGGAGCCTTGCACTTGCCGAATTACCGCGACCGGTTGGTGGAAGCGCTAAACCGCCACAACCGTCGGGTTGCGTTGACTGCGGCCATAGCACTGCTCAAATTGGGCGATGGCATGGGCACGGCCGTCTTGGAAGACGCGTTGCGCCGTGGCGCTGCGGAAGAGGCCTACGAGGTGAAGCGGCTGGTGTACCATTCGGACGTGTCGGAGCGCGAAAGGAAACGCGTCGATACGTTGATCCATTTGAACCATTTGCACTATCCCGAGCACCTTCCGGTTACCGAACCTTTGCGCGTGCGGTTGTGCGAAGTGCCGCGCGAATGCCTGAAGGACTTGTCGCGGCATTACACCCGCGCCCAAGACGCCGCGGAAGCGGAAAAAATCAAACGCGCTTTGGAAAGCCTTAAAAAATTTCCGCCCGTCAAAGGCGATGTGGTTTTGGTGGGCTTGGATGAGGATTGGCGGGAAATGGCGAGCGTCGCCTTGTTGGCGCACGGCTATAAGGTCAGGGTCGAAAGCGACATGGCCGGCGTCGAGCGGGACGATTTCGTGGTCGGTTTTGAGGAAGTCGCCGGTTTGGGTCCGGAAAGCGTTGTATTGACGGTCGACGCTAACGCCACGGCTCCCAATCGGGTCGTCAGGACGCATTATGCGCCTTCCAAATTGATCGCGGCCTTGGCGCACGTTCCGCGATCCGTGGCTAAAGATGCGGACGCCAATCCGTTTACGCTCCGGGCTTAAGCCAAAATCAAGCCCAAAGGGCCAAGCCCAAGAACAAGGCCGAGGTGGCCAAAACTAAAAAGCCGACGGTGTAAGCGAAAAAAGACAACGCTTCTTTTTTCTTGCCCTCAAAATACAGCCAGATTGGGCGGCCTAAAACCAGCGTGCCCACGATGGTGGCCGAGAGCACGAACAGCATCAATATGGCGACTGGTCCGGCGATGCCTGAAGCGCGGCCGAACCAGCGTTCGCCATGCGATATGACCGTGGCCACCAGGCCTACATATAAAATTGTGCCCAAGGCGTGCAGCAGCGCAAACAAGGGCAAACGAGAATTTTTCATAAACGCATCGGTTAAAGGGTTTTTTAAAGCCGACGCGATCAAATCGACGCCGACCCGATTATAACGTTCTACGTCCGGATTAATGAATAGCCGTCATTTTCTCCATTCCAACATGTCGCCGGCTTTGATTTCCATGGCGTGCGCTTTGCGCAGCGAAGCTATTTGGGCGCGGTTGAGCAGGGGATAGTGTTTGGCCTCATAGAGGCTTTTGACCACGAACCAGTTGCCGTCCTCGTTCGTCATCCAATCCTGCTTGTCGAACCGCGAAAGGTCGACGGGAACGGAATAGCTGCGCAGGGTCTTGTTGCCGTCGTCGTCAAGATATTCGTGGAAAAAAGAGAGCGCCAATTCGCGCAAGGTGCGGTAAATCGGTTCGCGGTAACGCAAAACCGCGTGGTTTGTTTTTGAAATGGCGCCCCAACAGCCGTGGCGTTTGTAGAGCGCGACCACGTGGTCGTAATCGTGGGGGCTGCTCGAAAGGTCCATGACCAAAGGCGGATGGCCGTGCAGCCTTAACGCCAAAGCCGCGAACATGGCCCCTTCGAGGCAATAGGCGCGGCGCTCGCGCATGACTTGGCGGGGCGAGAGGCAAGTGACGCCGCCGCGCTCATGGTTCATAGGTATGGAATCCAAATAATCCTGGATTTTTCCGGGCGTGTTTAATCGATTCAACAAGCACAATTCCTGTTGGGTGAGATTGAACATGCGGTCATTTTATGTCAGTCGCAACGAATTTTGAAGTCGCCTCGTTGATAACTCGGGCCTTGAAATAATTCCGTTGCTCTGATAACTTATCCACGCTGAAAATAAAACCACAGGGGCGTCGTATAATGGTAGTACGGGGGTCTCCAAAACCTCTAGCGCGGGTTCGATTCCTGCCGCCCCTGCCACGTCGCTCGCGAGCGATGTGGCCTACCACTCCGAATTGGATGGTGGGCCGCGTAGCTTGCGAGCGGCTTTTGTATTGACATATTTCTACATCCCCCAGAGCCAAAGGGATACAAACTTGTTCTATAAAGGCTCCACAGCGATTCGCACAGATGTACTCAAACGGTAAAGTGGGTGCTACTCGACCGCATCGGCAGCTGAAACTTGTTTACTACGAGGCGTACATCACGGCCGTTAGACCGTCACCCAAACATCAGCAGGCTTGGTTTAAAAATCAGTGCGATGCCAATGATCAACATGATGATTCCGCCAACAAGACGGGAGATACGTGCGTATTTGGTGGTTATGCCAGTCATTTCCAACGTGATCATCGCGATAAAGAAAACAAATAGGTCATCCAACATGAAAAACAGAATATACAATAAAATGTAAAGATGGTATTGCCAGCCATCCATTTTATTTAGGGCTAGTACTTGAGTATAAACAGCCGGAAGTCCCGCCGAGCAGATCAGCTCAACAAGGTTCACCATAAACGCTAAAATAACGATGCCACCTAAAGCTAACCAGAAGCTGTTTTGCTGGACGGTTTTTTGTAGTTGCCCGAAAACCTTTTGTCTCGTTTCATCTCCGGCCACTTTGCATCCACCGGTTTTGTTAAAAACGAATTCTTTGAGATTATAACCGCCTCCCGCAAAAGCCAAGATTCCGATAAACGTTCTTATCCAAACCACGAATCCTAAAAATAGGATAAGGTTAAGCCATGCCGACATGAATAGAAAATAGACTGAGGCGGAAGCGACGATGAACGCACTTCCTAAAATCCACATCCGTCGCTTGTTTTCCATGCCTAAAAGCAAGCTGATCAAAAAAAGTAACGTCCACGTCGCGCATGGGTTAAAACCATCTAATATTCCTAAGATGACGGTCAGTAACGGCAAGGAAAAACTCATGACGTTTACATCGCCCAGCAAAGGAATGCGTACTATTTTTTCGCTATTCATGCCCTGCCTATCCGTCGTATGGACACCGTCGGTACTTTGGCTGTCATTAATCAGTGCAGCCGTCTGCGTAATCGCGTCAGGTTTCGATGATCCATCCATACGAGCGTTTATGGCGCTCAAGCCAACAATTGAGGCGATCGAATCCGGACATTCTTTCAATGAGCATTCCTGCGCCCTTCGTTCGATTGCATCGGAGCTTATTCCGTTTGCATAACCGACAAAGTGCTTGTCACCGATGACTAAAAACGGCACCCCATCCACACTGACACCGAGCGTTTGAGCCGTTTTCAATAAAAGTGACGCGTTCTTTTCATTATTCGAAACCTCGTATTCGTAAATTTTTAGGCTTGGGGATTCTCTCGATAGTTCGTCGAACAAAAACCGCCTCTCCTTGGCGCAGTGCGGGCATCCGTCGCTGTAGTAGAAATAAGCATTAACAGACAGAGACTGCGCGGCGGCGGAATGCGCAAACATTGAAAATACGAATAACGACAAGAAAATCGATTTGCGGACGATTCTATTCATAACTTATCTGTCCTTGTTTGTATTGATGATTTCGATGAGTTTATCTTTTTCGATTTCTCCATTGAGTCGCAAGAACTCCTGTTGATCCTTGTCCAAAAAAACGAATGTTGGCAAGGTATTGTCGATATTGAATATACGGACGACGTCTTTATCCGTATCGAAGTCGTGGTATTCCGTCACAAGCCACGGATTTTCAGCCTCGATTTCCTTCCATCGCGGCTTCATAACAAGACAGCCCGGGCACCAAACTGCGCCGAATTTAAGTATTTTCATAGGTGGGTTCATGATCCTTTTTATGAGTTGAGCTGGCTAATAATCTAGAGATTGGGAAAGCTTAAGCCAACCCGACTTTCAAAAACATATTATTCGTGTTTAATGATTTTAATCGCTTTTCCGTTTATGATGGCATCAGCGATTTTTGCATAAGCCGAATTAAGGATTCTTTGGTAGGTGCTCGTTGAAGTTTGCATTTTAACGGCCGCCTCTTTTTGCTCCAAGTTTATTATATGACGCAGGCGAAACGCCTCGATTTCTTCCATCGTAAGCTCAATGACATGCAAACTTTGTATTGGAATGCCCTGCGGTTTGAAATAAACGGCATTCGGCTCGAATTTTATGCGTTTACAAAAACAAAGCGTTGGTCTTGGCATAAGTTTTGTTATACATGCCGCAACCCGCCCCTTCGTGATAAAGAAGGGGCGGGTTCAAAAAATCAATTTTATTTTTCAGCGTTAAGGGCTTCTTTTTCGGCTTTGACGACCTCCAAATCTGCCAATAGTCTCTTTTCCTCTTCTTCCAAAGCAGACAATTCATTCTTGGTAGATATGAATCTCCTGCGCCCTTGCCCGTAGCCGCCACAACAACCACGTCCCATTCCCACGCCGGCACCGCAAGAACCCATTCTTCGACCGGTGCCTGCACCTTGGCCCAGCGGACCCGTTCCATTCATGTTTGGCATATGCTTTTCGAAAAAAATCGTTAGTTTGAATTAAGATTCGACCTTTGGTGAGTTGCTATAAAGAGTATATACCCATAACTATATTGACGCAAGAATATAAGATGCCACCTGTTTTTTAATCTAAGTTAGTAGCAATAGTCATACGAATTTCTTAATCAAAAAAGTGTCGGCTTTGGCCAACGCTTTTTAGATATTTAAAAACCGTCATTATGATGACGGTTTGAAGCTCTCACGCTCCGCATTGCCGGCGCAGGTCGGCGAGCGCTTCGACGAGCAGGGGATGGGTGATTTCCGCCGCGGCGTGGGTGACGAATTCGAGCGGATCGACTTGATGCCCCTGCTTGGCGTAAAACACGGCTTGGGCCGCGCATTCGAATTTGTCGAGTTGGCGTACCAGGCGGGCTTCTTCTGTTTTTTGGTCTTCGAATTCGAGCCACAGCTCAAAGCAACGGGCGCCGAACGCGCCATGGGGCAAAAAGAGCGTTCGGGCGGCGGCTTCTTCGCGCAACCGTTTGTCGGTTTGGGCCTGCGCCTTCTCCTCAGGGCCGAGCGTCGCGGTCACGATGTCCAGGGTGATGAGTTCGGGGGCGTCGTGCACGAGCGCCATGGTGACCGTCTTCTCGACGTCCAGGCCAAGCTCGGTCGCCAAGGCAAAAGCGTAGATGGCCAGGCCGTAGCTGTGGTCGGCCACGCTTTCCGCTTCCGGGACGCGGCGCGTCTTAAACTTGTGGTCCGGCGGGAATTCCATGTTCCAGCCGGTGCGCGCGGTCGTCTTGAGTTCGTGGATGCGCGCCATCAATTCAAAGAGCCCTATGAGCATGGTTCCTCCATGGCGCCGTTTTACCAGCGGTTGATGGGTTGGTCAATGCCGCGCGTTCGTCGCAAAACCGAGACTCGTTCCACGGAATTACTTCACCGGTATCGCGGCCGAAGGGATTTTGTTCAAGTCGGCGTCCGTGATGCCTAGGCTGTACAGGCGCATCACGCGGTAAGCTTCGGCGCCGTCCTTGAGGTAATATACGGCCAAGTTTTTGGGATGGATGTAATACGCTTCGCCGTGGGCTTGCACGCGCAATACGATTCGGCCGCGCAAACGGTTTTTGACAGCCCAATCGTCAGCTGCGATTTTGGCATAGTCGGTTTCCGTGACGCCCAAACCGAAACTGCGCATCATTTGGTAAGCGGCGGGCCCGTCCTGCATGTAATAGCGTTTGTTGGTGGTGGGGTTGAGGTACCAAGCTTCACCGTGCGCTTGGGTCTGCAGCAGGATGTAACCACGCAAACGGTTGACGAGCGTGGCGTCCGTTGCGCCCGCAGTGGGGGAGACGGCGCCGGCGCCGGGTTTGACGCTTGGCGCCTGATGCATGTAGTCGTTATACGAACTCCAAACCTTGTCGGTGCGGTCGGCTGACGTGTTTACGAATTGTTGGCCCACCCAGCCGCGTCCGCCGTTCACTTCCACGTCATACCAACCATCCGTAAAACCTACCACTTTTATTGCGGTGCCGGCCGATAAGGTCGAGAGGACAACGCTCCCGGAGACGCAGGCCTGGTCGCGCATGAACACGGCCGAGGAAATGGTGCCGCTGCCCGTATATCCGTAAACCGGGTCTACGAAACATTCGGTGCCGGCCCAAACAGGCAGGGCGGCGCCGATGGACAGGGCGCACAACGGGCCAATCGTTAAAAGGCGTCGCATAAGACAAATGGTTATTTTTAGGCACGGCTAGTATAGCTTACCGGCCACCGGCTATCCATCCGCGCGTTTTTCGCTTCTGGTACGCGTACCGAAATGATGATAAAATTCAATCGTCAATCATCGAGCCGCGAACCTTGATCATATGCCAAAATTGTGGGGGGCGGTGCGGCGCGTTCAAAGCCCTCGTCGACCCGATGTTGTTCAAAGAGGCCTTGGCCAACATCGTCAACAACGCCATCAATTATGCGCCCGAAAGCACGGCCATAAAAATCGTTTTAACGCCCCGGCCTAAGGATCATCTGGTGTCGGTCAACAATCTTGGGGGCGGTCATGCCTTTGAACGACCGTAAGAAGATTTTCGAAAAGTTTTATCGCGGCGCGGATGCGCAGAAGCTGGCCATGGGCAGCGGCCTGGGATTGTTCATCGCCAAAACCGGCATCGAAGCCAACGGCGGCGAGGCTTGGTTTGAATCAGACAAAAAACGGGGGACCACGTTTTATTTTACGGTGCCCAAACGTAACCCGACGAAATGAAAGCAACATGAAGTTATCGACCGACATGCGCAAGTTGACGATGCTTTTGGCCGTGGCGGGGTATTTCGCCATCGGTTATCTGGCCATCAACGCCGTCAGCCCTTTCCTGTCGGCGCATTCCTTGTCCACGGCGTTGGACGAACGCTTGCCGTTCGTGCCGATTTTCATCGTGGTTTATCTGTTGGGTTATCCGTTGCCCGTGGTGCCGTATTTCATCGTCAAAGACAGAAGCCGTTTTGAACGGGTGGTCATGGCGTATTTTTTCGTACTGACCGTGTCGTTTTTGGTTTTTTTGATTTACCCCGCAAAAATCATCCGTCCCGAACCTTCCGGCATGTCGTATTTTTACGCGTGGATTTACGGCTTCCAGCACGCGGCCGACGGCCCGTACAATACTTTTCCGAGCCTGCACGTATCCATGGCCACGATCGCGACCTTGGCCTGTTTCGATTGGCACAAAAAACACGCTTGGATGCTGGTTTGGCCCGTGCTCATCGCGGTCGCCGCCTTGCTCATCAAACAGCACTTCATATATGACGTGGTCGGCGGCATGGCGCTGGGCGTTATAACTTATCTGATGTTTTTCAATACGCGGACACGTTTAGTCCGACGCGGCTAAGATTGATAGGTTGGTGCGGATGTGCCATCCTGACGTCTCGTGTGAACCAGCAAGACGACGCCGCCTTGGTCAAGCGCCACCTGTCCGGCGACCAGGACGCCATCCGGGAACTGTACGGAAAGCACATCCCCGCGGTTTTTAATTTCATCAATCGTTTGGCGCCAGCCGGAACAGACGTCGAAAATCTGACGCAGGAAGCTTTCGTCAGGGCATGGAACCATCTCAAACGTTACGACCGATCCAAGCCATTCAAGACTTGGCTGTTCGCCATTGCCAAAAACGTTTTGTTCGATGATTTGAAGAAGCGTAAAACCGTCGGGTTTTCGTTTCTTAACGCCGATTCGGATGCGTTTGCGTCGGCTGACGTTCCGGACGAACGGCCTTTGCCGGACGAAATTTTGGCGCGGGCCCAAGCCGACGCCAAGGTGGGGGAATTGCTCAAGCGTCTGTCTGCCGAACAAGCCGCGGCCGTGGTTTTGCACGTATTCGAGGACATGACGTTCGCCGAAATCGGCGAAGTTTTGGGCGAGCCCATGGAAACGGTCAAAACCCGTTACCGGCGCGCTTTGGCCAAATTGGAGAAGATGTTGCTGGAAAATATTGGCTAAATACGGCCATTAAACGCCAAAGTGAACCAAAATCGCCCCGGACGTCGTATTAAGGTCATGCAAAACGACATCGAGCGTTTGTTAAAAACCCTGTCTTTGGCGCAACCGCCTAAGGATATGTTTGAGAGGATCGTGTCGGCAAAACGGGACCGTGCGCGGCTCAAGTGGGTCAAAATCCAAGCCGCGTCTTTTGGCGCGGGCGCCATGACTCTGGCTGCGGCCATGTCCATTTATTGGAACATGTTTTTGGACGAATTGGTCAAGTCGTCGTTTTTGGACTACGCGCAAGTCGTGCTCACGGATTACGACATGGCCTTGCTCCATTGGAAATCCGTTCTTTATGGCTTGGCCGAGACTTTGCCTTTGGCCAACCTGATGGCATGGTCGCTTATGGCGTTTTTGTTGTGCGGCTTGGCCAACGCCGTCTTCAAGATGGGATTCAAATTCAAAACGCGGTCATCCGCCTTACTCGCGTAAACAAAGCCTATGCCTACTGAACAGTCAGTCAAGAAGTTCGACTCCAAACTCTTGTTCGGGGTCATCATCGGCGTTTTGGCCGTCATCATCCTCTTGGGCGTCTTTTGGTTGGGGACCGAAGTCGGCGTACGCCGTTCGAGTTTCGCTTGCCATTGGGGCGAGCGGTTCGGCGATCGCGCGCCCGCGCCCATGATGGAACGCTTTGGACGCACCGGTTTTCCGCCTGACGAATTGCGTGAACCGGACGCGGCCAACGGTGCCGTGGTTTCGGTTAAAGATAACGAGATAACGGTCAAGGACCGCGCGGGAGCGGAAAAGTCCATCGCCATCACTCCGCAAACCGTGATACGTCGCGGCAGCGCCACGATCAAAGCCAGCGAACTCAAAACCGACGAGCGCATCGTGGTGTTCGGCGCGCCTTCCAGCACCGGGCAGATCGAAGCCAACTTCATTCGTGTAATGGGCGAAGCGCCGGCAATCAATAAATGAGTATGAATTTTCTGAAGAAAAAATGGTTGTGGATTCTGGTGGCCGTCGTGGCCACAGGTGGAGGCTATTGGTGGTACAGCTCGTCAAAAACAAGTTCTACGGCCACGCGCTACGCTTTGGCGGCCGTAACCAAAGACACCATCGTGACCACGGTGAACGGCACGGGGCAAGTGAGCGGCAACCGCCAACTCGACGTCAAACCGCGTGCGGGCGCGCGCGTGACCAAGGTTTTGGCCAAAGTGGGCGACAAGGTCACGGCCGGCCAGCAGTTGGTTGAATTGGACCGCACCGACGCGCTCAAGGCCGTACGCGATGCCCAGCAATCCGTTCAGGACGCGCGCATATCCCTGCAATCGGCGCAATTACAATACGAAAAATCCAAACAACCCAATGACGCGGTCGCGTTGTTGCAGGCGCAAAACTCTTTGGACAAAGCCAAACGCGATTACGAAACGCTCAAAGCCGGACCCACGGAATACGAATTGAGCCAAGCGCAGGCCGACGTGGACGCGCAAGCCAAGAACATCCGCATGTCGAGCGACGGTACCATGCCCCAAGTCGTACGCGATGAGTACGATCAATATGTGGCCACGCTGCAGTCCATCCAACAAGCCATGTACAAATCGGTGCAGGACGCGGACGGCATTTTGGGCGTGGACAAGCCCGTGGTCAAAATCGGTTTGACGCGCATGTTCTCGATCCTGAACGACGCGGCCGAATACAAGGTCCGCGCCAGTTATGACATGGCCAATAAAGCGGTCCAAGATTCAAAAGCCTTGGTTGACAAGCTGGATTTGAGCGATGAAAAAGTCGAAAATATCGAGGCCGCTTCCGCGGCCGTGGACGCGGCTTTGGACACGACCTCGGCCATGCTCGACGATATGGTGGACGCGTTACAGGCCACGCTTACGTCATCTGATTTGAGCCAGAGCGATCTTGACAGCCTCAAGTCGCTCATTGATAGCGACAAGACTTCGGTCAATTCAAAAATCACGTCGCTCCTGAACCAGCAGCAGGCCGTGCAGCAGGCCAAGGACAGTTTCGATTCGGCCACCATCAATTACCAAAAAGCGGTCAATTCTTTGAACAACCTCAAGGCCGGGCCCACGGCCGCGGATTTGGCCACGGCCCAAGAGAAGGTGCAGGAAGCCCAGGCCCAAGTGGACAAGCTCAAAGCTGGCGCCGATCCCATCGATTTAAAGATCGCCCAAAACAGCGTGGACCGCAGTGCCTCGTCGCTGCGCGCCGCCGAATTGAAGTTGCAGGACGCCAACCAGGAATTGACGTATTACTCGGTAGCCGCGCCGTTCGACGGCATCGTGGCCAAAATCCCGATTCAGGAAGACGAGGACGTCTCGGCCGGCACGGCCGTGGCCACCTTGGTCACGTCGCAACAAATGGCCGTCATTTCGTTGAACGAAGTGGACGCGGCCAAAATCCAAGTCGGACAAAAGGCCACCATGACGTTCGACGCCATCGACGGTTTGACCATGACCGGCGAAGTGGCGCAGGTCAGCCCCGTGGGCACGGTCTCGCAGGGCGTGGTCAGTTACGAGGTGCAGGTCGGCTTCGACGCGCAGGATGACCGGGTCAAATCAGGCATGAGCGTGACCACGGCTATCGTTACGCAAGTCAAATCCGACGTGTTGACCGTGCCTAATTCGGCGGTCAAAACCCAAGGCGAAATGTCGTATGTGGAAACTTTGGAAGGCGTCAAAAGATCTTCGTCTTCAACCTCGGATTACCTGACGTCCGACGCCACGCCGTCGCGCATCACGGTCCAGACCGGCATCTCCAACGACACGTTGACCGAAATCGTTTCAGGCTTAAAGGAAGGCGATGTGATAGTTACCCAAACCATCAAATCGGGTACGGCCCAAACCGCGACCAACGGCTCGTCCAACGCCAACGTTTTCCGCATGGGCGCCATGGGCGGCGGCCCGCCGGGCCGCTAGCCGCCGTATGATCAAGCTTGAAGGCATCGTCAAAAGCTACCCCACGGGCACGGGTGAAGTGCTGGTGCTTAAGGGTATAGATTTCACGATCAAAGACGGCGAATACGTGGCCATCATGGGTCCGTCCGGTTCGGGCAAATCCACGCTCATGAATATTTTGGGCGCTTTGGACCGGCCGTCCGGCGGTAGGTTTTTTTTGGACGGCCACGACGTCTCGTCGTACACGGAGGACGAGTTGGCCAAAGTCAGAAAGGAAAAAATCGGTTTCGTATTCCAGTCGTTCAACCTGCTGAAGCGTTCCACGGTTTTGCGCAACGTCATGTTGCCCTTGGTTTACGCCAATGTGCCGCGCCATGACCGCGCCAAGCGCGCCAAAGACGCGCTGCTCAAGGCCGGATTGGAAGAAACTTACCACACGCATCTTTCCAATCAGCTTTCTGGCGGGCAGATGCAACGCGTGGCCATCGCGCGCGCTTTGGTCAGCAAACCGTCCATCATTTTGGCCGACGAACCCACGGGCAATCTGGACACCAAAACCGGCGAAATCGTTTTGGAGACGTTCCGCCAACTCAACGAGGCTGGACATACGGTCTTGCTTATCACCCACGAACGCGACGTGGCTGAGCATGCGGACCGTGTCATTTTCATCAAAGACGGCCTAATCGTGAAAGACGAAAAGTTGCGGCACCGCGCGGAAAAGAAACACGAATGATGCACTTATGCGTATCTTGGATTTGATTGAGGAAACGTACATCGCGCTTTCGGCCAACAAGGCCCGTTCGGCGTTGACTGTTTTGGGTATCGTCATCGGCATCGCGTCGGTCATCGCCATGACGGCCATCGGCCAAGGCGCGCAAGCCAGCGTGCAGTCCAGCATCACTTCGGCCGGTTCGAATCTTTTGTATGTCCAACCAGGACAGATGAAGGGGGTGGGCACGCAAGTCAGGTCGGGCCAGGGGTCGGCCCAATCCCTAACGCTCGACGATTCTGACGCCATCGAAGAAACGATTACCTTGGCCAAAGCCGTGTCGCCAGAATTGTCGCGCCGCTACCAGGTCGCGGCCAAGGGCACCAACACCAACACTTCGGTCATTGGTTGCCGGCCCGCGTATTTGGACGTGCATAACCTCGCCATGGAACAAGGCAGCTTCATTTCCGAAAGCGACCTGAAGTCGCAGAACCGCGTGGCCGTGCTCGGTCCGACCACGCGCGACGATTTGTTCGGCGCCGGCGCGTCCAACGCCGTGGGTTCGACCATCAAAATCAACCAAGAGATTTTCCGCGTCATCGGCGTCACGCAAGCCAAGGGCGGCAGCGGTTTCAGCAACCCGGATGACGCCATTTACGTGGCCATCACCGCGGCCCAAGCGTATTTGAGCGGACAATCTTACGTGTCCAACATCACGGTCCAGGCCGCGCAGTCGGACGAAATGTCCACGGTCCAACAGCAAATAACGGATTTGATGCTGCAGCGCCATAAAATCAAGGACGCCACGCAGGCGGATTTCAGCGTCATGAACCAAACGGATTTGGTGGCTACCATCTCAAGCGTGACCGGCACGTTTACCATCCTGCTGGCCTCCATCGCTGGCATATCGCTGTTGGTAGGCGGCGTGGGCATCATGAATATGATGCTGACCAACGTCACGGAACGCACGCGCGAAATCGGATTGCGCAAAGCCATCGGCGCGGAAGAGGGCGACGTCACCACCCAATTCCTTTTGGAATCCGTGGCTTTGACCTTTTTGGGCGGCGGCATCGGCGTGCTCATCGGTTGGGCCATCGCTTACGGCATCCAGTCGCTCGGCGTGACCACGACCAAAGTCACGTGGGACAACGTCTTGCTGGCCTTTGGCGTTTCGGCCGTCATCGGCATCGTCTTTGGCTATTATCCGGCGCGCCGCGCAGCCAAACTCGATCCGATCGAAGCGTTGAGGTTTGAGTAGGGGAAGGTTAATTTCTTTAGTGCTTAGTTCATAGTTCTTAGTCTTTCGTCCTTAGTCTTTAGTCAATTGATCCATACTATGCCCAACGTCAGTCTCGCAAAAAACACTTTGGCCATCGCCGGGGTGCTGGTGGCCGTGGTTTTTTTCGGCGCGGGTTACTTCACTTCCAGCAAATTGGCCGGTCCCAAAGCGCCCGGCGGCATGCAATTCGCGCCCGGCGGCAACGGCGCACAGCGGCAAAACGCGCAAATGCGCAACCGCAATTCGCTTGGCGGGTTCATCAACGGTGAGCTGGTCAAAAAAGACGCTGGTTCTTTTTCTTTGAAACAACGCGACGGGAGCATGAAGCTGGTGCTCATCACCTCGTCCACCAAGGCCATGAAGATGTCCGAGGGGACGCTGGACGAATTTAACGTGGGCCAACAGGTCATGGTTACGGGTTCGGCCAACTCCGACGGCAGTTTGACGGCCCAAACCGTGCAAATCCGTCCTGACGATATGCCTGGTTTCGGCGGTCCGCCGCCGGCAGGCCAAGGCGGTGCGGCTCCGCGAGACGGTCAACCGCAGCCCTAATAAAATTTTCGCAAAAACCGACGCCAGTCGGTTTTTTTTGTCTAAGGCGTGACCTTTTTGGCGTTTTGGGCTACACTGTGCCCGTATGACTAATGTCACGCAGTTGCCGCCAGGTTTTTACGGCTTGGGTATCGCGCCCAAGCTTTTGGACGTTTTGTGGAAACTAAAGTTCAAAACGCCTACGCCCATCCAACAAAAGTCGATTCCCATCGCCATCGAAGGCCAGGATCTTATCGGCGTGGCCCAGACCGGCACGGGCAAAACTTTGGCCTTCGGCATTCCGCTCATCCAGCGCTTGGCCCAAACCAAAGGCAAGGGTTTGGTCGTTTTGCCTACGCGCGAATTGGCGCTCCAAGCCGACGAAGTGTTCCGCCAGGTGGGGCGCGATATCGGCTTGCGCACGGCCGTGCTCATCGGCGGCGCGTCCATGAACCTGCAAATCCAAATGCTCAAACGCAAACCGCACGTGCTCATCGCCACGCCGGGTCGGCTCATCGACCATCTTGAGCAGCGCACCGTGGATTTGCAGGACGTGAAAATTTTGGTGCTGGACGAAGCCGACCGCATGTTGGACATGGGTTTTGCGCCGCAAATCAAGCGCATCCTGCAGAACATCCCGGCGCAGCGGCAGACACTGTTGTTTTCCGCCACCATGCCCGCGGAAATCGTGAAGATCGCCAGCCAGTACATGAAGCTGCCCGTTCAGATTGAAATCGCGCGTCCGGGCACCACGGCCGAAAAAGTCACGCAGGAACTGTACGTGGTCAACAAGGACGACAAGCCACGCTTGCTCCAGCGCATTTTAGGTGAAAACCGCGGTTCGGTATTGGTCTTTACGCGCACCAAATACGGCGCCAAAAAGGTCGCCTTCGCGGTCCGCAGGATGGGGCACGCTTCGGCCGAAATCCATTCCAACCGTTCGTTGGCCCAACGTCGCGACGCATTGGACGGTTTCAAAAACGGCAAGTACCGCGTGTTGGTGGCCACGGATATCGCGGCGCGCGGCATCGACGTCAAAAACATCGAATTGGTGGTTAATTACGACCTGCCGAGCCAAGCCGAGGATTACGTGCACCGCATCGGCCGTACGGGCCGGGCCGGACAGACGGGGCGCGCCATTTCCATCGCCACCCCCGACCAGCGCAAAGAAGTAGAAGAAATCGAACGGCTGACCCGATCGTACCTGCCCGTGGTCAAAGTGCCGGACATGCCCGTAACCCAAATGTCGAGCGCTCCCGCGCCGTCGCGCCCGACCGGCGCCGGCCGTCCCTTCCGGCGTTTTAAGCCTCGTCGTCGATAAAAGAATACAAAAGAAAAAGCCCCGGCAGTTCGTCGGGGTTTTTAGCGTTCTTGCGCATGGCACTTGGCCACGTGGCGCTCGCGTAGGATTGTGCGCAAGGCATCAAGGGTCGGGGAGTAGAGCGCGGCCACGTCCAGGACGTTATTCAGATACCGTTGGCGCAACTGTTGCCCGATGGCCAAAGACCGGTGGTCGAAAGCCACGGGCGCCATTTGGACTTCGGGGAAGTACTGTTTGGCGATGACGCTGATGGCCGGCGCGCGCGTGTACTCGCAGAATACCGTGAGCGGCACGCGTCCTGCGCGTTGGCAGACGTTCAGCAGGTTGTCGCGGGACGTCGTAGACTCTTCCACGAGAACGAAGTCCGCGGCCACGGGCAATCCCGAATGCTGGATGACGTTGAGCATGCAGCGGGCTTCGGTCAGGTCCGTACGGTTGGCATGTCCGCCGCACAGGTACACGGTCATGCCTTTGCCGAAGTCGTTAAGACGCAACAACCGCATGAGTTCTCCGATGTAGCGGCCGTAGTTGCCGTCGTTCGCATCGTGCGTGGCGCCGTAACCGTTGACGTAGATTGTGGGGTGCAATTTCATGGTTCCCTCCAGCCGTCGAATCCTGAAATATTTTTGCGGTTTTGTCAAGGGTCGTAATCCGGTTTAAAATCAAAACGTATGTGCGGCCGTTTCATCTTAACGAGCGACAAAGACGTTCTGGAAAAATCCTTGAAGGTCAAGATTAAGTTGGGCTACGCGCCCAGGTATAACGTCGCGCCAACGCAAAACGTCATGACCGTCACGGATATGGCGCCGGACGGCATCACGTTCATGAAATGGGGCATGGAACCCGCATGGTGGAAGTTCAAATCGCGGCAACTCATAAACTTGCGCGTCGAGACGGTGCGTTCCAAGCCTTTTTTCCAACGCCTTTTGGCGCACGGCCGTTGCGCCATGTTGGCGGACGGTTTTTACGAATGGGACAAATCTTCAAAACCCAGCCAGCCGTATCTCTTTCGTTTCAAATCCGGCGCGCCGTTCTTTTTTCCGGCCGTGTGGGAACAGGAGGGGGGAGTGAGCGCGTGTTCGCTGCTGACCGTGCCGGCCAACCCTTTGGTCGGAAAAATCCATAACCGCATGCCGGCCATCTTGGAACTGCCTAAGGTCAAAGCCTGGCTGCAAAGCGACGCGTCGCTTGATGCTTTGCTCGATTTGGTCGAGCCGTATCCGTCATCGAAGATGATTGCCGTTAAAGTCGGCCAAGCGGTTAATGACCCGCATCTGGACTCGGCCGCGCTGGTCGAAGCGGTTTGACGTAAAAACATGCTATACTTGTCCGGTATGCTTTGGGACGTGGCTTTGGAAATCATCAAACAAGGCGTTTATGCGTTTTTTTTGTTTTTGATTGGCTTGCTTTCACGGCCCGTGTACCTTGATTTTCGGCGCAAACGCAGCGGCTTCGGCATCGTTTTCAATAGCCGGACCGGCGAGCCCGAGGATACGGCCGTCATCCGCTTGCGCGACTACCACGGACAAATCGTACGCACCGCCGTTTCCGACAAGCAGGGGCGTTACCGAGTGGCCGTGCCCAAAGGCGAATACACAGTCGAGGTCGCGAAGGCCGGGTTCGTTTTCCCGTCGGCCGCGCTCAAGAACAAGACCAATCCTTTTTTCGACAACTTGTTGCCGTCAGCGCGCATCATCGTCAAAGATTACGGCACCATCACCAAAAACATTCCCATCGATCCGGCGCAACCCGGCAAAGGCCCGTCCGTATTTTCCATGCGCATGGGTTTGAGCAAGGGCCTTCAGCATTCGCTTGCGTTTTTCGGCACCCTCGTGGCTTTCGCCATCGTCCTCATGCAGAAGACGAATTGGTTGGCCTGGGCAATTTTCGCGGTGTATTTTTTGGTCATGGTCCGCCGCATGTTGTCGTACCGGCCGGCCAAGCCGCCTTATGGCACGGTCAAAGACGCGGCCACGGGCCAGCCCATGCAGCAAGTGGTGGTGCGTTTGATCGAACAGAAGTTCAACAAGGTTTTGGACACGCAAGTCACTTCGCCCCAAGGCCGTTACGCTTTCGTGGTCAAACCTGGAACGTACCGCATCATGATCGAAAAGAAGGGCTATAAAAAAATCATCGTCAATTATCCCAACATCAAACAGGACGGTTATCTGTTGGCCCGCGACGTGTCCATGAAGCGCGCGGTGTGACGTGTCGTTTCAAAGCATCAAACCGGCCGCGGGCCGGTTTTTCGTATGATCGTATAGAAAACCGCGTACAGCAGGGTTGACGACGCGAAAGCCATGGCGCCGGGCATGGCCGCCAGAGCGAAGGCTAAATGGCAAGTTCCTAAAGACAGCCACAAAAGCCACGATTATCAATGTTGCGCGGCAAACGGACGTTTTTCGATTGATGGGGCGGTTATACACCCTTGACAAAAAGGCTAAAATGTGCCAAATTTTCGCATTGGTTTAGTTGGAAGGAGGGGATTGATTTATGCGGAAATCGTATCTGGCCATAACCATGGCCGCGCTGATTGCGGGCGCAGGCATCGCCTGGGCGGTTTTTGGCATGGAACGCCAAACCGGAACCGGATATATCGGTTTGCGTATCGAGTCTTCGGGCACGGTGGACGCGGCCAAACCCTTGGACGTGAAAGCGCCCAAACCGGTCAAGCATAAATTTTACACTTACCCCACATCGTTGGGCGTAACGTCTGCGTCGACGGATACGGACGGGGATGGCGTGCCCGACGTTATCGACGCGCACCCGAATCAGGCGGGCAATCTGTGCAACGTCGTGTATCGCATACCATATCAGGGCAAGCAGTACGTTTTCCGTTTGAACGTGACGCCGGATTACGTGGACGTCTATCGCTTTCGCATGCCGCACGAACTGAAATCAAAAGGCGAAAACGTTACGGCCTTCGTGGTGCGCGACGAACCGTTTGTGACGGATTTGGTCGCCCAGGCCCAGTCGTACGCCGCCAAGGACGCGGCCGTCAGCGCCGAAGGTTTGTTGGTGGCCTTGGTACAAAGCATATCCTATAACTCGGATGCCTACACCGGCCAAATGGAGTATCCAAAATACCCCATCGAAACCCTGGTCGACCAATCCGGCGATTGCGAAGACGTGTCAATTTTGGCCGTCAACCTCATCGGCCAACTTAAAGGTTACGATCAGGCCGCGTTCGTATTTTGGGGCGACCATATGGGCGTGGGCATACGCCAAACCGCGAATCAATCCGCCTTAAACGCGTCCAGCGGCGCCATAAAAGACGGCGATCGCTTTTTCGTTTATCAAGAACCCACGGATCCGGCTTGGCGCAGGGGAGTGGTGCCGGACGCGTACCGCAAAAAAACGCCGGTCGTTTACCGTGTCATTTAATGGACAAGGGTGCGTTTTTTGCGTATCATAAACAATCATATGTTCAGGAAAACCCTGTTTTTGTTGGGGCTGTTGTTGCCCGCTATGGCCGTTTTGGGCTTTGCGTCGCCAGTTGCCGCCGCGTCCAAATCGCCCGTGGGTTTTACCATCGGCGATTATGCGGGTGATTTCGTCAAAGAAAAGGAGACCGGTCGCACTTGGTACATCGATGTGGCCGCTTCGCGGCGCCACGAGGTTACGGCAGACGACGAATATTTGTTCGAACGCTTGTTAGGTTTGGCCCAAAAGGAGTCGTGGCCCAGGATTTCGGCCTTGCCCGAAGCGACGTCGGCCACCTCGACGGCCAAAGACCTCAAACGCGCCAAATGGACGGCTTTGCGTGGGTTGGTGTATGACGAGAACGCCCCTGACCTGCTGTGGCACGTGCGCCGTCGCGCCGGGTTGCGCCAAGCTTTGCGTTCGCGCGAAGACGTTTTGGCTTATGTGGCTAACGCCATGGTGGTCAAAAGCGCGGATCTGTACGAGTATCCGATAGCCGAAGCGGCCTACGATTACACGGTTAAGGATCCGGCCAAAGCGCCGGCCACGTCCACGGCCATGACGCGACCGGACGCGAAAAAATTCATCCGCGTCTCGCTCAAGGAACAGCGTTTGCGCGCTTACGAAAACGGCAAGCTGGTCAACACTTTTTTGGTTTCGACCGGTCGCGGAAAATTCCCGACGCCCAAAGGCGATTTCAGCGTTTTGGCCAAGTTGCCTTGGGTATATTACAAATGGGTTTATTCGGTTGATAGCCCGGACAACTACGATTTGGGCAGCGTGCCGTTCAACCTGCGCGTCATGCCGCACAAGTACATCCATTACGCCTATTGGCACAACAATTTCGGCCGCACCATGAGC
>JAKLEH010000010.1 GCA_022703155.1 Patescibacteria group bacterium | reverse complement strand
GCGGCGGGCAGGCGAGTTCAGGATGACGGAAGGGTGGGCTTCCGAGTGGTTCGTCATGCCGAATTCAGTTCGGCATCTGGATTCGGCAACCGACAAGCCATCGAGATCCTGAAACGAGTTCAGGATGACGGCGTGGGATTATTTATGGTATTTCCTGCCTTCGATAATCATATTCGCCCGGTATACCTGTTCGGCGAGCACGACCCGGGCAAGCGAATGCGGCAAGGTGATGCGGCCTAAAGACAAGGTCATGTCCGCACGGTCCAGGACTGTTTTGTCCAAACCCCACGAGCCGCCTATGAAGAACGCGACAGACCTTCCGGCGCGGGCTTGGTCGGCCAAGGTGCGGGAGAGCTCTTCCGAGGTCAGGGTTTTGCCGCCTTGGTCCAGGGCGATGGTGTACGTATGGTCGGGTAGGTTTTTGAGAAGGTGTTCGGCTTCGGTTTTCATGGCCCGTGGCACATCCGGGTTCTGGGCTCCGGACTGGCCTTCTTTGGCCTCCATGACCTCAAAACCGCCAAAAGGTTCACAACGTGTGGCGTACATGTGGATAGCTTCTTTGTGCCAAGGCTCCTGAACCCGGCCTACGCAGCGTATTTGGACTTTCATTTTCATAGATTTTGGCTAAAATACGGCTCTTGACATTCTTAATTGGTTTCATTATTATACTGGCACGTCAAAAAAACCAACTCCGCATCGGTACTGGGTACGAGGTACAACGTTCTGGTTTCAACCAGTACCAAGTACCAGGCACCATGTACCTACAAGCGGAGCAATGGAGACTGCAATGCGTATCACGATTTCTCACGCGTCTATCGCGCATCGAGGCTGAAGCCCAAGCATCTCCATACCGGTGATGTGTACGCTTGGCCTCGGCCAAGCGGTTTTTATAAGAGGTGGTTACAGGATGGTGGAAGGACCGACCTGTGCCCGTCTCAAGAGGTTCCGGAAAGCACTCCCACATTCGACAACAAAAGATTCTGTCCCTTGCCCAAGATCAGCGGCAAGGGAACATAAGATCATACGTACAAGGCATTGTAAGCAAATGCAATTTCTAAACTGCCATCCGCACCAACGAAAGCGTTGGAGCGTCGGATGGCCGAAGCACGTAAGGGCGTACGGTGGATGGCTTGGTAGCGAGGAGCTGATGAAGGACGTCGCAGCCTGCGATAAGCCTCGGGGAGGTGGCAAGCAACCTTTGATCCGGGGATTTCCGAATGGGGTAACCCAACGCGATGAAGTCGCGTTATCCTATGCTGAATCTATAGGCATAGTGAAAGGCACCTAGGGAAGTGAAACATCTCAGTACCTAGAGGAAAAGAAAAAACCGATTTCCCTTTCTAATTTTTGCGGCATCATTACGGCCGCGGAAATTAGTGAAGGGATATTATTCCGTAAGTAGTGGCGAGCGAAAGCGGATCAGTCTAAACCTTTTGCGTTAGCCCCTACACCGAGTTGGACGCAAGTTTGACCGCGGGTAGGGGTAAAGAGCTTGAGCTGTCGCGCAAGACGGTGTTGCGGAGATAAGCGGAGCGTTCTCAAGGGCGTTCGTGTGAATGGGATAATATAGTCGAATCTGCTGGAAAGCGGATCCAAAGAGGGTGATAGACCCGTAGACGAAATATTCTTCCCATCGCATGGCTTATCATCCAAAGTACTATGAGGCTCGAGAAACCTCGTAGGAAGCAGCCACGACGATGTGGCAAGACTAAATACTCCTCCTGACCGATAGTGAACTAGTACAGTGATGGAAAGCTGAAAAGCAGCCCGGAAGGGCGATGAAATAGTATCTGAAACCGTGCGCTTACAAGGAGTCGGAGCCGCGTTTAACGCGGTGACGGCGTGCCTATTGAAGAATGAGCCGACGAGTGTGCTATGCGTCGCAAGGTTAAGTTCCTGCGGGAACGAAGCCAAAGTGAAAGCGAGCCTGAATAGGGCGTTAAGTGGCGCATACACGACCCGAAACCCGGTGATCTAGCCATGACCAGGATGAAGTCCGCAGAAATGCGGATGGAGGTCCGAACCCACGAGCCGTGCGACACTCGGGGATGAGTTGTGGCTAGCGGTGAAATTCCAATCGAACTGGGTGATAGCTGGTTCTCCCTGAAATAGTTTTTGGACTAGCGTCAGTACATAGTTTAACGGGGGTAGAGCACTGAATGGGGACAGGGGCGCAAGCCTACTTTCCCTAACCAAACTCCGAATACCGTTAAATGTTCCTGGCAGTCAGACCGTGGGGGCTAAGCTCCACAGGTCAAAAGGGAAACAGCCCTTGATCGCAGACTAAGGTCCCTAAATACATGCTAAGTGTGAAAGGCGGTAGAAAGACTTATACAACCAGGAGGTTGGCTTAGAAGCAGCCATCCTTTAAAGAAAGCGTAATAGCTCACTGGTCAAGTCTTTCCGCGCCGAAAACTTACCGGGGCTAAGCATGTTACCGAAGTCGCGGAATACGATCGTCCTTCGGGACGGTGTATTGGTAAGGGAGCATTCGCAACAGCGACGAAGCGGGAGCGTGAGCCACCGTGGAGCGTTGCGAAGAGAGAATGTCGGCATAAGTAGCAAAAAGACAGGTGAGAATCCTGTCCACCGTAAACCCAAGGTTTCCAGGGCTACGCGAATCGTCCCTGGGTTAGTCGGGGCCTAAGGTGAGGCCGAAAGGCGTAACCGATGGATAGCAGGTTAATATTCCTGCACTGCCGTACGATTTCGATGGAGTGACGCGTTGTTGAGTTTTCCGAGGTTCCTGGAATGAACCTTCGGGCGCTCGGGGGTGACTGGTTGGCAAATCCGCCAGTCGCAAGCCTCTGGGCGATCGTGAGCCTGCCGCAAGGCGGGCAAGGGAAAAGGATGCGGCGCCTAGAAAAACTTCTAGAGCTAATCGTATGGCACCCGTACCGTAAACCGACACAGGTGGGTGGGCATAAGTGTGCCAAGGTGTACGAGAGAACCCGTGTATAGGAACTCGGCAATACAACGGCCGTAACTTCGGGATAAGGCCTGGTCGCCGCAAGGCGACCCGCAGCGAAAGACGCAAACCGACTGTTTACCAAAAACACAGCTTCCTGCTAAACCGCAAGGTGATGTATAGGAAGTGATGCCTGGCCAGTGTCAGAACGTCAAGCGGAGAGGTCATTCCTTCGGGAGGCAGCCTTGAAGCTAAGCGCTGATGAACGCCGGCGATAACTATAATCGTCCTAAGGTAGCGAAATTCCTTGTCGGGTGAGTTCCGACCCGCACGAATGGCATAACGAGTTTGCGACTGTCTCTACATGGGACTCGGCGAAATTGCAAGTGGGGTGAAGATGCCCTGTACGCGTAGTCAGACGAAAAGACCCCGTGAAGCTTTACTACAACTTGATATTGGGTCATGGCAGTACATGTTCAGCGTAGGTGGGAGCCTTCGGGCACCAATGAGACACCACCCTTGCGCTGTCGTGATTCTGGATCTCCGTCCGTAATCCGGATGGGGAGACAGTATCTGGTGGGTAGTTTAACTGGGGCGGTTGCCTCCTAAAAGGTAACGGAGGCGTTCACAAAGGTCGGCTAAGCGCGGATGGAAATCGCGTGGGTCCTGTAATGGGACAAGCCGGCTTGACTGCAAGGCCAACGAGCCGCGCAGACGCGAAAGCGGGACATAGTGATCCGACCGTACGATATCGGACGGCGGAAGCTCAACGGATAAAAGCTACTCCGGGGATAACAGGCTGATCGGGTCCAAGAGTCCACATCGACGACCCGGTTTGGCACCTCGATGTCGGCTCATCGCATCCTGGGGCTGGAGAAGGTCCCAAGGGTTTGGCTGTTCGCCAATTAAAGCGGTACGCGAGCTGGGTTCAGAACGTCGTGAGACAGTTCGGTCTCCTGTCTACTACGCGCGTGGAATTTTGAGGAAACACATCTCTAGTACGAGAGGACCGAGATGTACGAACCTCTAGTGCGCCGGCTGTCCCACCAGGGGCACCGCCGGGTAGCTACGTTCGGCACGGATAAACGCTGAAAGCATCTAAGCGTGAAGCCGTTTCCAAGATTAGAATTCAAAGGATCCTCCGAGACCAGGAGGTTGATAGGTGGTAGGTGTACGGGCCGCGAGGCCTTTAGCCGAACCATACTAATAGTCCGATGCTTCGGCCTTCCGACGTGGGACATGTAACATGTATCATTGATCATGTAACATCGTACGTCGGATGGCTCAAAGAAAGTTGCGTATGGCTAACAATGCCTTGTACGTGTGATCTTATTACAGTTTAGAGTTTCTAGTTTCGAGTTGCGAGTGAGGCGTCAGTCTTGAAACTCGTAACTCGTCGCTCGAAACTACGACGAGTGAGCATCGACTTTTCCCCGCGAACGAGTTCGTGACGAGAAGCCGGTGACTCAAGCGAAGGGGTCACACCTGTTCCCATCCCGAACACAGAAGTTAAGCCCTTCAGCAGCGATGGTACTTGGACCCAACCCGGTCCTGGAAGAGTAGCCCGTTGCCGGACTAATGAAAAAACCCTCGAAAGAGGGTTTTTTCAATTGTAATAAATATACTGACTTTATTGCCAAAGCTGTTCAAGGTTTTCTGTTGACATGATTTGCCAGTTACCGTCGTTCTTTCTCTTTAACTCGATTACTGAATCATCCAATGAAATAGAATTTCCGCCGCAATGACTAGAAATATATTTGAATTTTACGTGTGCCATCAGGTCATATTGCCGGCTCGTATTAACATGGCTGCTGTTTGTTTTCACTTGAATGAACTTAACGCGTCCATTTTTAATAGCGATCAGATCTGTGCCACTATCAATCAATGGTTTTACGGATTCAATACCATATTCCATTAATCGCAATTGAACAAGCATTTTTCCTATGGCGCCTATGGTCATTTTCGGTGGGTTTGAGTTTCCCATAAGCTTTAAAGATTATTTACAGTACTAATCATTATTAGGCGGTTTGGAAAATATTGTCATGGTTGTGCTCTCTGTAGTATATACTGCTCCTTGTCTGATCATGGTGCATTTTGCATAATGGCGCTCCATTATTAATATCCCAAAGAGGGGCGCATTCGTATGCTTGTATTGTGTTCGTTATGCTGCATTCTTTTACGATGGCATAAAATGATTTATAGCGGTGATCAACCTCTATGTTGTCGGTTGATCCGCAAACGGCACATTTATCACCAAATCTACGAAGAACATCTTGTCTCCAGTGGCTATATTGGGGCATAGCTTCAATGTCCTTCCTTAATTGTTTATATTTATTAATTTTCGCTTCCTGTATTTGCTGACGCTCTTGTTCAATCTGTTGCTGACGTTGCTGTTGTTTTTGAATATTTATTAATTGAGCAATTTGTTTTTTTTCTCTGCGAACATCACTTAATTCACGCATTTCAGGCAGCATCAAATTATAGTATTTGATAAAAGCTACCAAAAAAATAATTGGCAAAATAATAGTTTGGATTGATAAGATTCCACCAACCACAATCATTCCAAGCACTAGCCAACCAGGTTTCAATATTTTTTTCAGCTCTACTTCTCGAGCACTTAGCGTTATTAAGGTGGTTTCTAATGTAATCATAGAATGTAATCATCCAGATTAGCACATTTTTGCCATTTTGTCAATGGATTTATGGTCAAATTTGTTGGAAAAATTGCAGATTTTATTTGTTTGAAATAGGTTTTATCAGCGTTAAAAAAAACCGTTCCCAGCGGAACGGCAGAATATGCGATCTCAGGCGACCCTTGTCCGCGCCATGAACACGGGTCTGACGTAGAGGATGAGGATCATTGTGAACTCGATGGCGAGGTACGTGATGGGTTGGAGCGCGTGGGCCAAAGTCCAACCCGGGATGGCGATTACGGCACAAACGCAAGATGAGAAAAATATGGTCCAGGCCAACCGGTCTTCGTTGGCCGGATTCTTCCAGGCCGAGACGAACGTGGGGAACGAACCGAGCGTGATCACGGACATGCTGGCCACGATACCGAAGTTCGCGTCGTCAAAAACCTTCCAGAGGATGATGCCCAGCAAACCTCCGCCCAAGCTCACCTTATCGAGCCAGGTCCAGCCGGGTGCGCCGTACTTCAGGGCCAGCCCGACAGTCACGCATGAACCTGCGAACGCACCGAGAATCTGTCCGTTCACGCTGTGTTTGGCCAGCATGCCGGCCAGGGTCAAGCCATCAAGCGCGGTCCAAACAATCCATGAAGATCTCGATGGCCGCGTTCTTTTCTGGAGAATGGCCACGATATAGGGGATGAAGCCGACTATGAACAACACGCCAGCTATCACAGACAGAGTGTTCTTCAAGGTATGCCGCCTTTCGATTTTCGTTCCTTAAGTCTTTCAAGGATCAGGTATTTGATGCAAAATACCTTTTTTTTTAAGAAAAGTCAATGGTAGGATGCGTTTTTGAAAAATGAAAAAAGCGACCAGAACGGTCACTTGGAAAGGTGGGGGACTCAGTGGCTTTCGCGCTGGCGCAGCCTCTCGGCTACGGCTACGAACGTGTTGTGCGGGGCCACGGGTACGCCGAGCGTGTGCGAGATGAGAGAACGCTCCCATTCGATTTTTCTCGCGCGTTCGCCGTTTAATTTCCTCCTCATCATCTTCATTGGCGCGTATGTAGGGACGGCGCCCACGTCACATGCGGCAAATTGAACGTTTTCTCACTCGATTCGCGTCGGGTTTTTTTGTTTGGGCTTGGCGTGGTATTCTATGCGCGATGGCTTTCAATCCTTTCCGCCCTCTGGCCCAGGACCAGCTTAAGCGCACGTTGCCTTACGCGAAACGCGAACCCAACTATCCGGGTTTCGAAGGCATCCGCGAATTCGCGTCCAACGAGGACGAGGATTTTAAGGACCTTTTGACTTTCAATCCGGATGCTTTGCGCGATCCGGACGCCGTACCTACGCCCGAACAACTGCGGGCAACGGCACCCGACAACCATAAACCCAAGGAGCGTCCGGAAGACGGTTTGAACAAGGCGGATTTGGCCTCGGCCGCGGAGGCCATCGAAGCCAGTCCGGTCGGACATGAAGACGCGTTCTTGAATCCTTTGGATTATTTGGCCAAGGAACAGCGGACTGCGGTCTTAGTGTATTTGGACGAGCTGGCTAAAATGGAGCAGTACCGCTTGCCGGGAGCTGCCGGTTTGTTAAAAAAAATCGAGAGCGGCAATTTGCTCTCGCAGGACGAACAAGCGCAGTTCGTGATTTACCTCCGGTCGTGGAAAATATTTTTGGGGGAATAAAGTCGGAAGTCGGACGGTCGGATGTCGGAAGCACGCGGGATCAGGAGCCCGATTTTTTTATTTTCGACAAAATTTCAGATTGGCGTTGGTCATCTTGGGATTTCAAGGATTTACGCCACAAAATTTGGGCGCGTTTTTTGACATCTTTGAGTTTGGCGCGCGCGTCTTGGATTTCCGTTCGGATTTCTTTAAGTCCGGTGCGTTTAGGGTTGTTTTTGGATGCGGCTTTGGGCATAAATCGCATAGGATGGACCATTCGTCATCCTTTGCCGCATAGCTTATACTATGTGCCATAACCTCGACAAACTTATGGACGAAAATAGATTCGTTGGCCCGCCTCCTACGCCTCCGTATGGAACGCGCGGGTCCTTGAAGATCGTGTCTGAAGGCCCGGAATACACGGCCCGCGGCACGCTCAAAATCAAGCCCGAAAGCGGCGCGGCCGAGAACGCGGAAACCGCGGCCGAGGTTATGGTCGAACGGGATTTGGAACAGGCCAAGGCCGAATTGAACGAAACCGAAGCGGCCATCGGGCAGGCGGCACAAGCCGGCGCCGCGCCGGAGGAGGTCGCGGCCTTGGAAAATCAGGCCAAACAAGCCGCGGCCGAAATCCGTCACGCCCAAGCGGAGCTCCAGGGACAGGGGCATGACCAACGGAAAGCCGTTGACGAGGGCGAGGATTTTTCTCGTTACGATTCCATGGAAGTTGGCGCTTTGGAAAGCGAACATAAAAACATCGAAGCCGAATACAACCAAGCCATGGCCGAAGTCAAAGAGGCGGTTGCGGCCGGCGCCACGCGGGCCAAGGCCAATTGGCTGCGGGCTAAAGCCAAACGCATCGGCATGAGGTTGGCTTACGTGGCTCACAAATTAGAATGGGATCACAGCAAGGAAGAATACGCGCCCAAAGCCCCCAACCAAGAGGATTTGGCCGACGCCGCGGAACAGTGCGTATACGAATTGAATGACGCTTTCGAGAGGCACGCTGAAGAATTTCGGTCGGGCAAGGATTTGCGTGATGTGGTTTCGGAAAGCGAATGGTTGAGATTTCGACAACAACGGGAAACGCTCGACTCTCTGAAGTCCGACCCGGCTTTGTCTTTGGAAGTGGCCGGAAAAGTGAAGTTGGACGAGATGGCCGCGGATATGGCAGCGGAAGCAACGACCGAACTCGAACTCGACATGCCGGGGCAGGGGCGCAAACGGTTTGAGGAGTTTTTGAAAACGCGCAGTTTTTCGCCACAAGCCATGGCCGAAAGGCTGACGTGGTTCGATAACGGGTTGGAATACGCGCGCAATCGCCGCGGAGAACGGCGGATGGCCGAATCCATGGCCAAAGACGATTATGCCGAAGCCGCTCGCTTATGCGTCAGTAACCCGGCTTTGGAAAAAACTTTCTTTTATCCCGGAGGAAAATATTTCGGCGAATTGTTGGTCGCGAAAACCAAGGAGTTGTTGGACGTCAGTTTGGAGTCTGGGATCGCACTCTACCGCCAATTGCCTGAAGGCGCCCCGAATTTGCGCCAACTGCAAAACCTGCTTTATCAAAAGGCGGAAAAGGACGCATCCGACACGGTCGATTTTGAGGAAAGGCGGCACCGCATCAAGTTGGCGCTGGCCCATGCCCCGGAGGCTTTGGTGGACCAGGCGAGCGGCATTTACACGCGCCACGCTTGGAACGCGGAGGAGCGTTTTGAGCTGCTTAGCTCCATCGTCGAACGAAACGGACACTTGTCCGCGGCCGCGCGTTTTGACGTAAATGACTTTCCCGAATCCATGCATGAAGGCGTCAGGAAAATGTTGTTCGGCGCCTACAAGCAACAAGAGCCGCAAAAAATCATCCAGAACGCAGGGTTTTTTAAAGATGATTATGCCGCCCTGCCGCAGCGGGAACAAGCCAGGATAAAGGCCGCGTTTTTGGACGATTCGCATAGGCATTTGGGGTACCTGTACCACCGCCTCCAATACGTGCCTTTGAACGCGGAGGAATTCGCAAAATTCGAACAAGGCATGGGGCGTTCGGGCGACGCTTTGATCGCCACGCTGATGAAAGACAACCCCGTGGCTTTGTTGGCGGGCAACAACGCTGAACATTTTCCGTTGGACGCTGAACAGCAGGCCGAAATTTTCAATCAGGCGCTCCAAGAGCGGCCGTTTACGCTTTTGGAAAATTTGGACAGCTTGATGTTAACGGAAGACCAGGCGTTACGTCTTAAAGACAAACTTCTTGATACGTTTGCCGACCGCTTGAATCGCGGACGCGACCAAATTGAAAAACTTTTTGGTGCGCATAAGCTCAAGGCGCCCGAGGTTTTGTCGCGGATGCGGAGCAATGTGGATTTGGTGCTCGCGCTTAGTCGGATATGGACCAATAAACACGATTTGATGGGTATGGTGATGGATGGCGGACCAGAAAAAATCGACGCTTTCCGCCAAGCGTACGCCGCGATCCGCGAAGTGCCGATTTCCGAATCCATGGCCGCAGATTGGATTGGCCAAGCGTTCGCCAGTGAGGACCCGGTGGCTACGGCCAAAAACTTCGCTTCGCGGGTGCGGGAGATAACGGACCGCGAACCGTTTGCGTTCACCATGGTGAACGACAAGGCTCCGGCCATGGCCAAAAAATTGCTCGAGGGTACTTCCGAAGAACGGCAAAATTTCATGCAAAGGTATAAGCAGGCCCGCGAATTCGCCGGATACCTGTTCCAAAAATTGGCGTCCACTTCGTTCGAAAAGATTTTTGGTTACGACGAGAAGCGTGCCTTGGCTTTTTTGTCGGTCTTCAAAAAAATCGTAAATTCGCCGTCCCAAGAGATCCAAAAGATGTCCGAACAGCTGGCCGACCAGGTTTCCGCCAGCGAAGACCCGGAAGGCACATATGCCAAGGTCGAGGCGATATTTTTACGCAACAATCTGCCGTCCGTGGGCAAGGTTTTCAAGGTTTTCGAATTGTTGCATCCGCAAAAAACCCTGGACGCCAAGCTGTCGCAAACAAACTTGAGCCCGACTTTGCGCGCCGAGCGGCACCGCGGGCGCATGCTGACCATCTACAAGGATTTGTTGCATGCGCACATCGATTCGGGCAATCCGTCCTTGAAGCAATACATCGAGATTTTACAGCAAGGCGAAGGCATCATGGCCCAAGCCGACGAAAAGGGCGTGGAACATTTGGACGAAGGCCAAAAGAAAACCCTAAGGTCGTTTTTGAACAAAGTTAAATTGCTGTACGAAAACTCATTATTGGGGCGCGCCCAAGGCGGCGAAACGGCATCGAGCGAGGATTTGAAACAGGAATATGAAGCGTGGCGCGAGAATTTGGGCGTAACGCCAGACCAATCCGTCAATCAGCGTTTGGCCGAAATGTTTTTGCGGCCGTTAGGATACGAGAATATGCAGCAGGTTTTGGACCGCATGGACGAGGCCAAAGCCGAAGCCGGCACGCGCAACGCTCAATTGGCCGCTTCCGGACAATTGGAACTGCACGAAGGAGATTTGTTCAAGGGCGTGAATGACAGATATTTGAGACACATCATGCAAAACGGTTCGGTGGCCAAGGAGTTTTTAGGCGCCAGCTCGGATTCTGACGCCACGCCGCTGGATACGGACATGGGCCGCGTGACCGCGGAAGACGGAGCTTTGGGCTTTGCGCAAGCTTTCCAATTGATGCCGGCAAAAGAGTACGGCGAGGTCGCTCTCTTGGTCAGGAACAGGGGGCAGTTCCAAGAAACGTCGTCGTCCAGCGATCTCGAAGAGTTGCGCAAAAAAGCCCGCGACCGCAAACCGGTTTTGGAGATTTTCCATTCCGGAACCGTGGACCAGGCGCGGCATTACGGCATCCGGACCGGCTTTCCCATGACCGAAGTGGATGCCTTGATCGTCGGCGATAAGATAACCGCCGACACAAGGGCGTTTGATAGCATGTGCATGGACGTGGTGCAGAACGGATTTTACATTCCGGTCGCGGACCGCAGCGGCAAAATCCTGTTCACTCCAGAGGATTACCAGCGCTATTTGGAAAAGTATAATGCGGGATTGGAACGCTTGGGCGGCAAGGCCTTTGAACTCCAACAGCCGAATTTTGAAGTGTCGCCAGGTCATGTCAAGGAATTGGATAAAATTAAGCAGGGGCAAGTGGCGGAAAGGGAATCCATCGCCGAAATCAGCCGTGATATCAACCGCCGGATATTCCAAGCCTTGGCCGAAGCGGGCATAGAAACTTACGGAGGCGACCAGGACATCGTGGTGCGTCCGGAGTTGGTGGATACGGGTTCCACGGGACGCGGGACCAACGTGCCGGGCGCTTATGATTTTGATTTGGTGCTCAAACTCAATCCTAAGGACATGTCCAAGGCCGTGAATATCCAAAACGCCATCATGAAGTCTTTTGACGGCACGGATAACGGCAGCCATGAAGGACAATTGAGGCTTAAGGATGGGAAATTGCCAAATGGTCAACAAAATTTAGAGATCGACGTGGCATTCGTGTCCAAATCCGATTTGGCGGTTTATGAATCGCACGACGCGGTCAAAGAACGTTTGGACGGTATGGATGAAGCCACCAGGTCAGAAGTTCAGGCCAATATAGTCTTGGCCAAGAAGATCTTCAAAGAGGCCGGAGCCTATAAAAAGCTCGAAAAGGGTTTGGGCGGTTTGGGCGTGGAGAACTTCATCCTGCAAAACGGCGGCAATGTGTTGGTCGCGTTCAAGAATTTCCATGACTCCGCTTTTAAGGGCGGCGCATTGATGCCTTTTGGCGAATTTAAGCAAAATTTCAAAATCATCGATCCAGGATTGAACGCCAAATTCAAAAATCATGACAACTTCATCGAACAGAACGTGGATGAGTCGGGTTATGCCAAAATTGCGCAAACCATAGACGATTATCTGAAGAAGACCAGTCCGGCTGCGTTAAAAGAAACGGCTTGAGGAAAAGAATGTGTTATAATACGGATATGCCAAAAGCCAAACACAATGAATTCAAGCGCAGATTGGCGCAAATCGATAAGGATTATGGACCGGTGGAACGCGGCGTTTGGTTTTGGGTCGAGCACGCCATGCATTGGTATTTGTTTTTCTTTACCCTGGTTGTGGTTTTAACTTACGCCTATCTGTTGTTCGACCATAACTCCGTGGCTTTGGCGCAAATAGTGTTTCCAAACTGACATTTTTTGGAAAATTCATTAACGACCGGTTGGGTCGTTTTTATTTTGATCGCAAAACCGTCATTCTGAACGCAGTGAAGAATCTCTATCGTTGTCAATTTAATGACAGAATCATAATGGGCAATCAACCTTCCGTATACGAGATTCTTCATCGCTTCTGAGGCGATTCAGAATGACGATAGCCGGGGAGTTGGTGTTTCAAATAATCGATCGTGTTATACTTTGTCAGCTAAATGACATATGAAAAAACCACACGTTGTTTGCCTGGGTGGAGGGACCGGTCAGTTCATGGTTTTGTCTGGTTTGAAGAACCAAGATGTTGAGTTATCCTCAGTGGTATCAATTGCGGACAACGGTGGGTCAACAGGCATTTTACGCGATGAATTAGGCGTTTTACCGCCTGGGGATATCCGGCAATGTTTGGTTGCGTTAGCTACTGGGGATAAGCTGTTACGTCAGTTATTCACATACCGTTTTCACGAAGGAAGCCTCTCTGGGCATAACTTCGGCAACTTATTCTTGTCTGTTCTTGAGAAGGTGACGGGCGACCCAATCTCCGCCGTCCAAGCCGCCCAAAGGATCCTGAACGTCAAAGGCACGGTCATTCCGGCTTCGGCCGTTCCGGCCAACCTGTACGCCGAACTCTCTAACGGGACGGTTTTGGAAGGGGAGCGGGCCGTAGATGACAAACAGCCCGACCAGCCGGCTATCCGGCGGTGTTTCCTGTCGCCCACGGTCCAGGCCAACCCCGAAGCCTTGGATGCCATCCGACAAGCCGATTTGGTGGTCATAGGTCCGGGGGATTTGTACACCAGCCTCATACCCGTCTTGTTGGTCGGAGGCGTCAAAGAAACCTTGGCCGCCAGGACGGGCAAAACCTGCTACGTGGTCAATTTGGTGACTAAGCCTGGCCAAATCCAAACCCCCCAAGCCTCGGCTTTCGTATCCGTCATCAACCAGTATCTTTTGCCCGGTTCTTTGACCGACGTGCTGGTCAATGTAGGCGTGCCGCAGGAGCCGGTCTTGGACCGTTACCGGTCGGTCGGGGAGCTGTTCGTGTCCGACGATTTGGGGAGTTGGCAGGAACCCCAAGTGCACCGCGTGGACTGTTTGGCGGCCGCGACGCCGGAGCCGGTTCAAGGCGATTCCTTGACCCGCAGCTTGATCCGCCACGACCCGGAAAAATTGGCCGCCGCGATCATCAAAATTCTGCATCCAAAAACGTGAAAATTTTTGCTGGATTTTTCGGGCGTCCGCACGCCCCAAATCCAACCCGTTCGAGTCATGGATTTTCATCTGCCGACAGTCGAGCGAGGCGTTGCCGAGCGCGACGGTTCGAGCGAGCGCGGCGGTTTCTGACCAAATGCCGCACAAGACGAAAATCAAAGTTATCTCCAGTTATCAAAAATATATCCCCATGCCGCCAATAACCGTATTTGCACTGGCGTTAGCGGTTATTTTTAGATTGTACAATTATTGGATACAATGATTACGGGTTTCAAAAGCGATCTTCGCCGGTGCACCTTCCAATCCCACCACCCACTAAAAACAAAACGGCGAAATCAAAACCCAAATCCCGACAGCGTTCGGGAACAACCAAAACAAAAACCGATGCCAAAATTGCATCGGACCCCCCGCCCCGACAACACGTCGGGGCGGTTTTATTTTGGGTGGGTTTTGGGCGCTAAAAAATACCTTTGAAACGCCACCTGAAAACGCCCGGTATTTTCTTGACGTCCGGTCACGTTTTTTGACCCCGCTCGCTGATACCGGACATGGCCGGTCGTCGGCCGGTTTAAGTCTTCGGTTATTCGTGTTCGGGTCGGACAGTCGATACATCAAGTCGGTCGGTTGGTCTGAACCATGACCCGAGAAGCGATTGGGGTCGGGAAGAGGACTGGGGTCGATTTTTGACTCGGCGGTTCTGGCCGTGACGGCTCCCAGAACCATGGTCGGAGATTCGGGGTCCGGGTCATGGGTCGCCCGATTCTAGGCGCGGTCGTCTTGCGCGCTATCTGGGTTAAAAGAAACTTGATTTCAAAACATAAACTATCTGTTTGAATCCGAGATTGTCTTTTTCATCCCCGGCTTCTATTGGGCGCTATGGGCTCGATCTGTATACGGTACTTTTTACGAATCTGCGAAGCTACGGAGGTATATTTCTGTCAGTCGTTTGGCAAAAGACTGTTGGTTACTAACGAAAGTTATAGGCGTGCGTCGCCAACGCTTGGCCATGCCGTCCGTCAGATTTGAAATCCGCATATATCCGTATGTGATGCTTTGGTTTTGCGGATTGCCCGTATCCGTATTTGCGATGACAAAACCTATAAAAATATAATTATTTCAAAAAATTTAATTGCATCATAATCCAACACCTTATGCACATTCGATGGATGGCGTTTTTTTACTGCATTGAGCCAGATTATATCAATCGTGAAAAATATTTTATGATATATTTTGTGGTGGGCGAAAACTAAAGATATTTAAATAAACAAAAAGAACGACGGTTCTATGGCGGACCGTCGTTTAAAATTGTTCACATGCAAGAATTTTTTTTGCCGAATGTCGTGGTATAATCCTTTCAATCAAGCAAATATTTTTTGTTTCTTATGATCAAAAAGACAACGGGCAAGACTTTGCCCAAAACCGCGGCGCCAATCTCCGAACCGCCAAAGCGTACTCCGCCTAAGACTTTCGCGTTTTTGGCCGTAATCGTGGTCGTGGTGTTGACGGCTTTCGCGCTTATGGCGGTCAACGCCATAAAAGGCAAAGGCAAGGGTCCGGCGGCGAATACGCCTGCCGTTACGCAAAACAATAAGATTCCTCAGGCCGCGGCAACCGACGTGGAAAACGTGGTCAGCCGCGTGTCTCAATTGATTCTCACCAAAAACGACGAACAACCGACCGTAGCCACGGTCCAGGACGCGGATTTGTTGCGCCAAGGCAATCCGTTGTTCTACAAAGACGCGGAAAACGGCGACCGTTTGCTGGTATGGTCGGATAAGGCCGTTTTGTACAGCACGAAGCAGGATAAATTGTTGGCTGTCATGCCCATTGCCATGAACCAACAGGCGACCGGTACGACCGCCAACGCCCCGGAAGCGGCGACCAGTACGCAAGTCGCGGCCAGTACGGTTGAATCGGAAAAGGCGGCAATCGAGGTGCGCAACGGCACCATGACCGCAGGTTTGGCCAAAAAGCTCTCAACCATGCTAAAAGACCAAAAACTGGACGTGCAATACGTGACCGACGCCAAAAAGAAGGACTACACGGAAACCGTGGTTTACAAGCTTACGGACAAACCGTTGGACGCCACGGTCCAGGCCATCGTCAAAGCCGTCAACGCTAAAGTAGTGGATTCATTGCCGGCAGAGACCGGAGCCAAGGGTGACGTTTTAGTGGTTGTCGGTCAGAACTTCCAATAAATTTCTTGTAGCCCATTAAAAAATCCACGTTATCGTGGATTTTTTAATCAACAATCCTTCCACAGTAGATTTAGTTCAAACCAAACGATTTTTTTCGCTGGGTTATGTTTGTTTTTTTATTAATTACGATTGCATATATATTATATATAGCACTTTGATAGGCCAAAAAGATCCACTGCCTCAAGGCCGTGGACGCAAATATAAACACAACCGACATACAAAATTCGTTTTTTGACTTGCATCCTCCATGCTTGGATTCAAGTCGAAGGGCTGCACGCGATGATTGGGGTTGCGTGCGGCTTTTGTTAAACAAAAGTCAGTCCTAAAACAAATAGTTGAATTATGGAGAATGTCCGCCAACATTCCCCGCAGACGGAAAAAAAGCAACTTGTCTTAAGCAAAGTGCTTTTTGTTGTTTGTGCGTTGATTTTGGCGGCTACGTCGGCTTTTGGGATGGCGGTCCCGGAAGTTGACGCGGCCACTGGAATCAACCGTGCGGTGAACTACCAGGGCAAGCTCATGGATTCGTCGGGCAATCCGGTAACTGACGGCACGTACCAAATCAAGTTCCGCTTATACTCCCAGACTTCGGGCGGTTTCCAACTCTGGTCAGCGAGTACGACCAACGGTTTGCCCACCGGCACCCCGGCCGCCGTATCCGTCCAAATCAAAAACGGCCTTTTCAGCCTGCTGTTGGGAGACGTGGCCGCGGGCCAGGTGGCTTTCCCAGAAAACTTTTTCAATAACGATACTTTGTATCTGGGCGTGACCGTGGGCGCGGATAGCGAAATGGCTCCGCGCAAGCGCCTCTCGGCCGTGCCGTACGCCTTCAATTCAGAGACGTTGCAGGGGCAATACGCGTCGCACACCGTGGCCAACACGGGCGGCGACCTGTTTGGTTTGCGCCAAGCCTCGTCCGATGCGGCCAACGCCACACGCACGGCTTTATATGTGGAGACCAAAGGCACGTCCAATGTTTACGATTATCTGATGCGCCTCTCGAACGGCGCTGCGGACGTCTTCAACGTCAACCGACAAGGCGATGTTTACGTAGGCGGAACGCTGAACGTCGTCGGTAAAACGACTTTGTCCAACGCCTCGGCCACAAACGCAACCTTGTCCAACAATTTATATGTGTTGGGCACGGCTTCGACCAGTCGCTTGTTGTTTGTTAACGCCACGGGTACGAATCTGGCCGTCTTGGGTTATGTCAATTCTAATCTTTTGCCACGCATCGACAATAATTACGTATTGGGCAATGCGAGTTACCGTTGGAAGGGCGTATACGCGGTCAGCGTGACATCGACCAACGTTTCGGCTACGACGGTCAATGCGGGCACGGTCTCCACCACCAATTTGATCGTCAACGGCCAATCGGTCACGACTTCGGTCCCGACTTGGCAACAGGTTACGTACCAAGGCGCCACGACCAACCGCCGCGTCCAATTCGCGGGTGCGACTTCAACCTCTAACGTCAAAATCCAGGGGTTGTTGGATACGGACATGGCTCTTTTCATCAACGCGACCGGCACCAATTTGGCCTTGTTGGGTCGCGTCAATTCGAGTTTGTTGCCCATGACTACGGATTCTTATAGTTTGGGCAGCGCGACTTACCGTTGGTTGGGACTCGTAGTAAAAAATGCGACCACCACCAATATATACGCTTCTGGTTACGTCTCTTCCTCCGCGATTTACATCAATGGCAGATCCGTGACTACGAGCGTACCCACGCTCCAACAGGTCACGATCAAGGGCGCGACGACCGACAAATGGATAAATTTCGCGGGTGCGACATCGAGCGGCAATCTTGTCCCGTCGTCAAACAATTTGTATGCTTTGGGGTCCAGTGCGTATCGTTGGTCCGATGTTTGGTCGTACAATACGCATGTGGGCGCCACTTCGAGTTGGGATCTCGCGAAGTCCGCCAATGAGGCCTTCACGATTTCGCGCGCCGGTTCGGAAAGAATGCGCATCAGCACCAACGGTTATGTGGGCATAGGCACCAGCAATCCGTTGGGTCCGATCCACGTGTCCAGCACTTCCGCGGGTATCATGGCACGCAATGTTCTGGGTGTGGGCGGCGTGCAGGCGGCCATGCAGATTGGCATCATGGGCAATCCGGCTACGGCTGGTTCCGGGCCGTCTTATCTGTTCTTCGCCAGCGACTCGGCGGGCCAAAAAGAATTCTTAGGGCGTTTGAGCGCCATTTGGGAAAACGCGACCAACGGCGCGGAAGCTAGCGGCCTATCGTTTACGGTCCGCGCAAATGCGGGTGATACGACGGCGGCCACGGAGGTCATGCGCATAACGTCCTCCGGCAACGTGGGCATCGGCACGACTTTGCCCACGTCCAAACTTACGGTCAACGGGCGTGTTTCCATCCAAGGCGCGCCTGACAAGAGTTTGGCCAATTGGTCAAATACTAATTTAAGCGCCGTCGGCATTGAATCCGTCCGTTCCTTATATGCATATAACGGCTATTTGTATGCCGGCCAAGGCGACAACGCCGGCGATGGTGACGTCAAAGTCTGTAACCCGGCGGGCGGCGGCAACGCCAACGACTGCGACAACGCGGCCGACTGGTCGACTTCGTTGGACAACGCGGCCGCGACGCGCGTTAACACCATCACGGCATTCCGCGGTCGTTTATACGAAGGTGAAGGCAACGGAGCTGGTTTGGGCATTGTCCGTTATTGCCGCCCGGAACAGAATGGCACGGCGACACTGTGCGACGCCGCCGATTGGGCCACGGCCAATTTTCCCGCGGGTCCGCAACAGATAAGGCAATTGGTGGTTTACAACGGTTATCTGTATGCGGCCAACGATACGGGTGTGGCGGGCGGCGCGTCCGTGGGCGTCTGTAACCCGGCGGGCGGCGGCAACGCCAACGACTGCGACAACGCGGCCGACTGGACCAATATCGCCCTCCAGGGAGGAACCACCTATGAAGAGGTTCCGACTTTGGTGGTGTACCTCAACCGTTTGTACGCTTTGACTGGCAGTTCCAATGCCGATGATGACGTTTTCGCCTGCACTCCATCGGTCGCCGGCGATCCCGAACGTTGCGATAATGCCAACGACTGGACGCGCGTCTTGAACAACGCGGGCGGCGGATATGTTTATGAATCCTTCGAGAGTTCGTCCGTCTATAACGGATACTTGTATACGGGCAAGGGTAAAGGGGCAACGGATGGAGACGTTGTACGTTGCGAACCCCAAGCCGCCGGTGACGACACTTTGTGCGATAACACCGCAGATTTCACCACGGTAGTGAATAATGGCGGCACCATCACCCGCGTTCCGTCCATGACGGTTTACGATGGTGCGCTCTTCTTTGGGTACGAAGGCGCCACGGGTGACGGCGATATCGTGGAATATCGTGAATCCTTCACTACCTCCACGGCCAACGGTGCAGGCTTCGAAGCCACTTACGCCTTTGCGACGTTCAATGGAAGGTTGTATGCCGGTCGCGGTAACGCCACGGGCCATGGCCAAGTTTGGTCTTACCAAAAAGCCCGTACCGCGTCTTACGATCTTTTGATGCAAGCCGGCTCGTCCACGGGTTCCATGTGGTTCTCGAACGAATCCTATAATTATCAGGGCGAGGGCACGCCATACGAATATCAAATCGGCGCGTTCAATTTTTCGCACGGCATTGTCACGGATGCGGGAGCTTATGACTTGGCGGAGCAATATCCCACGCAAGACGCGTCGCTGCGCGCCGGAGACGTGGTCGCTCTAGACGAGTTTAATCCAGGTTTCATCCGCAAATCCAATGGCGCCAACGACAAGAACGTATTAGGCGTGGTTTCCACCAAAGCTGGCTTCACGCTTTCTGGCCCCAAGGACGGCGATTCGCGCCCCGTGGCCTTGGTCGGTCGCGTTCCGGTAAAAATCAGTTCAGAAAACGGCGATGTTGCCGTGGGCGATCCGTTGACTTCGGCTTCATTGCCCGGTCATGCCATGAAAGCCACGCAACCCGGCATGATCATCGGCCATGCCCTCGAATCATTCTCCTCCTCGACCTCCGACCTCCGACCTCCGACCTCCGACGCGCCAACAGGCACCATCATGATGGTCGTCCAAACAGGCTATTACTTCGGTGACAATTCGACCCCAGTAGGTCAATTGGCGGCGTATCTGGGCCAATCCACGACCACGCAAGTCATCCAACAGGCTTTCCAAGGCGACGCTTACGCCATCCAACAGGTGGCTGGTGGTTTGGTGAACCCGCAGGTGGCTGACGGTTCGGCGTTGAGCGGCGTCGATGCCGCGAACGTCGGAACGCTTATTGTGCGCACCGCGGCTTTGGTGGCCGGCGATTTGACCGTGGGCGGCACTACGCGGCTCATGGGCCACGTGGTCGTGTCCGACGATACGGCCGGCGTGGTGGATTTGAAGCCCGGAGAACAGTACGTGGAGGTCAAATTCGTGAAGCCTTACGACGCCGTTCCGGTCGTGGTCGTGACTCCCGAATCCGACGCGCAGGAATACTTCCAACCGTGGATGGGCAGGTTCCGCGTGGGCAACAAGACGATCAACGGCTTCCGCATTTACGTGGACGAAGGCGCGTGCGTGGACCCGACCAATTGCGGACGCACCATGAAGTTCAACTGGATGGCCGTGGGTTTGCAGTCACAAACTGCGGCCACGGGCACAGTGCCGCTCATCGGTGCCGCTCCGACCACGACTCCGTCCGTTGAAACCGCGACCACGACCGAATCGGGCACTTCCGGCAACGCTGAACCGGCAACGGTTGAAGCGCCGGCCGTCACTCCCAGCGAAACCCCGACAACTACGAGCGTTGCGCCAGAAACGACCGTTGAACAGCCTTTGGACGGTTCCGGCGTCACGCCCACTTCAACCGAGCCCATAACCGAACCAGTAACCGACACGAATATGTCGACACAAACCGATACGACCGCAATGCCCGAAATCACGACCACAACCACGGAAGGAGGTGGAGCGCCGTGAAACGCGTAACGTGTAACGCGAAACGTCTGACGATACGCTATGCGCGTTACGCGTTACATGATCCAGCCTCCAGACCGCTTCCGTATACGCATGGCGGTGCGCATGCCGCCGGCACCTAACCATTGGGTGTTGACGGCTTATACGGGAGCGATCCGGGGGTCGGAACCTGTCACCCGACTTCACGTTAAAGGCGCACCATGAGGGCGCTTTTAACGTAGCCTGATTGGCAGATGAAACAGCGATTTTCAAACAGCAAACAGCAAAGTCGGAGGATTTTGTTGTTTGGGATTTGCTGTTTGCTGTTTTATGGCCAAATGTCATGGCAATTATCCGTGGTTTGCTATAAGATTGTGCCTGTTATGCGCCTCATCTCCGATTTGCACATCCATTCTCGGTTTTCGCGTTCCTGTTCTCAGGATTTGACCCTGCCCAACATCGCCAAGGCGTGCGAGCGCAAAGGCATTCAATGGGTGGCTACGGGCGACGCGCTGCATCCAGCATGGCGCAAGGAAATCGGCGAATCGTTGGAGCCGCGAGACGGCGCGTACTATCTTAAGGACGGCTCGTCGAAAAGCGCGTTTTGCCTGTCCACCGAAGTCTCGTGCATCTACAAAAGGGGAGGGAAGACTCGGCGCTTGCATCACGTCATCCTGTTTCCGGATTTGGCGGCCGTGGACGCGTCAATCCGCGCGCTCGAAGAACGCAAAGTCAATTTGAAAAGCGACGGGCGCCCCATCATGGGCTTGGATTCGGAAAACCTGCTCAAAATTTTGTTGGAAATAGACGAGCGCATAATGTTCATACCCGCGCACGCCTGGACGCCGTGGTTCGCGATTTTCGGCTCCAAATCGGGTTTTGATTCAATCCAGGAATGTTTTGGCGACTTGTCTGAACATATCCATGCCATCGAAACCGGCCTGTCTTCCGACCCGCCCATGAATTGGCGGGTAAGCGCGCTCGATGCGGTCATGCTGGTAAGCAACAGCGACGCGCATTCGTGCGCCAATTTGGGGCGCGAAGCCAACGTGTTCGAAATGGAAAGGCCTGACTTCATGGAATTGCGCCGCATCTTGATCGAACGCGACACGTCAAAGTTCGTCGAGACGTTGGAGTTTTTTCCGGAAGAGGGGAAGTACCACGTGGACGGGCACGCGACGTGCGGGTATTGGTGCGAACCCGAACAGACCAAAAAAATGAAAGGCCTATGCCCCAAATGCGGCAAGGCGCTGACCGTGGGCGTGCTCTCGCGCGTGGCCGATTTGGCCGACCGCGAACCGCGTCCGCCGCAGCCCAAAGGCGCCGTGCCGTACCGCAGCCTGGTGCCGTTGGCCGAGTTGGTGGCCGACGCGCTCGGTAAAGGAAAAACCAGCAAAATCGTCAAACAAACGGCGGATAAAATATTGGAACACGCCAGCGAATTCGATGTGCTTTTGAATGTCCAAGAAGCGGCGTTGCGCGACCTGACGCTGCCGGAAATCGCGGACGCCATTTTGCGCGTGCGCCGCGGCGAAGTGGACATCCGGCCAGGTTACGACGGCGTGTTCGGAGAAGTGCGCGTCAAAGGAATTTCCAAACGCGCCGCGCAACAGGCGATGTTGTAAGCCGAATTGTCATTGCGAGCGATAAAAAAACACACTGCCCAACCATTTGTCATTGCGAGGCTCGGCGAAGCAATCCATAAGATCGCCACGTCGCGCGAAACTCCTCGCGATGACAAATAACGGGAGGATGGCTTCGGCATTCATTTATCGTCCCGCAATGACAAAAAATAAAAAAATCCCGTCGAGTTCATCAACGGGATTCCTCCTTGAAAGAAGAAATTACTTCTTCTTCTTTGTTGCCTTCTTCTTGGCCACCTTCTTGGTGGTCTTCTTGGCCTTCTTCTTGGCTGCCATGTGAATCACCTCCCTTTCAATTATTATTTCCGATTTTAAATCGGAGTGAGATGCGCAGTTTGGTTTTGTATTCTGCGATCATTATTAGTATATCACACCTTGGGTGCGTCAAGTACGAATCGCGCAAGTCAGGTGTGGATAATTTTGATGAAAAACAAAAAATATTTTTTAAAAAAATCGCGGCCAGTGCCGCGAAAAATTATTTTTTGAAATCCAACGTGGCTAACACGTCCAACCATGAATCGAGAACCGAATTTTTTTTCGGTTTTCCTTCGGCGCGCGGCGGATCTTGAATCCAAACGAGTTGCGTACTCGTGCCTTCGGTGATGAGCGAGAGGCAGGCGCCGGCGACCGGATAGGTGGAATTGGCTTTAATGACGTTGCCGGAAACGCCGGATATGAGTTTGCCGTTGACGAAGAAGACGGCTTGGGTGGTGGACGCCAAACGCGCTTCGAATTGTTGCTTCATGAGCGCGTCGTAAGGCGTGATGGAGAGCCACGGTTCGCTGCTGGAGGCGGACGCGGTAGCCGACGTGCCGGATGCGGAGATTGACAAGCCGTAAATGTCATTGGCCGAAACGCGGCTGCCGTTCGGGATGCGCAACGAGAGGCCCATGCCGGTCGAGACCACGGACGGCCAGGATTGGCTGCGGCCGGCCATGGACAGGGGACGGGCTTTGGCCAACAGTTCGCGCTCGCGTTGCAGGTCCAGCAGGGTGCTTTGCGCCTTGCTGACCTCTTGGTTGGCTTGGGCCAATTTTTGGTTGGCTTCGTCCACGGCTTTTTGCCGGTCGGCCAACGCTTGCTCGGCCGCGGATTTGGCCTGTTGCGCCTCATACGCCAAACGTTCGCGGTCTTGGTTGGCCAAGTGCAAAAAATAGCCTGTTCCCAAGCCGACAACCGCGGCGCCTAAAAGCACGGATAACAGGATGGACCAAGACTTTTTCATATCTCGAGCTGAGTATAAGCGGATAAACGGCAAACAGCAAATTCCAAACAGCAAACAACAAACTCGTACATTGACGCATGGCAGACGTCTAAGGTTTATTCAGTTTTGCTGTTTGCTGTTTGATTTTTTTCATTCAACCATACCTGCAGTTCAGCCTGTGCGGCAGGATCGAATTCCATGTTCAAAATGCACAGCATGGCCTCGGCTTGGCGCAATTCGCGGCGCTGGCAACGCGCCACTACGTCCTCAAAAGGCAGGCGCAGGGTTTGGATGCGCTCGCCGTGGTCCGGATTTTTCCAATCCGTCACGGGTTCAAGGTCCGTGGCCAAATAAAATGTTTTTTCAAACCGCGTGGCGCCCTCCAACGTCAAATTCCAAAACGGTTTGAGGCGCCGGGCGCGCAGACCGGTCTCTTCCTCCAACTCGCGCAACGCCGCTTGTTCGTGCGTCTCGCCTGGGTTGACGCGTCCGCCCGGAAAGTCGAAAAACGCGGGCCGCGCCGGCTGTTCTTGGCGGGTGAGCAGGATTTCGTGCGGCGTGGGAAAAGCGAAAATCGTGACGCAATCCGCGCGCACCACGTATTCGAAGGTCTTTTCCGAACCGTCGAACATTTTTATGGGCGCTTGGTAAACGTCGTAGATGACGCCTTTGTATTTGAGTTCCGCGTTGGGAGGGAGTTTGACGGGCATAAAAAATAGGATTTTGCCGCCAACCCTTAAACCACGTGTCTAAACCACGTCGGGATTGACGCAGGCCATCAAAGACCATAATATACGGCCGTCAGATGGATGTTAACCGAATTTTGGCAAGACTGGGCCCTTAGCTTAGTTGGTAGAGCGCTGCCTTTGCAAGGCAGAGGTCATCGGTTCGAATCCGATAGGGTCCACCATCGCGTTGTACGCGATCATACAAAAATCCCGTGAGGGATTTTTTGTTTGCCGTGCCCGCGACCGTAAATTTAATACCCGCATATGAATTTAAAAGCTTTACAAAAGTGGGTGTGCGAGGATTGGAACAAAAGGTCTAAGAAGAAGCCGGATCCCCATTTGCAGCTCATATATTTATTCGAAGAATTGGGCGAGATGGCCGAAGCCATCAGGAAAATCGGCGGCAACAAGGCGCGTAAAAACGTGGAAGTCGATTTGGAGGGCGAAATGGGCGATGTATTGATTGCGCTTGCTACCTTGGCCAATAACTGCAATGTCGATTTGTCCGCGGCCGTAAAAAAGTGCAAAAAAATCATCCTGCGTCATGGTCAAGGTTTTTAAGGGCATTTGCAGACGCGGGTCGGCGCATGCCCGATGTTTTTTTAGAGTCTTGATGCCCTAAGGATAAAACGCGTCTTTTGTCGCGTTTTTCCATATTTAAAAAACGCAGATTTTTCATCTGCGTTTAAGCCGTTCAGAGGTCGGTGACCGTGACTTCGGCCGGAAAGAGCATGGAGCGGAAGGTTTCGTATTTTGCGATGTAGGTTTGCGTCTCTTCGGGCAAATGCGCGACCCAATCGTCGTAGGCCAGCATCTTGCGCCGCACGCGGGCCGGGCCGTAGTTGTAGCCTGCGGCCAGCGCGCGTCCCAGCTCTTCATGGTCGTCGTTCAGGACTTCGCATTCCTGCGGCGTGAACGCGTTCAGGATGTCGTCGAACAAAAGGAGCGAGGCCGTGGCCGCGTTGGCGTGGTCGTTCACGCCGGCCATGAAGTCCGCGATCAGTCCGGTCTTGGAATAATTCCTGGTCAGGCCCGCGTAAGTCTCTGGCATGAATTGGAACAGGCCGCGAGCGCCCAAGGGCGAGACCGCGTAACGGTAGGCCAACGGGCGGTTGGCGCCGATCGTGGTCAGCGTTTCACGGAGCAATTGCAGGGCCGGCACGCCGCCCGTGAACCGGTCCGGGTCCACGTGTTCAACCACGGCCAGAGTGATGGAGATGGACGAAAGCATGTCGCGCATTTTTGGATACGCGTTCAAGCATGACGAACGCCAAGACGTGCGGTTCAGACGCCGGTCGGCGTTGTACACGTGGTCGCGCAAGTAACGTGTGCCCGCGTTGCGCACGAGCGGGATGTCCAGCTCGTTGCTGTACGGTGTGTAAACCACTTCGGTCGGCCCCTTGTCGCGGATGGGAATGGCTCGGCGGATGGCCAGCACCAGGTAGCCCGGCGGATGGGTCACGTCGAATTCGGTGTTCACGCTCCGGCTCGGCGTGTATGACACCTGGAATCCGGCGGGCGTGGACGTGCCGTCGGAACGCACGGTAATCACCTGGATGCGGTCTTCCTTGACGTGGCGCACGGCAAGCTTGGTGTTCGCTTCGCAGAGGCGCATGAACTCCATCAGGCGGCCCTTGCGCTTCTTGCCCTTGCCCGACCAGACGGTGCGCGTGACTTTGCACGTGTTGAATCCGGACGGTTCGCCCTTTTCCAACAGGTCGCGGCCTTGGTCGATGGCGGCCAACACGTCGAAGCCGTAGGGGTTTTCCGGTGGCTGGTGCGCCGACGCCGTAGGTTTCGCCGTGGGCGACGGCGGTTCTGGTACGACGCTAGGCGACGGCGTCGGAGACGATTTGCTCGACTTGCCGCACGCGGCCAAAGCCAGGACGAGTGAAATTGCCGCCAGGAGCAAAATCAACTGTTTCATGCTTCACCATTTGAATGTGGAAGGTGCGAATCCAGCAAGCAAACGATTGGCTAACTTACGGCATTTTTGGTCTTTTGTAAAGGGTGTGGCAATGGCTTGTCAGCCTTCGGCGTCCCGTTTATCATTACCTTTTATATGGATAATCTCTTCGAAAAAGCCGCGCCCGTGTCCAATGAGCAGGCGGATGCTTCCAAAGAACGGGAAATGAAGGAGTTCACCGAGTCCGGCGAGGACCAAGCCCGAACCCTGAAGGGCATGGTTGAATCCGGAGAAATCAAGGACGAGGCGGCCGTGGAAGCCGCGCGGGCCATCGCCCAAGGCACGTTGCGCATCATCCGCGGCGAGGATAAGGCCGAGTGATATGCGACGGGAGATAATCGACACGCTCCCCAATCCGGATCCGGGTTTCGTCAAAGTGCTTGAGCGCATTCCGGATTCAAAGCCCGAGTCCGAACCCAAAATCATCCAATCCCTGCCCAAGTTGCAGGAATTTTACGTCCAAAAAAGGGCCGCGTTCGCCAAAAAGGATTTGGCCACTTTTCAGCGTATTTTGGCCGAAGAAATCCAATTCGTGCGCGATTTGGACCGATTTGCCTACCATTATTGAAGGCAAAAGGCTTGACAAAGCCAAAATATCAGTATCGAATGACCCGTCGGAGGTTGAGCCATGGCAGATCCCATTTTGGACCTGGTCGTGGCCAACTGGCACGACGCGGTCCATACGTTCCTTGAAAGCACGGACGGTCAGGGCGTTCTTAAGGGTTTCGACCCGGCGGAAAAGCCGATTTTCATCGCGCTGTTGGAAGCCCATGTTCCCGCAGAGGGTCTTGAGCGCGATATGCTTAAGCGGCTCATCGAATGGCGAATCAGCCGCGAGCGCGAATTGCGCAAGACGCTTGGCCTCAACCTTTTCGCCACGTCCGATGAGGAATTGGACGAGGTCGAAGTCAGTCGCAGGTTTTTGGAACTGCAGGCTTTGGCGCGCGGCAGCGTGCGCATGGTCCAAAAAATCATGATGCGCACTGAGGACGAAGCGGCACGGGACGAATCCGCGCCCGCATCTGGCGCCGCAGACATGCCGACTATCAGGCCGGATATTTATCCCACGAGCCCGGTGCAATACGATGCGGACGCGTTGGAACTCATGAGCCAACGTGAATCCGTGCCGGACGGCGTGGAGCTTGTGCGACTCGAGGCCAGGATCAGCAAATCCATGGAAGCCATGACCGCCATGCCCTCGGGCGAATTCCGCGCCATAAATCCGCCGCCGGAAAAAGCGGACCCAGTCGTTGACCGCGTTCCCAAAAGCCCGGCGCCATCGCTCGAAAGTTTTGGCTTGTTGCCCGACGAGGCCGTGGACGATCCGGAAGCGCCTACGCTCGAGGTCGGAGAAGCCGTCGGGTTGGACGATGGCGAGGGATTCGAATTCGCCTTTGAAGACGCCCTGAACCACGCTCCTTCGCGTAAATGAAAAAGTCCCGCATTCGCGGGACTTTATTGTATCCAAGAAAATTTATCCGACCTTGGCCGGCGTGAGCGGCGCTTTGCCCTTGAGCACGGCGATGATGTTTTTGGCCGCGATTTCCGACATGTCGCGCCGCGCCTCTTCCGTGGCGCTGGCGATATGCGGGGTCAAAATCACGTTTTCAAAAGCCTTGAGCTCCAAGTTGTCGCGCAAATCGCAATCGATGGCCGGTTCGCATTCGAATACGTCCAAACCCGCGCCCGCGATTTTCTTGGCTTTAAGCGCCTTGAGCAACGCCTTTTCGTCCACCACCGGACCGCGCGCCGTATTCACCAAAAACGCCGTAGGCTTCATGAGCGCGAATTGCTTGGCGGAAATCATGTGGCGCGTGGAGGGCAGCAGGGGAACGTGCAACGAAATGAAATCCGCTTTTTTAAGCAGCGCGTCCTGCGTCAATTTCTTGGCGCCATATTCTTTTTCCAACGCCTCATTGGGACGCATGTCGGAATAGACGAGTTTCATGTCGAAACCTTTGACGGCACGGCGCGCCACCATGCTGCCGATGCGGCCCGCGCCGATCAGTCCCAAGGTCTTGCCGTACAGATCCGCGCCGTTCAGGAGCGAGGGCGACCAGCCTTTGTACATTCCGCGTTTGGAAAAATGGTCGGCTTCCGGAATGCGCCGGGCCAACGAGAGCATCAGGGCGAAGGTGTGTTCGGCCACGGATTCGTTGACCTTGTCGCTGGGCGTGTTGGTGACGACGATTTTGCGTTCGGCCGCGGCTTTGAGGTCCATGTTGTCGAAACCCACGGCGAAGTTGGCCACGATTTTGAGCTGCGGCCCGGCCGCATCCAAGACTTCGGCGTCGATGCGGTCCGTGAGTAGGGAGAGCACCGCGTCGCGGCCTTTGACCCCGCGCAACAGTTCTTTGCGCTCGATGATTTGGTCTTTGGCGTAAACGTCGACTTTGTAGCCGGCCTTCTTGAGCAAAGCGATGCCGGATTCATGGATGCGGCGCGTGACAAACACGGATTTCATAGATGTCTAATAACAAAAATGCGATTAATGTGTAAATTTTAGTCCGTCAGGTCTTTCAGGTCCATATGGTCCGCCAAGTCCGTACGGTTTCAATCATTTAGCCTTCTTCGACCTGATAGACCTGACGGACCTGATCGACTTGAGGTTCTTTTTGGCGTCCAGTTGCACCGCATACGCCGCTATCCAGCGGAAAGGCGGAAGCAGCACGTTGATGACGAGCAACAATATCACCAACTGGGTCATGAGCTTGGGATCCGGGAAGTAACGGTTGGCGATGAACAACGCCAAGGTATTATTGAGGTAGACCATGCATAAGGCGATGGTTGCCTTTTCCGAATTCGTGCGCCAAAACGTCATGAAGTACGAAACCGCGGTCAAACCGGCCGTATAAATCAGCATGACGACGACTAGGCCCACGTCGCGCACGGTCAAAACGATGGGCCCATTGCCGGTGGTGTCGCCCACGATGGCTGCGATAAGCACACCAAAAGCCACGATGGATATCTCGCGCCACCAGAAGTCGTAACGTTTCACTATTTTCGGCGCTTTGCGTTGCACCAGGGTCGCGACCGCGAACGGCAGGACGATAGTGACGATTAGGTTAAAGAACATGGAAAATACCGGCACGGGCACGGCGCGTCCCATGACCACCCAAAAGACCGCGGGTATGGTGAACGGCGCGAGTAGGGAAGTGGTGGCCGTAATGACCAAGGCCAGCGTGGTCTTGCCTCCGAACAGATCGGCGATGAGCGCGATGGTCATGCCGGTCGGCATGGCGCCCATGATCAGGAATGCCATGGCCCAATCGGGCGCGAAAGCCGCGCAGGGCGCCCATAGCAGCAAGGGCAAGAACACCAACATGAAAGAGTTGGAAAGCAGGAGCATCTTCCAATCCTTGCCGTAGGCAATAATTTCATTGATGTTCAGGCGCAGGCTGGAAACGAAAAAAATCAGTATGAGCAGATACGTGCCGTAGGGCGCAATGGGCCGGAAGTATTTCGGGAAAACCAAACCGGCCACGATGCCCAAAAGCACGACCATGATTTGGTTTTCGGAAAAGATTTGCTTGAGGCGGGAGAGGATTTTCATACTTTCGCCATCCTGAACTCGTTTCAGGATTTATATTGGAAACCGGCAACGAATCGAGATGCCGAAACAAGTTCGGCATGACATGGGGCTTACAGCATTTTAATTTTCACACGTTCCAATTCCTTTTCCGTGGGGAAACGTTTGAGTATGCCCGCTTTGGCGCCCATGTGCGTGATCACCCCATTGCTGTTGAGCGCCGCGGCTTTGAGCGCGGTTTGGAGATTTCCGGTTTTGATGAAGGCCGCGGTCAAGGCGCTGCCAAAAGCGTCGCCCGCGCCCGTGGTGTTGATGCGTTTGCCGGGCACGGCGGGCGCGAAAAATCCGCGGCCGGATACGGTTTCGTAGGCGTATGCGCCGTGCGGGCCGTCGGTTATGACGAGCGCGGTGCGCGTCATGCCGGCCAAGTCAGCGGCTATTCGGTCCAGCATGCGCGGCGGCTGGCCGGTCAGCATGGCTGCCTCTTCGCGGTTGACGATGAGGATGTCGGTCTGTTCGATCAGCGGTTCAAGCTTCTTAAGCCCATGATGCAATTCTCCGTTGCCCGGGTTCCAAGCGATGCGCGCTCCTTGGCCTTTGGATTGCGAGACGATGGCGCGGTTCTTTTTCATGTCCCCGCCCATGGAGGTCAGATAAACCCATTTGGGTTGGAGTTTTTTCCAAGGTATGGATTGCGGATCAAGGTTGTTGGAAGCGCCGCGGTAGGCCAGGATGCTGCGGTGCCCGGTGCCGGAAAGCAGGATTACCGAATATGAAGTCTTGGCGCCTTTATCCAGCTGCACCGCCTTTAGGCCGACGCGGTTGTTTTTAAGCGCGGCTAAGACGGATTTGCCGTTGTCGTCATCGCCCACGCGGCACGCGCAAGCCGTTTTGATGCCAAAGCGGCTGAAGGTCACGGCCGCGTTGGTGGCGCCGCCGCCGGTTTCCAGTATCACGTCGTCCAGGGGGATTTTCGCGCCCATGGGAAAACACGCGTCAAAACCGTCCGGCGCATGGACGTCCGTCCGTTGTTCGAACCTTTGGCTTTTGACGAACACGTCGCGCGTGCCCGCGCCGACGGTCAGCACTTTTACCCTCCAAAACATGCGGACATTATACAACCTTTTCGTCATTCCTGCGAAGGCAGGAATCCAGAAAATACAAAACAAAAACAAAAAGGCTCTGGATCCCGGTTTAACATCGTAAGCGTAACGCAAGACAATTGGCCCGGGATGACGGTTCATCTGTCATTGCGAGGCGATAAGTCAAAGCCGAAGCAATCTATGGTTTGCCACGGTCGCTGCAGCGACCTCGCAATGACAGAAGTCTTAATCCTGTTTTTCGCACGTATACGCGAAAGCCGGCGGGATGTTCCAGGGCGTGAACCGGGTCGTGACGTTGCCGAACAGTTCCTTGAGTTCGTTCTTTGAAGTCAGCGAATATTGGAACATGACGAAGATGCCGCCGGGTTTGAGCGCGTTTTTTACCTCTTGGAACATGCGCTGACGCGTTTTGGCCGGCAGTGCCGCGAACGGTATTCCGGAGACGATGGCGTCGTACCTTCCAGGGGAATTTTTAAGCAGTATTTCCGCGTCCATGTGGCGCACGTCCGAATCCGGGAACCTTTCTGTGCAAACGCGAACAAACTCTTCGTCCGATTCAACCAAAGTCAATTGTTGCGGGGTTTTGAGTTTGGCCAAGACGTGCGAGGTGAGCGCGCCCGAACCCGGACCTAGTTCCAGAACTGCCATTTCCGGCGTTATGTCGCGGGCTACGAGCCGGCCCAGGGAACGCGAACTCGCGGCCACCGAACCGATGCCCACCGGGTTTCTGAAGAATTTTATGAGCCAATTTTGCATGGCGGGTAATGTAGCAGGACGCCTGCTGGCGTGTCCAATCCTAGCTACAGTCGGAGGGCGGAAGTCGGACGTTGGATTACTGACCACTGACCATCGACCTTCGACTATCATCCTCCGTCTCCGACCATCGACCTTCGACCGTCGAATAAACCCCTCGGCTTCCGACTTCTTTTCCCATGGTTTACTATACCCCCATATGCAAAAGACCCTTGTTTTATTGATGGTTTGGCTGGGTTTGGCCATGTCAGCGCCGGCCGTAGCGCAAGGCGCTTTGGATACGGCCCAAGCCAGCGCAGGCGGCGAGCGCATCCGCAGTTTCGACGTCACGGCCAAGCTGGATGCGGACCGCAACCTGACCGTTCGCGAAGAAATCGTCTATGATTTCGGCACCGCGGACCGGCACGGCATATTCCGCGACATACCTGAATCCTACGAGCGTGACAATTTGTCCTACAATTACCGTTACACGGTCAAGCGCGTGTTGCGCGACGGGCAGGACGAACCGTACCAGACGAGCCGGGCCGCGGATATCATGACCGTGAAGATCGGAAGCGCGGACAGGACCATCACTGGCAAGCATACGTACGTCATCGAGTACGACACGGGCAAAGCCATCAATTTTTTTTCCGACCATTCGGAGTTGTATTGGAACGTCACGGGCAACGAGTGGAAGGTTCCTATCGAAAAGGCGTCTTTCCGATTGGAATCGCCGCTTAAGGGCGAAAAACCCCAGCAATTCTTGTGTTACACTGGCCACCTGGGGTCGGTCGAGCAGGCGTGTGCCATCAAGGCCGACGGCAATTCGCTGTTGGTCACGGCCAACCGCGGTTTCGAGGACGGCGAAGGCATGACCGTGGTGTTCGCGTTCCCGACCGGCATGATCAAACAGCCCACGGCCGCGGACAACGTCTGGGAGGCCGTACGCGACAATCTGATCCTGCTCGTGCCGCTGCTCGCTTTCGCCTTCATGTTCTGGTGGTGGCGCAAACGCGGCAAGGATTTGCCCGACCAGACCGTGGTTCCGCAGTACGAATCGCCGCACGGCCTCTCGCCGCTCGTGCTCTCCGGGGCCATGGGCAACGGGGCCATTCCGCAGCGCGGCATCACGGCCACCATCATCGACATGGCGCGGCAAGGCTTTCTGCATATTGAATACGGGACCAAAAAGGGATTGTTCAGCGATTCGCAAACGTTCACCTTCATCAAAAAGAACCAACCCGGCGAGCAGGCTTTGGCTTGGGAAAAAATCTTGTGGAACGGATTGTTCTTGGACGGCGCGCGCGACCGTTCCACGTTCGACGACCTCAAGGGAGACAAATTCTATAACGACGTGGCCAAAGCCACTTCCGCGGCTACCAAACAATTGACCGCGCTCAAGATATTCGATCGCAATCCGTATTTGGTGCGCGCCATATACTTCGCCGTGGCCATCGCCGCCTTCGCGATCGTATCCATTGCGGGCGCCGCCTCGCCGGCCGGAGGCCTCGCCGCCTTCGCCACGGCTTTGGTCGTGGCCGTCTTCGGTTGGTTCATGCCGCGGCGTACGCGCGACGGCGTGAATTTGGTCGCCGAGGTCAAAGGTTTCAAATGGTTCATGTCCGTGACCGAAGAGGAACGTCTCAAATTCCACAACGCACCCGCGCGCACGCCCGAACAGTTTATGGAATTGCTGCCCGCGGCCATCGCTTTGGGCGTGGAACGCGAATGGGCAGAACAGTTCAAGGATTTGCAGTTGGCGCCCCCCGATTGGGCCGAGGGCAACGTCGGCACTTGGAACGCCATAAGCATGGCCACGGCCATGACGGCCATGAACTCGGCCTCTGCCGCTTCGGTCTATAGCCCGCCTGCCAGCACGGCCGGTTCCGGCGGCTCGGGTTTTTCCGGCGGCGGCTCGGGCGGCGGAGGCGGCGGAGGCGGTGGCGGGAGTTGGTAGCGGGAGACGGTTTTAAAGCGTATACAACAATCCGTCATGCTGAACTCGTTTCAGCATCTAAGTTGACAATTCAGATCCTGAAATGAATTCAGGATGACGGGTGGCCAAATGGGAAAAAATAAAAGACCCCTTCCAGAGTTGCTGGTCGGGGTTTTTTGAATCACTTCTTGGTGGACGGGGGAGTAAGGGGCTGGGGAGAAGCGCGGCCAGCCGAACCGGATTCCAGCCTGTCGACCAGATCCTTTTTGCCGCGGTTGCGCATTTCTCGCCTGTAGATCCCGTAGAGGGTTTTGGTGGGCGTTGCACGCATGGATTCGTCCAGCGTGAACTTGTGCGGATTGATGGCGGGCAGGATGATCAGCAACGCGTTTTTGAGGGCTTCGTCATCGGCAATGGGTATGCCGTCGAGGAGCACGCAACGAAAGCTGGTGACCACCGAGTCGGCCAGTCTTTCCGGGTCCTTGAACCGCAGGCCGTGGACCTTGCGGATTTCATCCAGCGTCTTCTCTCGAGTTTCCTTGCTGGGATTGGATGGTGCGCCTCCGGCCTCTTCGAACATCCTGTCGGGGATGTAGTTTTCGGGCTTGGGAAGTTCGATTTCCGTACCCACCGGTGGACCGCCTTCGACCGGGGCGATGCTGTCCACGGCTTTTTCGATTTCTGGGTCTTCGGCAGCGGCCGCAACCACGGCATCAGCGTCGTCGACGTCCAGGATTTCGATGGTCTCTGACGGCTGTTCCGGAACGCCGGTAGCTTCGCCATCCAAAGCCGGACTGGCAAAACCATCGGTGGTGATTTCCGGGCCGTCGCTGTCGACGGGACCGGGCCGGTGCGTAGGCTTGTCTTCGTCTTTGGCGTCAGGCCATGACTCGTCGGGCGTGTCGGCCGCGACGGCAGATGGCGCAGACGCCTCTACGCTTTTGGGCTTGGCCCTTTGGTTGCGCCGTCGGCCGGGGTGAGGTCGGCGAACGGTTCCTCTTCGCCGAATCCCAGCGCGTTGCCTGCGGCCCTGACCACGTCCACGAAGTCCGTAAGGTCGAACGAATCCACCACGGTCTTGATGCCCACGATGGTCAACTCCTGCTTGGCCGTGAACGGCAGGCGGGGATTCTTGCGCTCCTGGGCGCGCCGCGCCTTGTCCACTTCCACGCGCTTGTCGATCGGTATGCGCTGTTGCCAGAGCGTGCCGTCGATGGCTTCGACCACGTCCAGATGGGTCAGGACGGGCTTGAGCTCGCGCGTTTCGTAGCGGCGTTCCTTGAGCGCCATGTCCAGGAAGAAGGAGATGAATTTCTTCTCCTTCTCGCCGTTGGCCTCCACGATCTTGGCCAGGAGTTCCTTGGAGAACGCCTGCCAGAATTTGTCGCCAAAGATGTACACGGACCACGTCTGTGGCGTGATGGCGTTCTCGATGTCGTCGAGGCCGATGTCCTTGCTGGCCAACGATTCGTCGATGTCCTTGGCCTGCTTCTCCGGATCCTGGATGCGCGCCCGGTTGGGCTTGGTGCCGGCCAGGGTCGTGGCCATGGCCTGGCGCAGGTCCGGCCTTTCGGACAAGGCCTTCATCACGTCGATGACCGGGAAGAGTCGGTTCAAATCCTGGCTCGGAAGCCACGGCCTGACTTCCACGAAGATCTCTGCCTGGAATTGGCAGTAAACGTTCTGGCCAAAAAAGCTCGCCGCTTCCTTGGCCAACTCCTCGTCGGACAGATTCTTTTTGCTGTGAGAGAGCGTCTTATTGATCAGCATCTTTCCTCCCTAGATGGAGCGGTTTTGGTTTGGGGTTCGTTTCATGATTCGTAGGCCAACCTTCGCAAAAAAATGGGGTTTTGTCAAGACTGAGGCATGCGTCGGAAGTCGGAAGTCGGAAGTCCGAGGACTATGAAAAAACCGCTCAACCAAGCATAGGTTGAACGGTTTGAGAAGCGTGTCTTTCAATCGTGCCACGAGACATCGGGATGTTCTAGGCCCGGACGTGGCGGCAAATCCTTGGTCGCCTCGAATTCGGCGGCGGCCTGGGCTTGGATTTCGCGCTTCTCATCCTCGGTCAATTCGCGGCGCTTGCCCGTCAGACCGCCCCACCACCAGGAAAGCTGGTTGCCGGCCGTGGAAAGCAG
>JAKLEH010000001.1 GCA_022703155.1 Patescibacteria group bacterium | reverse complement strand
CCGCCTCTGGCGCGATCCCGCGTCCCTGGAGCCTGGGACGACTGGGACGAGCGACGCGGGACGGATCCTAGGCATTCTGTTGCGCCTGATCGAACGCGCCGGGCGGCGCATGCGCTCGTACGGCTTGCTGGCGCGACGTTTGGACGTGGCGGTCAGCGTCGTGGGCCAGACGTCTGACACGGCCGGCCTGAACATGTACGTCGTGCCCGAGGGGTTGACCGATGCCCAAATCAGCGGGCCGACGTTCAGGAACCGTTGGGAAGCCGAAGTGCCGAGTGGTTGCAGCGTGGATTTTGGCGAACCGGCCGACGACGTGTTCACTCTCACGCGCGCGGCGACCAGGGCTTTGGAAGAAACATGGGACGGCGAATCCCAAGTCACTTTTTTGGCCGTGACGTTGTCGGGTTTGGTGCCGTGGAGCGACCAATTGAGCCTCCATCTTGTCGCCTCCGTCATCCCGAACTCGATTCGGGATTCAAAAACGAATGATTCCTGTACCCATAACCCCTCCTCGCCTCCCTTTATCTTAAGGGGAGGGTTTGGGTCGGAGGGGAAAAGAAGCGCGTCCAAAGCCGTGGACCGAATCCGCGACCGGTACGGCGAGGAGTCCATAGTGTTCGCGTCCATGCTGGGATTGGAGCGCGACTACGCGCCGGACCGCATAGGGTTCCGCAAGACCGAGGGCGTGGATGTGGTCATGTAGCATGTATCATGTAACATGTAACACGGAGCATGCAGCAGAACCCAGGGCCTCAGACCCCCTTCTCTGCGGCCTCCGCCCCTGATACATGATACAAGTTACATGCTACATGAGACGATGGTTGACAATTTACCCGCTATGTGCTATCCTATTTTGCGGATAGAACGTGCGAAGGTCGCCCGTCCGCCTAGGCTCCATGAGCTTCGGTGGGCAACTGTGAGGTCGAGGGTAGGTCCATGCGCAAACGGGATCCGATAATCAATTAATGTTTCACGCATGCCTACAAAGCTTTTCGTTGGCGGCATTCCTTACCGCACTACGGATGAGGAGCTCCAACAGCAGTTTTCCCAGGCCGGTGAAGTCGTGTCCGTCTACATTCCTGTGGACCGCATGACCAACCGTCCTCGCGGCTTCGCGTTCGTGGAGATGGCGGATGATTCCGCTGCCGACAAGGCAATCTCCATGTTCGACGGTACGGACTTCGGTGGCCGCCAAATCGCGGTCAACAAGGCCCGCCCCATGGCCCCTCGCAATTAATTGCGAAAACCACAAACCCCGGCTGAAAAGCCGGGGTTTTTGAATACGCCCATAGTGGGAGACGGAATGAGAATCCGTTGGAAAACGTGAATTCATCCGGCCTCCGGCCACCTTCCATTAACGAGGGAAGGGTTTTGAATTCGGGCCAGAACCCTCTCTCGTTAAGAGAGGGTGGCGTGAGTTAACGTTTTACAACCGCATATTCGCGTGATAATTTGATGGCCATATGCCGGAAAAATATCCGTTCCAAGAGGTGGAAGCCAAATGGCAGAAAATTTGGGAAGAACAAGGCACGTATCGCGCTTCCGATCCCGGAGAGAGCAAGGCCGAAAAGTATTACGGCTTGGTCGAATTCCCTTACCCGTCGGGCGAGGGTCTGCATGTTGGACACCCGCGTTCGTACACGGCGCTGGACATCATGACGCGCAAAAAGCGCATGGAAGGCGACAATGTGCTGTATCCCATGGGTTGGGACGCGTTCGGTTTGCCGGCAGAGAACTTCGCCATCAAGAACAAAAAACACCCGGCCGAATTTACGGCCAAAAACGTGGCCAACTACCAACGCCAGACGCGCATGTTGGGTTTTGGTTTCGACTGGTCGCGCGAAATCAACACTACGAATCCGGCCTATTACAAATGGACGCAGTGGATGTTTAGCCGGTTTTTCAATTCATATTTTGACGACAAACAGCAAAAAGCCCGTCCTATCGAGGAGTTGGAGATTCCTGCCGACGTCCAAGTCGCGGGTGAGGTTGCGGTGCGCGAATACCGCGACGCACGGCGTTTGGCGTACAAGACCAAAATCACCATCAACTGGTGTCCGCGCGACAAGATAGGTTTGGCCAACGAGGAAGCCGTTGGTGGCGTGTGCGACCGTTGCCATGGGCCGGTGGAGAAGCGCGAAAAGGAACAATGGATGTTACGCATCACCAAATACGCGGACCGTCTTATCGACGAACTCGCTCAAGTCAACTTTTTGGATAAGATAAAGACCCAACAAATCAATTGGATCGGCCGGAGCGAGGGGGCGAGCGTGAAGTTCCAAGTCGCAAGTTCCAAGTCGCAAGACGCGGCGGAAATCGAGGTATTTACGACAAGGCCGGATACGCTCTTTGGCGCCACATATATGGTGCTGTCGCCGGAACACGAGCTGGTGAAGAATCTGGAATCTCGAATCTCGAATCTTGAAGAGGTAAAAAACTATCAGGAAGCGGCGGCAAAGAAATCCGACCTGGAACGGCAGGAAAACAAGGAGAAGACAGGAGTCGAACTCAAAGGCATTGCGGCCATCAATCCAACGACCGGAAAAGAGATTCCGATTTGGATCGCGGATTACGTTTTGGCGGACTACGGCACCGGCGCCATCATGGCCGTGCCCGCGCACGACGAACGCGATTTTGAGTTCGCCAAAAAGTTCGGTTTGCCGATCGTGAAGGTCGTTCAGCCGCCCGCGCTGGACAGTTGCGCCGGCATCTCGATTTCCACCAAAGGCCAACTCGACGACTTGCGTTTGGAATCCGAATGCTGGAGCGGCCAAGGCATCGCCATCAACTCCGGCTTCATCGACGGGCTCGAGACGGCGAAAGCCAAGGAAAAGATGATCGCGTGGCTGGAGGGGCAGGGCATCGGCGAACGCAAAGTCAATTACAAGTTCCGTGACTGGGTGTTTTCGCGCCAGCGGTATTGGGGCGAACCCATCCCGCTGGTTTATTGTTCCAAATGCGGTTGGGTCGCGTTGCCGGATTCCGAGTTGCCGCTCGAGTTGCCCGACGTGGCCAATTACGAGCCGACCGACACGGGCGATTCGCCGCTGGCGTCCATCCCGGAGTGGGTGAACACCAAATGTCCGCATTGCGGCGGCGCGGCGCGGCGCGAGACCGACACCATGCCGGGTTGGGCCGGTTCTTCGTGGTACTTCATGCGCTACTGCGACCCGCATAACGATAAAGAATTCGCGGCTGCGGAAAAGCTTAAATATTGGATGCCCGTGGATTTGTACAACGGCGGCATGGAGCATACGACGCTGCATCTTTTGTATTCCCGCTTTTGGTACAAAGTTTTGTTCGACTTGGGTTTCGTTCCGGCCGAATGCGGATCCGAGCCGTACCGAGCGCGCGTTTCCCACGCCATGATTTTGGCGTACGCGTACGAGGACAAGAACGGACACCTGATTCCGAGCGACACGGTAGAGGAACGCGACGGCAAGTTTGTGGTCACGGAAACCGGCGAAGAAGCCACGCAGGTCATCGCCAAGATGAGCAAGTCCTTGAAGAACGTGGTCAACCCGGACGACGTGGTGGCCGATTACGGCGCGGACGTAATGCGCATGTACGAAATGTTCATCGGCCCGTACGACATGGACGCGCCGTGGAGCACGCAGGGCATAATCGGCGTCAGAAGGTTTTTGGATAAGGTGTGGGGGATCGGACAGAACGGAGCACGAAGCCCGAAGTCCGACATGAAGGCTTCCGGCATGACGGGCTCCGGGCTCCGGGCTCCGAGCTACGAAAGGCTGTTGAATTACACCATCAAAAAAGTCGGCGAAGACATCGATGGCATGCATTTCAACACGGCCGTGTCGCAGCTGATGATTCTGACGAACGAGCTGTCCAATTTCGCCGCATCGTCGCACGTCCCAACGTCGCAGGAAGACTACGAAGCTTATCTGAAAATCCTGGCGCCGTTCGCGCCGCATTTGGCCGAAGAATTGTGGCATAGGCTCGGACACGAGGATTCGATCCATCGGTCGCCTTGGCCCAAGTACGACGAATCGAAAATCGTCGCGGACACAGTCGCGGTTGCGGTCCAGGTGAACGGCAAAGTGCGCGGGCAAATTGAAGTTGCCATTGATGCGGGCGAACAGACGGTGTTGGACGCGGCTAAAAATGAACCCAACGTCAAAAAATATCTGGAAGGGCAAAACGTGAAAAAAGCCATTTACGTAAAAGGCAAAATCGTGAGTTTTGTCGTATGAAAGACATTCCAGGCACTTTACTCCCCCATGCCGCGAGTTTAATGTAATCTGACTATGCGCATTACCGTCATTGGTACCGGATACGTGGGTTTGGTGTCCGGCGCCTGCTTGGCCGAACTCGGCCACCAAGTCGTGGGGTTGGACGTGTCGCAGGAAAAAATCGACCTTTTGAACCAAGGCGTGATGCCCATTTACGAGCCGGGTTTGGAAGAGGTGGTCAAACGCAACATGCAGGCCGGACGGTTGTCGTTCACGACTTCGTACGAGCAGGCCATCCCGGGCGCGGAACTCGTGTCCATCGCCGTGGGCACGCCGTCGGCCGAGGACGGGTCCGTGGATTTGCGGTATGTGGATGCGGCCGCGGAAATGATCGGCAAATACATAACCGAATACGTCGTGGTGGCGGACAAGAGCACGGTGCCGGTCGGCACGGCCGAACGCGTGGAAGCCATCATCCGCACGGCGAGCGGCATCGAAGTCGACGTGGTTTCCAACCCGGAATTCTTGCGCGAAGGCCATGCGGTCTACGATTTTCTTAAACCCGCGCGCATCGTCATCGGTTCGGTTTCGTCGCGCGCCACCGAACGCATGCTCCGCGCCTATGATTTCGTGGATTGCGCCAAGTTGGTCATGGATCGGCGCAGCGCGGAACTGACCAAGTACGCGGCCAACGCGTTTTTGGCCACCAAAATCAGTTTCATCAACGAAATGGCGGCGCTGGCCGAGGAAGTGGGCGCGGACGTGGAGAACGTGGCGCGCGGCATCGGCAGCGACCCGCGCATCGGCAAGGAATTTTTGCGCGCGGGCCTGGGTTGGGGCGGCAGTTGCTTCCCCAAGGACGTGCGCGCCATCCGTTTTATGGGCGACAAGCTGGGCGTGCCTCTGCCAATCGTGAACGCGGCGTTCGACATGAACAAACAGGCGCGACTGCGGCTGGTCGAACGCGTTGGAAAAGCGCTCGGATCTTTGCAGGGAAAAAACATCACGCTGTTAGGGTTGGCTTTCAAAGGCAATACGGACGATACGCGCGAATCCGCTGCGTTGGACCTTATCCGCTTCTTGCGCGAGCGCGGCGCCATCGTCAGCGCCCATGATCCTGTGGCCAAAGTCCACGCGCACGAAGTCGGGGGAGAGGTCCCGCACCACGACGACCCGTACGAAGCGGCGCGCGGCGCGGACGCGGTCGTGGTCGCGACCGAATGGGAGCAGTTCCGCACGCTCGACCTCAAAAAACTCAAAGACATGGCCGCCGGCGATTTATTGGTCGACGCGCGCAACCTGTACGACACGAACCGCGCGCAGGAACACGGCTGGAGGCACCTGTCCGTGGGGAGACAATGATTAAAACATCTGTCCGTCATCCTGAACTCGTTTCAGGATCTCAATAGTTGGCCAATCGTCAATCGAGATGCCGAATCAAGTTCGGCATGACGGAAGGGTTGAACACAAAAAACCGCCCCTTTTACGGGGCGTTTTTGGTTGGGGTTTTGGGCGCCGGCATGTGTTTGACCGCGAGGTATGTGGCCACGGGCATGGAAAGCGCGATGCCCAAACCGCCGAGCAGAGTGCGCAGGATTTCCGTGGCCATCATTTCGTTGTTGATGGCTTGCGAAAACGTCACGAACGGCGGTTGTTTGATGCTGAAGAGCAGAAGCAAGGGCATGGCCGCGCCGGCGTAGGCCAAGAAGAGCGTGTTGACCATGGACCCGAGATGCGCCTTGCCCACTTCCATGGACATGGCGAAAACTTTTTTCCATGGCAGGTACGGATTGGCTTGTCTGATTTGCGACACGGATTCTATTTGCCCGATGACCACGTCGTCGAGCACGCCCAACGTTCCGAGGAGTATGCCGGACAACAACAGACCGCGGAAGTTGATGGCTTGTTTGGTGAGTCCGGTCAAAAACATGGTTTCCTCTTGCGCCGTGCCGGTCAGCCGCGTGATCCACGTGAAGAACAGCGAGAGCAACCCGACCAACAACAGGCTTAACCCGATTGAGGCGATGGCCAAATGCGATTTGCGGTTGAAGCCTTCGGTAATGTAGACCATGCCCACGAACATGGCCGTACAAACCACTACGGCCACGGGCACGGGCGGCCAACCGGCCAGGATGAGCGGTACGAGTACGCCCATGATGATGGCGAAACTCACGAGCAGGCTCAATAGCGCGCGCAGGCCTTTGATGCCAGCGATGACGATGATTAAAAAGACGAACAGCGCGGCCAAGGCGTAAAGCCAACCGCGGCGAACGTAATCCATCACGAAAAACAGGTCTTCTCCGGTTTCTGGGTCGTGCGAACGTTGGACCAATACGCGGTCTCCCACGGCGTAAATATTGTTGCCGAAAACCTCCACATCCCCGATGCCGTGGTATTCGATTTCTTTGTCGCGCCAGTTGCCGTCCAAGCCTTTGAGTCTAAGGTTCTGTTGCGTGAGGCTGACGCCGTCTTTGTTCACATCGCGCGAGTCCAGAACTTGGATGACCCGCGCCTCGAAAGATTCTTCATCGTCGGCAGGATTTTCCGCGGTCGCGCCGGTCGAGCTGGTTGCGGACGTGGAAGTCGCCGCGTTCGGGGTCGTGCCCGTGGTCGATACGACGACATCGTCATCGCCGCCGTCGGGCATGTCTTGGGCCAACGTTTGGCAGGGCCGCAACAAACCAAAAAAAGCGCTAAAAAAACAGGCGCCAGCCAAAATCCAAGCGGTCCGCGATATTTTCATACAGGTCATGTCATAATACATACGCATGGCCGAAGTTTCAAGATTCAAGGGTTAGACCCCAGCCGGTTCTTGTTTTAGAATAGGTACAATATGCCAATAAGCTGGAACGAGGCTAAGAATAGGGCTTTGGTTTTTTCCAAAGATTGGGCTGGCGCCAAAAAAGAAGCCAGTGAAAAACAGACCTTTTGGAACGAGTTTTTTGAGATTTTCGGCATTAGCCGCAAACGGGTCGCGACTTTTGAGGAAAGCGTCAAAAAATATGAGGGCGAAAACGGCAGTATCGATTTGCTGTATCCGGGTAAGTTGATAGTCGAACATAAATCCGCGGGTAAGAATCTGGAAGACGCCTACCAGCAAGCCGTCGAGTATGCCATGGGTTTGCCGGAAAAAGTCGCGCCAACGCACATCGTGGTCTCGGATTTTGCGCATTTCCACGTTTACGTTTTGGAGAATCCTCAAGAAGTAAAAAAGTATGAGTTCGAACTTAAGGACCTCCCCAAGCACGTCAGACTTTTCGGATTCTTGATGGGCTACCAGACCGTGGAGGTTAAACCCGAGGATCCGGTCAACCAAAAGGCCGTCAAGGCCATAGCCAAGCTGCATGACGCCTTGAAAAGGGTGGGTTATGCGGGCCATAAGCTGGAAGTTTTGCTGACGCGCTTGGTGTATTGTTTTTTCGCCGACGATACGGGCATTTTCGACGAATTGGAATCATTCGAATCTTACATCACCAACCGCACGAATGAAGACGGTACGGACACTGGTTTGGTGCTGTCGCAGATATTCCAAGTGCTCAACACGCCGCCGGACCAGCGCCAAAAGACCTTGGACGAGGATTTGGCCAAATTGCCGTTCATCGACGGCCACCTGTTCCATGAGACTTTGGAATTCCCGGCTTTCGATTCGGCCATGCGCCAAACCCTGCTCGAATGTTCGGCGTTCGATTGGGGCAAGGTTTCGCCGGTCATCTTCGGTTCCATGTTCCAGTCGGTAATGGACGAAAAGGCACGGCACGATTTGGGTGCGCACTACACCTCGGAAACCAACATTTTGAAAGTCATCAATTCGTTGTTTTTGGATGATTTGAAGGCCGAATTGGAAGCCGCGGGCAACAACAAAAAGAAGCTTGCGGAGTTCAAGCAAAAACTAGCCGATTTGAAGTTTTTGGACCCGGCCTGCGGGTGCGGAAACTTTTTGGTCGTGACTTACCGGGAGCTGCGCCGTTTGGAACTTGAGGCTTTGAAGCGCATGAAGATCGTGGTCGACACCAACCAGCGTCAAGCCACGGTTTTGCAGTTCGGCACCTTCTCGCAGGTCAACGTGGACCAGATGTACGGCATAGAAATCGAAGAATTCCCGGCGCGCGTGGCCGAGTTGGCTTTGTGGCTCACGGACCACCAAATGAACATGGAATTGAGCGCCGAGTTTGGCGAGAATTTTGTTCGTTTGCCGCTCAAGGCCCATCCCAACATCCATATCGATAACGCGCTCAAATTGGATTGGAACGACGTGATAACCAAAGACAGGGTGAGTTACATTTTGGGCAATCCACCGTTTGTCGGTTCAAAAATCATGTCCGACGAACAACGAGTCGAACTCGCTGGTTTGTTTAAAGACATACACGGAGCAGGCGTATTGGATTACGTGACAGGCTGGTACATCAAAGCCGCGGAATATATACAAGGAACGGTTGTTCGCGTGGCATTTGTTTCCACAAATTCCATCACCCAGGGCGAACAGGTCGGGATTCTTTGGAAACCCCTGCTGGAGAACTACGGCATCCGTATCCAATTCGCGCACCGAACCTTCAAGTGGACCAACGAAGCCCCGGGCCGTGCGGCAGTTTTTTGCGTGATTATAGGTTTCGCCTTGCTGGACAGCGCCAAGAAATATATTTTTGAATACGAGGACGTACGCGGCGAGCCGCACAAACTGACTGCGCAGAACATCAATCCGTATTTGGTGGACGCGCCGAGCGTGCTTATTGAATCAAGAAGCAAACCGTTGTGCGACGTACCGTTAATCGGCATCGGCAACAAGCCGATTGATGACGGGAGCTATCTGTTCACCCCAGAAGAAAAAGCCGAATTTTTAAAAAAGGAGCCGCAAGCCAAACCGTATTTCCGCCGCTGGCTAGGATCGGACGAATTCATCAACGGATATGAGCGTTGGTGTTTGTGGCTCGGTGATTGCCCGCCCGAACAATTGCGCAAAATGCCGGAGGCCATGAAGCGCGTCGAAGCGGTAAAAAAATTCAGGTTGGCAAGTAAAAGCAGGCCCACGCAAAAATTAGCCGAAACACCCACGAGATTTCACGTGGAGAATATCCCCGAGCATGAATATTTGCTTGTGCCGCGCGTATCTTCGGAGCGCAGAAGGTTCATCCCGATTGGCTTTATCGGTAAAGACACTCTGTCGAGCGATTCGGTGCACATTGTTCCGGATGCTACCATGTATCATTTCGGCATCTTGACCTCTGAAATGCACATGGCTTGGGTGCGACAAGTCTGTGGTCGTTTAGAGAGTCGCTACCGCTATTCAAAAGATATCGTTTACAATAATTTCCCATGGCCACAAAGTCCGAGCGCGGAAAGGGTCAAAGCCGTTGAGGTTGCGGCACAAGGCGTATTGGATACGCGCGCCAAACATCAAGGCGCCACGCTCGCGGATTTGTATGACCCGAATTCCATGCCACCGGATTTGGTGAAGGCGCATCAGACATTGGATAAGGTCGTTGACCGTTGCTACGGCACCAAGAAATTCGAAAATGAAACGCAGAGGCTGGAGTTTTTGTTTGGGGTGTATATGGAGTTGGTGGAAGCATCGCATCGCGAGCAGAATAAAGAAAATAGTCGACCACTGAAACGAATGGCGTAAGTTAATTAGGTGGTGTATCCCAAATAGCTTTACAAAAAACCACCTTGTTTTTGGTGGTTTTTTGTCGAGGCCTTTACTTAAAACTAGCCTTTAATGTCCCTAGGGTCGGGACCGTATGTCCATTCCAATTGTATGATGCCGTCTTTACCGTGAACAATTAACTGACCTTGGCCGTTTTTAGCAGTCTCACGGCCAATTTCGATAGCCTCTTTCTTGGTCTCAACAATCGCGGTAGCGCGTTCTGAACCACTGCGCTGCACTTTCCATTCCTCACCATGTGGTGTTACGTGCCATTTTGGTTGTTGCATAAATTCTGGGCCAGCCATAGTTTTTATCCAAATCATCCAGATTTTACTGGTCTCCGCATAGCGACCTCAGTCTTTGGTGCGGCCTCAAAAAGCACCTCGCACTGGGCGTTTTTACGTGAGCGGGTATGAATTGGGAAGGCTACCTCCATGCTTGTAGTACAAGCAACCTTCCCCAATATTATATCGCGTTTGCGTACGCTGGTTCAGGGGCGGTCAATGGTTTTGTGTCAAGGCCGTATCACAAAAAGGTCAAGGCGGTTTTTCTGGATTCCTGCTTTCGCAGGAATGACGAATGTTGTTAACGAAAGGGTTGCCAAGCGGCTGACACAGGCATAGCATGATGAGCGCTATGCCAAACGAAACGATCAAGTGCGACATCGCCGTTATCGGCGCGGGTCCGGCCGGATATAGCGCCGCGGTTTATGCCGTGCGCGCCGGTTTTTCCGTGGCCCTTTGGATGGGTCCGGAGCCGGGCGGCCAACTGACCACGACCAACGAGGTCGAGAATTTCATCGGTTTCCCGGAGGGCATCCTCGGGCCGGAACTGATGGAAAGGAGCAAGAAGCAAGCCGAAAGACTGGGGGCGAAACTGATCAGCGGATCCGTGACCAAAATCGTGAAGAACGAAAACGGCTTTGCGTTGGAATCGGACAGCCAACCGGGCCAAGCGCGCGCGGTCATCGTCGCCACGGGCGCGGTGGCCAAGTGGCTGGGCATCCCGTCGGAGCAGAAGCTGAAAGGCCGCGGCATCTCGGGTTGCGCCACGTGCGACGGTTTCTTTTTCCGCGGCAAGAAGGTGGCGGTCATCGGCGCGGGGGACGTGGCTATGGAAGACGCGGAGACCATGTCCAAATTCGCCGAATCCGTGACCGTTCTGGTCCGCAAGCCGGAGAGTGGGGTGCGCGCCAGCCGCGCCATGTTCGAACGCGCCAAGAACAACCCCAAAATCACGTTCATGTTCAGCACCGAAGTGGACGAATTCTTGGGCGACCAAAAGCTCTCCGGCATCCGCGCCAAGAACAACGTCACCGGGGAGTCCACGGAAATCGCGGTCGAAGGCGCGTTCATCGCCATCGGACACCGGCCCAATACGGAGCCGTTCCGCGATCTCATCGAATGTGACGAGGAAGGTTACATCAAAGCGCAAGGCACCAAAACCAACGTGGAAGGCATATTCGCCGCCGGCGACGTGGCCGACCGCGTGTACCGCCAAGCCATCACGTCAGCGGGAACCGGTTGCATGGCCGCACTGGACGCGAAGAAGTATTTGGAAAGCAAGGCGTAAACCAAAAGACGAGAATCGAAAAAGAGGCCTAGCCTCTTTTTTATATTTTACTTCTTTCAATTCTTGACAGACGGTTCGCGATCGATTAGGGTCGCAAGACGCAAATCACCATAGGAGGTTCCGACATGAGCGCATATCTCACGTTCGGGGAACTGAATGCCGGGGATCGGTTCATCGGTTTGCCGCAGCCGGGAGACGACGGCGGACACGGCGGCTTCAAGGGTCCGCACTACATCTTCCAGAAGATTGAAGGCGCCGGTCGCGACAACGCGATGCGTCAGAAGGATGGCATCCTCTCGTGCATGCCCGATTCCATGCCGATCATCAAGGTGGAGTAAGGGCACTCCCGCTTCGCTTATCACGCGTCGTTCGAGATTCCTCGGAAGGCGCGTTTTTTCAATAAAAAATGGAGAAGCCAAAACTAAACGTATTCAAATATTTTTTTCGTTTAGAACATCGTATAACTTTCCAGAATATGCGATGTTTGGCACTGGTATAATTTGGAGCAAGGCGACTCACCAGTGCCAAATATGGGTGTAGCGAGACGCAACCGAGCGAAACCGCATATTCTGTGTTAAGTGATGTTGAATTTTGGTTAGAACCATCAATTTTTGGCTTGGGATAATTTTTGCCAATTTGTGATTAGTGTTAGCACGACCGGTGGCATAAGAAGTATCGTGAGACCAATTGCCGGCGGCATATTGTAATCAAAGAGAATTACTCCAATGACAACCATGACGACCGTGGCGGCAATTGAGGCGGTCAGATATTTTTGAGTTTCTTTTTGTAGTTTTTTAGCAGTCATAATGCCAAGAAGGCTGCCTGCAGATATTCCGACGATTGCAAAAAATACGCCACCTGCTTCATAGCCAGCATTACCGCCAAATTCAGGGAAGCCAAAATTGCCGCCTATTGTAGCACCGACTATCAGGCCAAGGATTCCTAGTAATATACCGCCCACAAGACTTGAAACAAATTGTGCAAAAACTTTCATATACTTTTTGTTATTAAGTAAATATTTGATTAGAGTATAAACCAAAATTCAATTTGCACTTAACGTATCGGCATTATCTGACGTCCGCCCTGGGCGGATGTGGCTTTAGCCTTTGCAGATATGCCGTGTTATCGGATGTAATTAAAAGTTTTGTTTTACCGATTAGGCAAAACGGATTATTTGGGGCTATTTTTATTTAAATTAAAAAAATTAACCTCGCTTAGTTCAAGAATTTTTTCAGGGGTTGATTTAACTAAATTAACGGGGTTGAATTTTGGATTTTTCTCTTCAATCTGTTGAACTATATATCTGCCAATTTTGTATCCAAGCATTTTTGGTTTTTCCCGCCCTCCGTACAACCAAGAATCATCAGCGCTTTCTTTATTCCACATAACCTTGCCAAACTTGTTAATCCATTGACTAATTTCTGAAAAATCAAAACTTTTTGTCTCAGTTAAAAATTTACTGTGATATTGTTCTAATGCAAAATAATCCGCTAGCCCCTCGGAAATAACAGAATTAATCAAAATATGTTCTTTATTTTTTGGCAAAATTCCAGCATATCCCCGACAGGCATGGTGCATCTCATGATAAATAATATAAACCAACTGATCAAGTAAATTTTTATCTATCTTTCCTTTATAAAAAAATTGCTGATAATTAATTTTTATATCAATCCAATCCTTTGCTTGAGTAAAAGCAGCCAGACCATCTTTTTCCCAGGCGTACAAAATTAATTTTCATAATTTAAATAAAAATAGCCCCAAATAATTCCGCCGAAGGCGAAAAAACTTTTAATTATTTCAGATAACGTTCCAGTATATGCGATGTTTTGCGGAGCGTAGTGGAGCAAAATATGGGAAAGCGAAGTGCGACGAGCGAACCGCATATACTGTGTTAGGCGAGCCGAACGGAGCGATAGCGAAGTGAGAGTGCAACGTGTCTTTAACGTAATTAATTTAGTTTTCGTATTTTAATAATTGAGATACTGTAACAAAGGAATATCCGCCTGCTTTTAGTTCGTCAATTATTTTAGGTAATGCTTCTCTGTCTGCTTCACCCGCCGTGCCATTAAGCGGATGAAGTAGAATTATTGATCCGGGTTTTGTATTCTCTACTGTATATTTTACAATAGCATCGGCATCACCTGAAACATATGTATCGGGTTCAACATCCCACATGATAGTCTTGATATTATTTTTATTCAGATAATAGGGCAAACCGAATAATTTTTTCCCATTTGGAGGGCGAAATGTGATTTCTCCCTTATAGCCATGGTCATGAATAAGCGTATTTGTTTTTTCAATCTCTGATTCAATAAATGTTTGTGATTTAAATATACAACGTTGATGTGAATACGAATGATTCCCAATTTCATGCCCATTTTCAATTATTGCCTCTCCTTCAAGGGGATATTTTTCGAAATTTTTCCCAACGACAAAAAATGTTGCCTTAACGTTTTTATCATCAAGAATTTCTAAGATTTCATTTGTATATTCAGTAGGAGCGTCATCAAATGTCAGGGCAATTATTTTTTCTTCCGTGTTTACATGACTTGTAAGACCACCAAAAAATTGAGAACTTCTTGATTTACTGATCTTATAAAATGAAAAGCAGACTAACAAAATAATAACTGTTAGTAAAATAATGGCTTTTGCATATTTCTTGAGATTTTTCATAATACTCTAATTATATATAAATTGTTTTCGTAGCGATAGCGGAGAAAACTCCTTATTTTCCCCTCATTAAAATTAATAAAATTTTTCACTCGTTCCTTATTTTAAAAAAAGGACTTGGAGATATGTCGCCTGACGTTTGCGGATATGAGAAGCTGCGACCGTAGGGAACAGTTTGGGTGAGCTCCGAGCCGAGGGGCGAACCTCTCTTTCAGTTTTCAAAAATTCACTTATACAAAAACTATACCATTTTGCTTACTTTCTCCGAGAATACTTTAATGTTGGTTATTGCGGTATCAAAAAGTTTTTCACAATCATCATAATTTACTTCATCAAATAACTTTTCTTTTAAGATATAATCAAATCTATTTGGATCTGGAGACATTATGTATTTATGTTTCGCTTTACCTAATTTACCATGATAATTGATTTGTATCTTGCGATTCATTCCAGATAACCATATCTCATATTCAAATTTATTATGTGTAAAAGCGATAACAAATTTTAAGCCTTTTGATTGCAAGTCATCATTAGAAAACTGAAAGTAAGAATAATCCATATTATTTTCAACAATGTTCCCTGTAAATTTATATTCGGGCAAATTCTCTGCTAAATAAGTCCTAAATCCTCTAAAGAATTTAACAAATTCTTGATATCCTTTTTGCAAGTCGGTAGATTGGAGAATGTTTTTATACTCGTTGATGTATTTTGAATTGATTTTCATAATATTCCTTTACAAATTAAAAGTTTATAAAGTATTCATTTTATTCTGTACTCAATATAATAGTGCCACATTTACCATTCAAACTTTCTACCGCTTTCATAACATCATCAATTCTTGGCTCATAAGTTGTGAGTTTATCGCCATTTTTAAGCCTAAGAGTTACCAATTTGCTATGACTTTGAAATACTCTTTCCACTTCACAATTTTTAAGAGCTATTAGAGCCATATTCCAGTCGCCGTTGCTTTCGTCTGTAAAATTACGGCCATCAAGAGTAGCACATTGCGGCGGATTAGACTTCATAACGGGAAAACCCGCCTCAACGCAATTGTCAAAATTTTTAATTGTAGCCAACAGTTCTTTGCATCTCTCATGACTCGCCATATCGCTTTTGGGCAGGCATTCTCTTAATTCGTCGGCCAAGGCAGTGTCTTTAGCGGTTAAATTTTCACCAATACTCCATAAAGAATAATAACGGCTGTAATATCTATGGACGGCAACCGCGCTTGTTCCGGAGCCTGATTCAAAAAGATAGCCTGCTCCCATTTGTTCCGTGAATTCGTAGCCCTTATCTTTCATAAAAGTTTTAATGATTTCCGGATTATCGCTTTTTGTAATATATTTGTTTTCTCCAATATCTAATTTTACGACAGCCTTATTACCAAAAGTTAATTGGGCTATCCCTTTCATTTGTGGCCAAGGATTGCCTTCCTGAAAAATAATTGAGGAGTAAAAAATTATAAAAACACCTAACGCTAAAACAATGAGCGAGGTAATAAGCAAAACCATTTTATTTTTTGAAGAAAGCTCAAAAATCATAATAGATTATTTCTTTCTAAATTGCTTTCAGGTCATTAATATAATTAACCGTTTTCGTAGCGAGGTAGAGAAAACATCTTATACAGCTTTTTAATAAACAAAAAACAAAATTCAATTTTTTTTTCGTTCTTACTCATCATGATAGGCTTTCCTCAATTCTTCTAAATTTGATTTTCCATATTGGCGAGTCAAAAGAGGGGTAGGGATGAATTTCATTTTTCAAAACTCCTAATTTAAATGTATTTTTTCGGGTTATCGGTTTTCAAATTTATCTGCACGCTGAAACAGTAAACCCGAACCGGCAAACAGCGCAGCAAAAATGGAATTAACAGCAAACACGCCAATAACTCCCGCATCGCCCCAGCTAACTTCAGGCGAGATAATCAATGCAACTACTGGAACCAAGAATTGAACAAGTGCCATCGTAAACAATGTAAGCGCCATTCCGCGCGGATTGAAGCGTGAAATAAGAGAGCCGATAAATCCGATGATAGGTATTGCCCAATACATCAAATTTACAGAGTTGTTTTCACTTCCAATAATACCAACAGCGCCACTAACCCAGCCGAGCAGAAACACTCCCGCAAGCCCAACGCCGAAAGCGATACGATATGTTTTCTCGCGAGTCTTCAGCCATCGCCACAATTCGTAAACGCCACCAACGATCAGCAGTATGACTATGTAAGCAATAACTTCATTCCATTGCACTTCGTTGGTGAATTGCGTCGCTATAAGAATAGTTAGTGCAAGAACTAAAATAATCGTCCAAACTATGAATCTTTTTGTCTTTTGCATAGTAGTGAAGTTAGTGATTAAAATCTTTTATCAATCGTTTTCGGAACGGAGTGGAGAAAACACCGTATTATCCCCACTCTTCAAATAAAGAAAAAATCAAATCCATTCCCCTTTGAAAGCCTGTCATTTTGATTCCCCGTTAGTAAAATATTTTTTGAATTGCGCATAACGTTTCTGGATATGCGATGTTGTATTAGCGATATGGGTGAAGCGAAGCGAAGCCGCATATCCAGTGTTAGGCGATGTAGTAAAATTTATATTTTTTTAGCTACAATTCTCAATCTTGGGCTATTGTAATTATACTCGCTATTTTCTACTGTCCAATTACCATAAGTGGCAACAATTTTAAATCCATTCTGTCTAAAAATGTTTTCTAATTCTGGATAAGTATAATATCTATCACCCATTTCACCTTCCTTTTCTTTAAGGGTCATGGCTATGGGATTAAAAATAAATTTATTTTTTTCTTTTGGATTTTTTTCAAGATAATTCCAGATCCTGAAAAGATTGTCATGATCATATAGAAAAAGTCCTCCTCTTTTTATGATCTTGCTGATATTCGGAAGTACTTTTTCAAAATTTAAGTCTGTCCAATCAGGGAAAAATAAAAACACTTTTGAGTATTTTGTAGGTAATTTAAAATTATTCAGATCTTCAATAAAGAAATTAATTTTTAATTTATTATTTTCTGCTAGTTTTTTTGCCAAATCAATCATGTGGGTTGAAAAATCCAATCCATCAATATCATATCCTCTTGTTTTTAACTCAACCGTCAATCTTCCGTGGGCACATTGTAATTCCAAACACTTTTCCTGTTTGGTGAGTTTAAGTGATTGAATAATAAATTCTGAATCTCTTTTTAAATTTTGATCAGAAAAATAATCTTTGTGGTCTTTTAAATATGTGCCACCTTTCCCATAATATTTTTGAATTGTGCTCATACTTTACTTTTAAAAAAATATAAATTTTACTATTTCGCCTAACTCTCTTCTATACGCAAACATCGCGGATAGATATGCACATCTTGCCAGTTGGATGAATAAATGTATAGTTTAAGCAGGTGCGAGCGAACGCAAAGCCTCACTGTTTTGAGTGGGGTTTTATGTTATCGGAAACATGGAAACGCGTGCGCGACGGAATTGCGGTTTGCGTTGGGCAAACGCCTGTTTTAATCATGGCCGGATTTTTGGCCGGCGTCGCCATCCATTCGTTCTATCCGCTCGCGTCCACGCCTACGTGGGTGTGGTGCGGCATGGCGACGTTGGTTTTGGGTTTGAGCGTTTTGTCCGCGAGCGAGGCTAGGGCGCGTCGGATGTTTTTCTTCGCATTGGCGTGCGCGGTCGGCATTTTGCGTTTTGACCTTACGGTGCCTCCGTCGGAGATTCCGTCCGGTGAGAATCGGTACGTCGGAACGGTCGCGGACGTGCAGTCCGGCATGTACGGTTTGCAGGCCAAGGTTGCGATCGAGGGCATTGTGGCGCAAATCAACCTTAAACAGCCGGTTCCCATCGGTTCAAAAATCGAGTTCACCTGCGCGTTCAAGCGTTTGGAGAAAGGTGAAGAGGATTTGGACCGGCGGTATGCGGCCAATTACCATCGAGCGCAAGCCAGGTGTTCGGCCAAGGATTTGACCGTGGCCGCTCAGCCCGCGTGGTGGGACGCGCGTCAAACGTTCGCGGACTTGCGGAGTTGGACCACGGCGCGCATTTCATCGGCCATGCCCGGGGACGAAGGCGCGCTCATCGCGGGCATGTTGTACGGCGAACGCGGCATGTCCAAAGAGGCGCAAGACCGGTTTCGCCGCGCCGGACTCACGCACCTCATCGCGGTCTCGGGCTCCAACATCACCATCGTGGCGTCGGTCGTGTTCGCGTTGCTCATGGGACTGGGCTTGTGGCGACGGCAGGCGTTTTGGGCCACGTCCGCGGCTCTGTTCACTTACGTTTCGTTCACCGGATTTTCCGCGTCCGTGGCGCGGGCCGCGGCCATGGGTTGGCTGGTGTTGCTCGCGCGGCACGTGGGCCGGCCGCACCGGACGTGGCACGTGCTGCTCGTTTCGGCCGCGGCTCTCAACCTGATCGACCCGTGGATGTTGGCGTACGACGCGGGTTTCGCGCTGTCTTTTTTGGCGACCGTGGGTTTGATGGTTTGGACGCCTATATTTACCGAACGTTTTAAAATCATCCCCGAAGTCGCGGGATTGCGCGAAACCGTGGCCACGACGTGTGGCGCCACGCTCATGACCTTGCCGTACATGGCGTTCGCGTTCGAACGCGCGTCCTTGGCCGGTCTGTTCACCAACGTGGTGGCCGTGCCGCTCGTGCCGTACGCCATGTTGTTCGGCGCCGCGGCCGCGGCTTGGGGAGGTTTTGTCGGTTCGGCGTTGGTCAGCGCTCCGGCCATGGGTTTGGCCAAGACGGTTTTTTTGTCCGCCAAGTTGGCCGACGTTTTGCCGTGGCTCGATATCCACATCGCGCGCATGGACTTCGCCTTATGCCTCGCGACTTACGCGTTGTTGGGCTGGATTTGGTTTTGTTTGAGCCGCAAATCGCGGTTTTCCACAGGAAAATGAGCATTTTGTCGGTTTCGGATTTACAAAACGGCGCATGTCATGACGTGCACGACAAAAAAATTTTATTTATTTGCGGTTAATAAAAATGTTGAGAGACGCGCCAAAGAAAAAGTGTCCGTTGTCCAGAATACATTTGAATTGACGCCAAGCGTGGCTAGCCTGACACTGTAGATGAGGCTTACGAGCCCGCACCTACACAACACGACGCAGTTCAGAACAACCCGCCCCAACTTTTATTCCGTCGGGTCGTCCCAAGGAGGTCACGGGCCTTGGAGCGCGACCCCGGACCGGTGAGCCAACTGGTCCGGAGATGGCGGACCGCGGACCAAAAAGTTTTTCATGAACCAAAAGGATCGCGGAACACACGCAATCGCCCACGCGGTTGCGGGCCTAGCGGGTCCAATCCGCCGGGCCAGGGCCTTTCGAAGCGGCGACCGTAACGGTCCAGGCCAGAAAGGCGAGGAGAGACCGGGGCGAACAACGGAGAGCGGACGGCATACGCAACCGCGCCACAGCGATGTGCGCGCGGCCAAAGTCCCAGCCCTTGCGGCGACAGGGACGCGGCGCCTAAGCCAATGCGCCCGGCAAGCGCAATATCGATAGGTTGTTCTGGACGGGTCGTGGAGTGGATGCGGTCCATCAAGTCCATCAGGTCCGATCGTCCGACCCCCGACCTGACAGACCCGAAGGACCAAGATCATGCCTCTTCTTTTCCCTTCGCGACTAGTAACGGAGGGAAGTGGAGGATGACATGCGACGGCGGGATCTTTCGAAAATAGAATATGTGCGAATCGGCGGCAAAACGCGTTCGGATCTGAACGCTTTCGTGTTTTTATTGATTGGCATCGCGGTTTTGGCCGTTTGCGGTTTGGTCTTGGGTTGCGCCAAAGGCGTGGTCGACGATCAATCCGCGCGCTACATCCAACCCGTGGTGCACGACGATCCGGTGGCGTGTACGGTTTCGGCCGCGCGCTATCCGACCACGGCTGCGGATTTTTCCGACGCGCATCTGCTCTACGGGCACCGCGGATTTTTGGACGTTTACCAGAACGTCAAACATTTGGGGCGCGACGTTGCGTACGCGGAAGGCATGGCCATCCACCCCATCGCTTGTGGCACGCTCCGCTTTTACGGACCGGCCAACGGTTACGGCACGCTCGTGGCCGTGGTGGAGCACGCGCTCGCCGCGCCGCTTGCGGCGGTGAACGGCGACGGGCAAAAGGTCAACGTCTCGCGTTTCCTATCCATTTACGGCCATTTGCGCGATAGCGAGCTCGGGAACGGACAAAACAAGCTTCCGTGGCAAGTCGGGGACACGGTCGGACCGGACGACGTGATAGGCTTCGTGCAAAGCGACGCCAAGAACGGCGACGGCCCCGAACATCTGCATAGCGGCATCCGTTTGCAGGGCGCCGCCCAGGCGCAAAACGACGACAGCGCGTGGTTCCGCGGCTACGACACGGCGGGCGAAGGCGCGTACAAAAAATATTACGCCGACCCGGCCGTGTTCATCCCCGCGCTCATCGCGGCGTTTGGCGAAGCATCGCAAACCGACCCGGGCAACCAGGCCATGCCGCTCAAAACAAACCGCCATCCGCTCGGCACGCTGCTCGCGCGACAGGGCGACGGCACGCTGTGGCTGGTGGTGGAGGACGACGCGGTCGTCAACGTCACCGCGGCCAAGACCTTGCCCAAAAAATGCGCGGTCGTGGCCACGGACGAAGAAATCGCCTGCTACTGGCAGAAGTCGGCCCACGCGTTCACGCGCTACTTGGATTCCAAGGCCGTGAAGTTCGACGGCGAACCGCAGGTGTATCAGATGTATCCCGCGAACGCGCCGACCGCGTACCGTACGTTCCTTTCGTACGATTCGTTCCTGTCATGGGGATTCGCGGATACGGACATCGAGCATCGTGCGTTGTCGGAAAAGTCCGCCACGTTCGGATTTTTATCCGACGAAGGCATGGTCGGTTTCATGCCCGGGGCGTTGGCCAAAGGCAACGGCCAAAGCGAAGTCGCGGTCGCGGACCAGCACGGCGTGCGGCGTCCGTTGTTCAATTGGGACGTGTTCACGCAATTGGGCTACGACCCCGCGTGCATCTACGGCATCGAAGCGTCCACGTTGGATGCGGTGGCCGGCCCGCGCAGCGACGAACTGATCACCTTGGCCGATACGGTCGAATGTTCGGCCAACGGGCAAAATCAAGTTTGCACGCCGGGTACGACGGTGCCGTGCGGCTGCGTGGGCAACAAACCGGGAACGCAGTCGTGTGATGCGGCGGGCAAAGCTTATGGCGCGTGCGTGTGCCAAGGTGGGGGAGGAGGAGAGCCGAAGATGTGCGGCACGTACGCAGTGGGCGACGTCATCCAGACGCCTTGTTGTCCCGACCTTTCGACGGGCAATCAAGTTTGCCAAGCCAACGGCGTGTTCTCTGACTGTTACGGGTGCGCGTCTGGCGCAGGCGGCACGTCCGCCGATTCGGGTGCTGGAGGTTCGGGCGCTTCGTCGTCGACCGGAGGGTCCGGCGGTTCGCCGCAGGCGACTTGCGGTCCGTACCATGCCGGCCAAATCGTGGACCTTCCGTGTTGTCCGGGCGGAGCCATGGGCAAGCAGGCCTGCACCAACCAGGGCGTCATGTCCGACTGTTGGGATTGCGCGACGGGCACCGGAGGTTCGTCAGGCGCCCCTGCAGCAGGCGGGTCCGGTGGATCGTCCGGCTCGGACGAGAGCCCGGATGCCGGCGACACGAATGGCGACGACCTGGTCCGCATCGAGTATTACGGCACGGACGACTTCGCGACCCTGCCCAAACGCGTGGACGGTTGGTTTACCGGCCACGCTTGGTCCATGTTCGCAGGATGCCTGGCCATGTCGGCCAAAGACATCGTGTGCGAATTCCACGCGCCGCACGCGGCAGAGCTGGAGTTCCAAATCTCGCTTGGAGCCAACCGTTATTGGGGCGACACGTCGGGTTTGGCGCCCGCGCCGTGCATTCCGGCCGCGACCGCCCAAACCATGAACGGCACGGGCATGGCCATCTTGGGCACGGTTAAATTGTTCGTGAACGGCCAACCGTTTCCGTTCCAGCTCCACGACAACGGCCTGCCCGACCCCAACCACAATGGCGTGTGGTGCGGCGCGGCCGACCATCCGTATTTCAACGCTTACGTCCCGGCTTTGCCGTGACCTTCCCGACCTTCTGGCCGGGATTTTATTTGTGCATAACTGCAAATGTGCAAATCGCTTAAATATATCTCAACCTAGCGCATTTGCCTCGGTTCACGTTCGCTGTTAGCATGGCTATATATGGAGGAGAGAAACCATAAGGATCCGTCCACGCAAGACGTGCTGGATGCGATCAACAATTTTGCAGAGCGCGTTGAGGAGCGCTTCACCGGCATCAATCAGCGTTTCAATCGGCTGGAATCGGACGTAGGCAAAATAAAAGCCACCATGGTGACCAAAGACTATTTGGACACCAGGATGCTCCAATTGCGCGGTGACTTGGTCGGCTACGACAAGATGGCGGACGCCAAAACTGACGCGTTGGTTGACGTATTGCATTCTAAAAAAGGTGTTGGATTCGAAAACCGCCTCAGACATCAAAGGCTTGAGCCCGTTCAAGCGTAAAACTGTCGTGCTTTAAGCGCCGCAAGAAGCGAAAAACTTATCCCCAATGACGATTTGTTACCTCTTTGGTAATGTATGTTTTGATATAGAACAAATATAGAACAGGGACGTGAAACGCGAATCGTGCAACGCGCAACGTCAGAGTGTTTGAAGGTCGTAATTCCCTTTGTTTATTGGTAATTGATTATTGGTTATTCAATACATATATGGCAAAGAAAGTCGTTGACGAGCGCGATGAGCGCCGTTTGGCCGCCCAAGAGGCCATCGATCAAATCAAGGAACGCTTCGGCGAAGGTTCGATCATGCGTTTGGGCGAGGCCAAGAAGATGGTGGTGGAATCCGTACCCACGGGTTGCCTCTCGTTGGATTTGGCGCTGGGCGTGATGGGCGTGCCGCGCGGACGCATCGTGGAAATCTACGGTCCCGAGGCTTCGGGCAAAACCACGCTGGCCCAACACATCATCGCCGAAGTGCAGAAGATGGGCGGCATCGCGGCTTTCGTGGACGCGGAACACGCGCTCGACCCGGATTACGCCAAAAAGATCGGCGTGAACATCAACGAAATGCTCATTTCGCAGCCGGATACGGGGGAGCAGGCTTTGGACATCGTGGAGACTTTGGTGCGGTCCAACGCCGTGGACGTGGTGGTGGTTGATTCCGTGGCTGCGCTTACGCCCAAGGCCGAAATCGAAGGCGAGATGGGCGACAGCCACATGGGTTTGCAGGCGCGCCTCATGAGCCAAGCCTTGCGCAAACTCACTTCCATCATCAGCCGCACCAAGACGGTGGTCATTTTCATCAACCAATTGCGCATGAAGATCGGCGTCATGTTCGGCAATCCAGAAACCACGACCGGCGGCATGGCGCTCAAATTTTATTCTTCCATGCGCATCGAGGTGCGCCGCAGCGCGCAAATCAAGATGGGCGAACGCATCATCGGCAACCGCGTCAAATCCAAAATCGTCAAGAATAAGATGGCCGCGCCGTTCCGCACCTGCGAGTTCGACATCATGTACAACGAAGGCATCTCCATCGTGGGCGATTTGTTGGATTTGGGCGTGGAATGGGGAGTGGTCAAGAAATCGGGCAACAGCTACCAGTACGGCGACGAAAAATTGGGCATGGGACGCGAGAACGCCAAGATGACGCTGCGCGGACGTCCGGATTTGTGCAAGAAGATTCGCGAACAGATCGTGGCGGCCTGGAAAGACAAGGAAGACGAAGGCGGCGGCGCGCCCAACAAGGCGCAGGAAGAGGATGTTGCGGACGGCGCTGCGGATTTGGGGGCGGAATAGCCCAACTGCGTTGGACTCCAATCGTACGATTGGCTAAAATAGGCGGGTCATGTCACCAAGACGCAAACACAAGGCCTCGTTCAATTTCCAGCTGGACGAACACACGCGGCGCGGCATCGCGACCGTTTTGTGTTTCGCCTTGGCGTTGCTCATGCTGCTGTCGCTGTTCGACCTTGCGGGATCGCTGGGAGCGGCCATGGACCAGGCCATGTCCCACGTTTTCGGTTGGGACAAGATAGTGGCGCCGTTTTTCGTGCTGGCCGTGGCCATCTGGCTCATGTCACCCGAAAGGTTGCCGCTCAAGTGGTCCAACGGGGCTGGTTTTCTGTTGTTTTTCGTGGGCCTGAACCCATTGGTTCACGTTTTGACCTTCGCAGGCCAACCGGCCGAAGGCGCGGCCATAGACGCGGCCGGCGGCAAGATGGGATTGATGTTGGCCGAACCTTTTTTGCCCATCTTCGGCGTAGCCGGAGCGGCCATATTTTTCGCGGCCGTGTTTTGCGTGTCGTTGGTGCTGACCTTCAACGCGTCGTTCGGCGACATCGTCAAACAGGTATGGCGCGTGGTCGAAGTCCTCAAGCGCGCGGCCATGTTGTTGGCCGGCCCGTTCATCGGCATCTTCCGCGCCCTGCGCGAGCGTTCGGAACGGCGCAAACTCGAGGCTCTGCAAACCGCGCCGTCTGATTCAAAAGAAACTGACGACACGGACGAGGATGAAAAGGCGTCCGCCGCGTCGGCCACGGTCGACGTCAGCAAACTCGAGCATAAAAAACCGGATTTGGTTTCGGCCGCGACGCTCAATCCGGCCGAAGAGCCGCCCGCCAAGCCGCGGCGCCGCAATCCCAAAATCGAGGTTCCGTTCGAACTCTTGAACCGCCACGACCAAAAACCCACGAGCGGCGATATCGCGGCGCGCCAAGCGGTCATCCAGCGCACGCTCGAAACATTCGGCATACCCGTGGAAATGGGCGAGGTTTCGGTCGGACCGACCATCACGCAGTTCACCTTCAAGCCGGCAGACGGCATCAAACTCACGCGCATCACGGCTTTGCACAACGATTTGGCTTTGGCATTGGCCGCGCATCCCATCCGCATCGAGGCGCCGATTCCGGGCAAGTCTCTGGTGGGCATCGAGGTGCCCAACCAAAGCGTGGCCATCGTGGGCCTGCGCGAGATGTTCGAAGCGCGCGAATGGAAAGACCGCAAAAACCTGTCGTTCGCTTTGGGCCGCGACGTGAGCGGCAAGCCGTGGCTGGCCGACATCGCAAAAATGCCCCACCTGCTCGTGGCCGGCGCCACGGGTTCGGGCAAATCCGTGTGTTTGAACGACATCATAATGTCGCTCCTGTTCAACAACGGGCCGGACGATCTGCGCATGATTCTGGTGGACCCCAAGCGCGTGGAATTCCCGGTCTATAACGGCGTGCCGCATTTGATTACGCCGGTCATCACCGAAGTGGACAAGACGGTCAACGCCATGAAGTGGGCCATCCGCGAGATGAACCGGAGGTTCGATCTGCTCTCCAAAATGCAGGCCCGCGACATCGCGAGCTATAACCAGCGCTGCCAGGACAAGTTGCCGTACATCGTCATGATCGTGGACGAATTGGCCGACCTTATGGTCACGGCCAAGCAGGAAGTGGAGGGGCAGATCGTGCGCCTAGCCCAGATGTCGCGCGCCGTGGGCATCCATTTGGTGTTGGCCACGCAACGCCCGAGCGTAGACGTCATCACGGGCTTGATCAAGGCCAACATCCCGGCGCGCATCGCGTTTTCCGTGGCGTCGCTCATGGATTCGCGCACCATCTTGGACCAGTCGGGCGCGGAAAAACTCATCGGCCGCGGCGACATGCTGTTCCAGACCGCGGACATGGCATCGCCGCGCCGCATCCAAGGCGTGTTCGTGGCCGACGACGAAATCGGGCGCGTGGTCGAATACCTCAAGTCAAAATACGAACCCGCGGACTACGACACGTCCGTGGTCGAACGCCAAGGCGGCCCGACCGAGTTTGGCGAAGGCGGAGGCGGCATCGACGAAAGCGACGCTGACCCAATGCTGCCTTCGGCCAAAGAAGAGATCATTCGGGCGGGCAAGGCCAGCGCGTCGCTCCTGCAGCGTCGCCTCAAGGTCGGATACGCGCGTGCCGCCCGCATTTTGGATTTGCTCGAGGCTGAAGGCTTTATCGGCCCGGCAGACGGCGCCAAACCGCGCGAAATACTCAAGGTTGAATTCTCAAAGGGTTTGGATCAGATTCCGGGACCGCCCATGGCTTCGCATCCGGTTTTGGATCAGGTGAATCGGGAAATTCCGGAGATTGAGGAAGAATGAAGGAATGGCCAATCACCAACAGGCCAATGACCAAGGTCTGAAAGGTGATTTTTTATTTTTTTTGCATAACCGTTCCTTTTTGGTTATTGGAATTTGGTTATTGGTCATTCGCACTTGTAACCTTGAGGGCCAGTTGTTAAATTGCCCCCATGGCCTTCATCCAAAAAACCGTGACCGAAGAACACGTCTTCGGGCAAGACTTGCGCGAACTGCGCGAGCTTCGCGGTTGGACGCGCGAGCATCTGGCCAAAGCCACGGGCATCCGCCCGAGCCTGATTGCGGCTTTTGAAGATGGCGATTGGGACCGGCTTGAAGATCCTGAATACGCGGAACGCCACGTCAAATTGCTGGTGGGCGCGCTCGAGGGCAACGTGCCGTTCATGTTGGGCAAATACCGGTTGGCGCTGCAGGCCGCACAAGCGCTCAAAAACGACCGGGAAAGGCTGTCGTTCGTGCGCCGCCTGCGCCGCAGCGAACTGTTTACGCCGTCCAGGTACCTGGCTTTCCTGTTGCTCTTCCCGCCCATCGTGCTTATCGGATGGTACGTTTGGAAACAGGGTTCGAACGTGACTTCGCCACCGCCGCTTGAGGTTTACGAACCTCAGGACCAGGCCGAGGTCATGGACCCGCACGTGAGCGTCGCCGGCCTGACAGACGCGGCCGCGACCGTAATGGTCAACGGCAAGACCGCGGTAGTCGGACCGACGGGCGAGTTTTCCATCGTCGTGGACGTGCCGCGCGGCACCACGAAGTTGGATATCGTGGCGCTCAAACGGTACGGCGGCCGCAACGAAGCGGTAAGGTACATCACTTTCGTCCCGCCGGCTGGGCCCGAACTCGCGCCACAACCGGTTTCCGCGGCCACGACCACCGGCGCGGCCACGACTACGGTCGCCGATCCGACCCCGAAAAACGTCAGACGCGTCAAAACGCCGCCTCGGCCCGCAGCCAGCACCTCAAGCCGCGAGTCGCCTTGACTGAACGGGACAAAAAAACGACGCCAAGTCGTTTTTTAGGTTCTCGATGTGGAGTCTGCGAAACGTCGCCACGGCAAAGAGTGGCTGCAAATTCCATGGGAGGAGAGAGTTTGCCCCCCGCCGTCGAAACTTTGGGGGACGGCCATGAATTTTGTCGCCGGATGACCGTGCTTCGTTCCGCAGGCTTCAGACCGCGAACCGGTTCATATTATCCGCCACGCGTTCGCCTTGTCAACGCTCGACGGCGGGTTACGCCAGCGTAAAAAAAATGGACCGGGACTCCTTTCAGCAGGAGGCGGTCCGTCGACGGAGGGATAGGTGGGCGGCCAGCAAACGTTCGGCCGCCTCTTCAGTTTCCACGCGGCTGACGATGTCGGCGACGTCCGGCAAGGCGGCACCGTCGAAGATTACCGGCATGCCATTGGCGTCCGCGGCGCACTGCCAACCGTCGCGTTGCAGGGAGTGTCCCGTGGCTTTGAATTCGTCCACGGACACGAATTTGGTTTCGCATCTCTGCACGATGCTTGCGTTGCCGGATGCGGAACGGCGTTTGAGCAAAAGGTACTGGTCTTTGGGATTTTTCATGGTCCTCTTAATGCCATCATCCTGGATGGTGGACTTGAGAAGACGGTGGCGCCGGTAGGGTCCGGCGCCACCCAGGCCAACTTGTCAGTTGGTGGGGGTGTCAGAAGGAACGTCGGATGCGGTTTGCGCATCCCCACCGGCATCGTTAGGCGAACCGCCGAACAAGTTGTCGTAGCTCAAGGGCTCACGGGCCGGTTCGGGCGCGACGTCTTCGCCATCGGCGGAAACTGACGCGCCGTCGTCAACCTGAGGCTCATCGGGCTTGGCCTGAGCCTCAGGCGCGCCGACCTCGGGCTTGTCCGCGGGCTTGTCGGCCGCGTCCTTCCGGCTTTTACGGTGCAGGCGTTTCTTGGCCTCGCGGTCGTCCCGCACGAAGCATTCGTCCGGAATGATCAGCCCGTGGCGCTGGAAGAACTCGTCGAACGTGCCGTCGACCAGTTCGGCCATATAGGTCGCGCACATGGCCTGCAAGTTGCCGACCTGCATGAACACGATCCAGCCACGGCGGCCGCTCTTGCGTTCCATGTCCTCGCGGCTCGGCAGTTGGCCGAAGAAGAACCAGGTAAGGCGTCCCGGGTTGTTGCGGTTCAGCGGATCGCGGAACCCGCAGAAGCCCTGGAAGCTGCGCAGCGCCCTCGGGTAGGGCTTGAAGCTCTGCATGTCTTCGGACAGGCGGTTGGTCCGCATGTCGCGGAAGATGCGTTCCACGTTGTCCGTCCACTTGCTGGTCCAACCCTTCTGGTCCGGCAGGTATCCCGTGTGCGTGTACGGAGTTTCGTACACGTCCACGAAACCGTTGCGGACCATGTCCAGGATATCCTGGTGCAGACCCTGGCTGGGCGGATCGTTGAAGTTCTCGCACCAGGCGTCGAAATCGGCGCACGGCACGTAGAATCTCTCGTGGACGAGCACCTCGAGGCGCGTATCCGCGCACCAGGCGATGCGGGCGCTGTTGGGGTCGACGAAGCGCTCCACCGTCGGGGTTTGGATGCCGCAAATCGCGCACGCCGCCTTGCCGTCCTCCACGAATTCGGCGTCGCCTTGCCGTACGTGTTCGAGAGTCGTGACTTTGATCGCCTTGGGCAACGGCCCGTTCTCGCCGGCCAACAGGCCGGTGAGGTAGGTCGCGGCGGTCGCGCCCTTCTCGTCGCTGCCGAGCGCCAGAATCACTTCCGCTTCCTGCGGGCAGGATCCGATGTGCGCCAGCAGCGTCCGGATGCGCGTTTCGTCGCGGCCCTGTCCGTCGGCTTCGGGGAGCCGGCCAATGACGTGGTAGACGCCGTCGAAGTCCACGGTCTGTTCCAGGACCTTGACGTCGTCCGTGGTGCAGACCACGCAGATGCGGTTGGCGTTGCGGTCGTGGTCGGCACACACGTGGCAGTTCATGGGACGCGTCCAGTAGTCCAGATCGCTGGTCAGGACGTTGGACGTGCTGCCTTCGTGCGTATGCAGGACGTTGCTCGTGACCACGCTGATCAGATCGTTGGGGATCACGAGACCGCAGATGTTGGCCGGCTGGTATGTCGTGTGGTAGCGCACGGGGCGAGGCGGCGACCAGAAGTCGTAATCCTCGGCCATGGGGTTGAGGTTGCGGACCGCGTACTTGGCGAACGTGCCCATGCCAAGCTGCTCGGCCTTCTTGTTCGCGGGGATGCAGCAAGCTTTCTTTGCCATGTTTTTTCTCCTCGGTCGGTTTGTCGCTGGTAGGGGTTTGGCGTTTTTGGATGTCGGTGTTTGGTTGTGAAGGAAGTCGTGCTACCGGAACGGGTCTGGAGGCGAGCTCACGTTGTCGCAAAAGCTAAACGCGAACCAAGACACTCCGCCGCCATGCCTCGGGTCCAGCTAAAAGCCGGAGCCTAGCGAGCGTCGGATACCCCGACTGAAAGTCGGAGGCCGCTTTCCCCTCCATGCCCGTTCCGGTTGCCAAATGAATTGAGGACCTTAGCAGAACCTAGCGGAATTGTCAAGGGTCTCTGACAACTGCGCATGAAGTCGGATCGCATCCGGAAAAGGCCCATCAAACCATAAAAATCGCATCCTTGCCAAGGTGTAAAGAGGCGCGTGGACAAACAAAAAAACGCCACGAGGAACGCACGCGCGTGCATCCTTGCATGACGTCTAAAGGTAGAGGTTCAAGACTCGTCTTCGCCCCCGGGATGCTTGGGTTTCCGGCGATACTTGGTTTTGTTGCGATGCCTTTGAGTGGCGGGCGGCAAGGGTTTTCGCACCTTGCCCTCCACCTCTTTCGGATCGATGGTGATGGTGAAAAGTTTGGTGTCGTCTATAGGCGGGACGACTGGCCGCGGTTTTCTTTTTGACATAACCGACTCCATGGTACCCCGGGACGTTGCCCGGTACAACGTACTGCGCACCTTGCGCAAGACGTGATAATTCAAAACCCCAACGGATGCGGAGGGGATCAAGCGATGAGAAATCGCCCGATCCGCGACGGTTACTCGTTATGAGAGCCCAGTGCAAGACCAGGCTTCAAAACTTTTGACGTCGCACCCGAGGCTACTCGGTTCATCACCAAGTGCTTCGGAGAGGGTCTCTCTCCTCCACGTCTGTTGGGGCATTGGAAGTTGCGAGTTTCGAGTTGCGAGTTTCGAGACGGACTCGAAACTAGAAACTCGTCACTCGGAACTGATTTGTCAGGAAGGATCTAGAGGGTTCCGACACGAGGTCGGAACGCGGAGCGTCGAGGCCGAAGCGCCGACGATCCATGGATTTGTACTGTCATGGCGTCCCAGTTATTACCAGGTCGCCATGCTTCCTCCTCCAATCCGCGGCATTGCCCGTGTTCGGGTGTCGCAGGACTGTCCTCTATATCCTTCTTGGCAAAATTCATTTTTATTGAACAGATTAATATAGCATGTTTTTACCTTTTTGTCAAGGGTCTTTGACCTTGTTTTTTGGCTTATTTTAGCTAAATATTTTTTGGCTGTGTTAAGCTTATTTGACCTTTTCCTTGGCACAAGGCTCGAGGTTTCGAGCGTTCTGCTAAGGAAGGTCGGACGAGGGTGTCCGACCATCCGCCTCGCCGTCCCAGAAGGGGAGGCGAAGGTAGGCGAAGGTACGCTAGGCCACGTGGTGGCTGTCGGGCTGGGGTCGTGGGGCGGCCGGGGTAGCCACGGACTCGACCAGGGCCTGGGCCTCGAGGGTCTTGCGATGTTCCTCGATGGCCCACATGGCCTTTGCCAGCAGGTCGATCTTCTGGTCCAGGTCAGCCTTGTCCCAGAAGCCTTCCAGGTCGGGATGGAAGCGCTTAAGAGCGTCCATTCCTACCCGCCTGGACTGCTTGTCGAGACCCACCCACCAGCGTTCCAGCGCTTCGGCATCACGCATACGCCGCGAGTTGCGGTCCACGATTATGAGCATCTCCGTGACTCCAAGGTTGATCCTGAGGATCTGGAGGGCCTCGGCCAGCGCTTCCGACGTCTGCTGGTCGGTCTTGCCGATGGCGATGCGTCGGCTGAATTCGCGGTCGCGCCACGTCTCGGGCGAGAAGAAGCGCCGCAGCCACTCGAGACCGCCCTGGCTCCGCACGCCGCACTTGGCCATGTTGGCCACGCGCGGCATGGCCAGGCGCAGGCGCAACATCTGCTCACGCGCTCGTTCCATCTGCTCGTCTTTGACGACGACGTACGGCTGGGGTTTTTGGACCCCAATTTCGTCTTCCAACCTATCCAATTCCGCGTCGGTTCTCATGGTTTTTTGCCTTTCGATACGGAGCCCTAGATGGCCCCAATGGGTTGCTTTTTGGGATGTGCGACGAACAGGCCATTAAACCACATTTTAAGGTTTTTGTCAAGTGTCGCTGGACATAATTTGGCTTGTTTGAGCCAATAAAAATAAAAGTGGCCAATTTTAGCCAACTTTAAAGTATCTTGACATACGGTTCGCACATGTGTTTTCCGCTAATCAATCCACAAAAAATCTTGACAGCATATTTATAAAATGTAATAATCGCGCTCGCGTACGTGAATTTGACAAAACCCGTCGACAAGCTTTCCTTCGACGGAATCCGCTCCGAGACACGCCTTCGGCGTTCCCGCGCGGCGGATGACCCAGTTTTTGCCAGATGCCAACCCCATTTTGAACAACCTGCCCTCTGAAACCCGCGTTTCGGGGGGTTTTTGTATCTCGTACGCCTGAATTTTTGCCAATAATTAATCGGTAACGGACGGTTCGCCCCTCGCCGACGCCCCAACGCCCTGACGGTCCTGTCCCACAGTTTGGGTCCGGTCGGGAGGCCTCCGCCTCTAATTCGCCGACAACATGAATAAGATGGTGTTCCGACGCCAAGCTCCCAAGGAGCCGGAGCGTCGATATTTCACCGCCTCGCGCGACGCGATGGCCTTGCCCGACCTCATCGAGGTGCAACGGGCGAGCTACCGTTGGTTCCTCGAGACCGGCATCCGCGAACTGTTCCATGAGATTTCGCCCATCCGCGACTTCATCGGACGCGATTTGGAATTGTGGTTCGTGGATTACTTTTTGGACGAACCCAAGTTCGACGAAAAGACGTCCAAGGTCAAGAGCATCACGTACGAGGCGCCGTTGCGCGTGCGCACCCGGCTCATCAACAAGCGCACCAACGAGACCAAGGAACAGGAGATTTACCTCGGCGACCTGCCGGTCATGACCGAACGCGGCACGTTCGTGGTCAACGGCGTGGAGCGCGTGGTCATCTCGCAGCTCGTGCGTTCGGCCGGCGCCTTCTTCACCGCCGAATTCAACCGCGGCCGCCGCTACTACGGCGCCAAGGTCATTCCGGATCGCGGCGCGTGGCTTGAGTTCGAGACCGACGGCAACAACGTGATGTGGGTCAAGATCGACCGCAAGCGCAAAGTGGCGGCCACGTCGCTCCTGCGCTGTTTTGGCGTGTCCAACGAAGACGAGATCAAAGCGCTGTTCACTGACGTGGACATCCATCCGTTGAACAAATACATCGAATCCACGCTGGCCAAGGACGCGGCCAAGAGCGAGGACGACGGTTATATCGAAGTCTACAAGCGCATCCGCCCGGGCGACCTGGCCACGGCCGACAACGCCAAATCGCTCATCCATTCGATGTTCTTCAAGTTCGAGCGTTACGATTTGGGCGCCGTGGGCCGCTACAAGTTCAACCAGCGCTTCGGTTTGCCGTGGACGCACGAAGAGGTGGTCAAGGAAGAGAACCGCATCCTGTCCAAAGAGGACTTGGTCAACATCCTCAAGGAAATCATCCGTTTGAACAACACCCAAGAGGAACCGGACGACGTGGACCATTTGGGCAACCGCCGCGTGCGCGCCGTGGGCGAACTCATTAAGAGCCGTTTCCGCATCGGCCTCGCGCGCATGGAGCGCATCGTCAAGGACCGCATGTCCACGCAAGACATCGCTTCGCTCACTCCGGGCAGGTTGGTGAACGCGCGTCCGGTCATCGCGGCCGTGCGCGAGTTCTTCATGTCCTCGCAGCTTTCGCAGTTCATGGACCAGACCAACCCGCTGTCCGAACTCGAACATAAGCGCCGCCTTTCGGCGACCGGTCCGGGCGGCCTTTCGCGCGAACGCGCGGGCTTCGAAGTCCGCGACGTGCACCGCACGCACTACGGCCGCATCTGCCCCATCCAATCCCCGGAAGGCCCGAGCATCGGTTTGGTGGGCCACATGTCGAGCTACGCGCGCATCAACGATTACGGCTTCATCGAAACGCCGTACCGCAAGGTCAAGAACTGGGCCAACAACGACGGTGAGGACGCGGTGGGCGAGACGTTGCGCGCGGACGTGCGCGACGGCGAGGGCAAGGTCGTGGCCAAAACCGGCGACAAGGTGACTAAAGACCTGGCCAAGAAGATATCCAAGATTTCCGTGGTCAAGGTTCCGATCGTGCCCACGGTCACCAACGAAATCGTGTTTTTGAACGCTTTCGCCGAAGAACGCGGCACTACGGCCCCGGCCACCACGCCCATCGGACGCGACGGCAAGTTTTTGACCGAACGCGCCCCGGCCCGTAAAAACGGCGAGCCCACGGTCGTGGACGTCAACGAAATAGATTACGTGGACGTGTCGTCCAAACAGATTCTGTCCATCGGCACTTCCATGATTCCTTTCGTGGAGCACGACGACGGCCAACGCGCGCTCATGGGATCCAACATGCAACGCCAAGCCGTGCCGTGCATCAAGCCCGAAGCGCCCATCGTGGGCACGGGCGTGGAACGCCGCGCGGCCGTGGATTCGGGCCATGTGATTTTGGCGCCCGAAGACGGCATCATCGTGTCCGTGGACGGCAACCATATCGAATTGCAGACCGAGAACGGACACGTGCGTCGCTACGAAACCATCAAATTCCAACGTTCCAACCAATCCACCTGCCTTAATCAGCGCGTACGCGTCACCAAGGGCCAGAAGGTTTACGCTGGCGAAGTGCTGGTCGACGGCATGTCGTGCGACAACGGCGAAATGGCGCTGGGCCAGAACCTGCTCTGCGCTTACATGTGCTGGGACGGCTACAACTTCGAGGACGCCATCATCCTGTCGGAAAAACTGGTGCAACAGGACCGCTTCACCAGCGTGCACATCGAGCATTACGCCATCGACGTGCGCGACACCAAACTCGGCCCCGAAGTCGTGACCAACGACATCCCTAACGTGTCCGAAGAGAAACTCAAGAATTTGGACGAGAACGGCGTGGTGCGCATCGGCGCCGAGGTCAAATCCGGCGACATTCTGGTGGGCAAGATTACGCCTAAGGGCGAAACCGACCTCTCGGCCGAAGAAAAGCTGCTGCGCGCGATTTTCGGCGAGAAGGCGCGCGACGTGCGCGACACTTCGCTGTATCTGGAACACGGCGCGCACGGCAAAATCGTGGGCGTGACCACCTTCACGCGCGAAAACGGCGACAAGCTGCAGCCGGGCGTGCTCAAACGCATCGTGGTGGCGGTCGCCGACCTGCGCAAAATCCAAGTGGGCGACAAGTTGGCCGGACGCCACGGCAACAAGGGCGTCATCTCGCGCATCGTGCCGGTCGAAGACATGCCCTTCCTGGAGGACGGCACGCCCGTGGACATCATCCTCTCCGCTTTGGGCGTGGTCTCCCGTATGAACCTGGGGCAAATCCTCGAGACGCACATGGGCTTGGCGGCCAACGCCAACGGTTACCGCGTGGCCACGCCCGTGTTCGACGGCGTGCCCGAGGACACGATTCGCGATGAGTTGGCCAACGCCGGCTTCCCGACCGACGGCAAGATCCGGTTGTGCGACGGCCGCACCGGCGAGGAATACGAACATCCGCCGACCGTGGGTTACAATTACATGCTCAAGCTGCACCACATGGTCGAAGACAAGATCCACCAGCGCTCCATCGGCCCGTATTCGCTCATTACGCAACAGCCGCTTGGCGGCAAGGCGCAATCCGGCGGCCAGCGCTTCGGCGAAATGGAAGTCTGGTCTCTCGAAGCGTACGGCGCGGCGCACATGTTGCAGGAAATCCTGACCATCAAATCCGACGACGTGACCGGCCGCTCCAAGGCGTACGAAGCCATCATCAAGGACGAGGCCATCTCCAAGGTCAACGTGCCCGAATCGTTCAACGTGCTTATGCGCGAACTCAAAGGCCTGTGCTTGGACGTCGAACTCCTGAAGGACGGCCGCCGCATCGAGGAGGCCAAGCCCACGCACGTGGCCAAACCCGCGCCCGCGAACGAAGCTCCGGCTTCGGCCGAAGACATGGTGTGGGACGCTCCCGCGTCCGAACCCGGTAACTTCTAACCCATCGATCACATATGTCGTTTTTCCAATCAGAGAACGTCAAGACCACGGACTTCAACGGCATCCGTCTGAGGCTCGCCTCGCCGGAGACCATCCGCGGCTGGTCGTACGGGGAAGTCACCAAACCCGAGACCATCAATTACCGCACGCAAAAACCCGAAAAGAGCGGCTTGTTCGCCGAAGAGATTTTTGGCCCGTCCAAGGACTGGGAATGCTATTGCGGCAAATACAAGAAGATCCGCTACAAGGGCATCGTGTGCGACAAGTGCGGCGTGGAAGTCACGCATTCGTTGGTGCGCCGCGAACGCATGGGCCACATCGAACTGGCTTCGCCCGTAACCCACATCTGGTTCTTGCGCAGCGTGCCTTCGCGTATCGGCACGGTGCTTGACCTGTCCATCATGGCACTCGAGAAAGTCGTGTACTTCGCGGCGTTCATCGTGACCGAGGTCAACGAAGAGCTGCGCGACCAAGTTATCGAGCAGTTGCGCACCGAATACAAGGGCAAGCGCAAGCAGATCGAGATGGATTACGAGCGTGACGTGACCCGCGTGGGCGACCGCAAACAGAAGGACGAAATCAAAGCCGCGGAAGCTGACAAGGAACTGGAGAAGGTCGCGGCCACCAAAGACCGCAAGCTCAAGGAATTGGACGCCGAATTCTCCGAAGCGGAAAAGGAACTCAAGACGCTCCAGCCTTTGAAAATCCTGTCCGAGAACGAGTACCACGAGCTGTCGCTCAAATTCGGCCACGTGTTCGAGGCCAAGATTGGCGCCGAAGCCATCGACGACCTCCTGAAAAAGATTGACGTGGACGCGACGGTCAACGCGCTGCAGGAAGAGCTCAAGAAGCTGACCGGCGCGCGTTATGAACACAGCATCCGCCGGCTTAAGCTTTTGAAGTCGCTCAACAACCAAAAGATCGAACCGCATTGGACCGTGCTTAAGGTGCTGCCCGTCATCCCGCCGGACCTGCGCCCCATGGTGGCTTTGGACGGCGGACGCTTCGCTACGGCCGACACCAACGACCTGTACCGCCGCGTCATCAACCGCAACAACCGCCTGAAGCGCCTGATCGAACTGCATGCCCCTGAAGTCATCACGCGCAACGAGAAGCGCATGTTGCAGGAAGCCGTGGACGCGCTCATCGACAACAGCGCGCGCCACACCAAGACCGTCATGTCGGCCACGGGCAAGAAACGCCAACTCAAGTCGTTGGCCGACCAGCTTAAGGGCAAACAGGGTCGCTTCCGCCAAAACCTGCTCGGCAAACGCGTGGACTATTCAGGCCGTTCGGTCATCGTCATCGGCCCGCAGCTCAAGATGCACCAGTGCGGCCTGCCCAAGACCATGGCGCTCGAACTTTTCCGCCCGTTCATCATCGCCCAGCTCATCAAGAACGAGATCGTGCACAACATCCGCTCGGCCAACCGCTACATCGAAGCCGACCACACGGAGGTTTGGGACATCTTGGAAAACATCGCCAGCCAAGCCGTGGTCCTGCTTAATCGCGCCCCCACGCTGCACCGTTTGGGCATCCAAGGCTTCCAGCCAGTGCTCATCGAAGGCAAATCCATCCAAATCCATCCGCTCGTGTGTACGGCGTTCAACGCGGACTTCGACGGCGACCAGATGGCCGTGCACGTGCCGCTCACCGAAGAGGCGCAATGGGAAGCGCGCGAACTCATGCTTTCGACCAAGAACCTGCTCAAGCCGGCCACGGGCACGCCCGTGACCACGCCCACCCAGGACATCGTTTGGGGCGTGTACTACATGACCACCATCCTCGAACCGGCTGACGGCAAAATCAAGACGTTCGGTTCGCCCGAGACGGCCATATACGCCTACCAGGCGGGCAAGCTTTCGGCGCGCGAAAAAATCAAGGTGCGTTTGGCCGAAGGCGAACCGGTCACGGAAACCACCGTGGGCCGCATCCTGTTCTGGCGCGTTTTGCCGCCAGGCATGCCGTTCCCGACCGAACGCTTGGGCAAGAAACAATTGGGCGACTTGACCCAGGCCTGCATCGACAAATACGGGTTCGAAGAAACGGCGCGCACGCTCGACCGCATCAAGGAGTTCGGCTACAAGATGATCACGCGTTCCGGCTTTTCGTACGGCATCGGCGAACTGCCTGATTTGCCCGACAAATATCCGCTCATGGAAGAGGCCGAAAAGCGCGTTTTGACCATTGAGGAACAGTATAAGGAAGGTCTGCTCACCAAACGCGAGCGCTACACCCAAATCATCAAGGTCTGGTCCGACATCCAGGACCGGGTCAAGAACATGTCCAAGAACGCGCTCAACCCCACGGGTTCGGTTTCGGCCATGATGGATTCCGGTGCCCGCGGCTCGGTCGTGCAGTTGACCCAGGTGGTCGGCATGAAAGGCTTGGTGACCAACCCTTCGGGCGAAATCATCGAGTTGCCCATCCGTTCGTCTTTCCGCGAGGGCCTGAACGTGCTCGAATACTTCATCTCGTCCCACGGCACGCGCAAAGGTCTGACCGATACGGCCTTGAAGACGGCCAACGCCGGCCACTTGACCCGCCGTTTGGTGGACGTGGCGCAGGACATGATCATCTTCAACGAGGATTGCGGCGACACTGACGGCATGTTGCTGACGCACGAGGAATGCGAGGAAATCGGCGAGAGCCTGATTACCCGCATCTTGGGCCGCTGGACCATCGACGCCATCACCGCGCCCGGTTCACGCAAGATTTTGGTGCCCAAGGACACGCTCATCACCGAAGAAATCATCCGCGAACTCAAGAAACTGGAGATTCCGGTGCAGAAGGCCCACGTGCGTTCGGTCATGACCTGCAAGAACCATCGCGGTTTGTGCAGCAAATGCTACGGCTACAACCTGGCCTTCAACAAATCGGCCGAACTCGGAGCCGCGGTCGGCGTCATGGCCGCGCAATCCATCGGCGAACCTGGCACGCAGCTCACCATGCGCACCTTCCACACCGGCGGCGTGGCCGCGGGCGGCGACATCACCCAAGGTTTGCCGCGCGTGGAAGAACTGTTCGAAGCGCGTATCCCCAAGCACCGTGCGGTCATGGCCGAATTGGCGGGCAAAATCAGCATCGTTGAACCTGAAGTGCACGAATTGCGCGCGACCACCGGAGAAAAACTGGTGGAAGCGGCCAAGGCCGGCAAAGTCATCCGCGTGCACGCCACCGAAGCCAAGGAAGAGCCGTTCGTGGTCACGAGCAAGGACGAAGTCAAAGTCAAAGACGGCGCCTCGGTCGACGCGGGCGAAGCCATCATCGTGCGCGGTGACGGCACGGAAATCGCGGCCCCGCATCCGGGCACGGTCAAACTCAGCAAAAACCGTTTGACCTTGGTGTACGAAGGCGAGGCCGTGGTCGAATACCCGGTGCCCGTGGGCTTCAAGATCCTGGTCAAGGACGGCCAAGAAGTGGCGGCCGGCGACCAGATGACAGAAGGGCATTTGGACCTGCAGCTCCTGTTCAAATCCAAGGGCCACCACGCGGTCATGCAATACCTGCTCAAGGAAGTGCTCTCCATCTACGCCACGCAGGGCCAACGCATCAACTCAAAGCATATCGAACTCATCATCCGCCAACTCTTCAGCCGCAGTTACGTGCGCGACCCGGGCGACACCGAGCTTTTGCCCGGCGAAATCGTCGACCGCGCCCGCGCGCTCGAGGAAATCAAGGCCGTGGAAGCGCGCGGCGGCAAGCCGGCCGTGCTCGAAGACCTGTTCATGGGCATCACCAAGGTGGCTTTGACCGCGGATTCGTGGCTCGCCTCCGCCTCCTTCCAAGAGACGGCGCGCGTGCTTATCGGTTCGGCCGTAACGGGCAAGATCGACCGCCTCGAAGGCCTCAAAGAGAACGTCATCATCGGCCGTCTCATCCCGGCCGGCACGGGCTTCTCTTACCACTTCGGCAAGAAGGAAGAGGTTGTCGAAACCGAGCCTCAAGCCGACGAGGAGTTTGAAGAGGCGGCGTAGTGAGCGGTCGTCGTACTTCGTACAACGTACCACGTACAACGTCTCGGAGAATCAAAAAGCAAGAATCGAAAATTAAAAAAAGCGGCGTATCCCACGAAGCCTTGGCCAAGCGGGACGCCGCTTTTTGCTTCTCGACAAACGCGGAAGGGGAGGGTAACATCGGGCATATCATGTAGCATGTATTATGTAACTTGAAGCAACGTACCGTTCGTTGCCGCCTGATACATGCTACAAGTTACATGTTTACGAAATATGTCTGGCCATTCCAAATGGAGCAAAGTCAAACAGTTCAAGGGGGCCGTCGACGCCAAGCGTTCGGCTTCCTTCACCAAACTCGCGCGTGAGATCGTGGTTGCGGTTCGCGAAAAAGGCCCGGATCCGGGCATGAACTTCATGTTGCGCATGGCCATCGACCGCGCACGCGCGGCCAACATGCCCAAGGACAGCATCGAACGCGCCGTCACGCGCGGTTCCGGCGCGAACGGCGAGGAACAGGTCGAGAGCTTGCGTTACGAGGCTTACGGTCCGGCGGGCACGGCCTACATCGTCGAATGCCTGACCGACAACCGCAACCGCGCAGCCAATGACGTCAAAATCATACTGTCCAAAAACGGCGGCACTTTGGCTACGCCCGGTTCCGTGGCTTTCCAATTCGACCATAAAGGCGTGGTGCGCGCCAACGCCATCCCGGCCGACAAAAAAGACGACGTCGAGATGGCGCTCATCGAAGCCGGAGCCGAGGACATCAAAGAACAAGACGGTGAGACAATGATCGTTTGCGCCTTGTCCGACCTCTCAAAAATCAACGACGCGGCCGCCAAATCCGGCCTTACGGTCGCGTCTGCGCAGTTCGAATGGCTGCCCAAGAATACGGTCGAGCTCACCGAAACCGAAGGCGAATCCGTGGCCAAATTGGTGGATGCATTGGAGGAGAACGATGACGTGCAGAACGTGTTTACGAATGCCAATTGATAACGCCGTTCTCCCCCTGCCAGAGGGGGAGCAAGAGGGGGTGGGAGAAAAATTAAACGACACCACCCCTAACCCCTCCTCATCAAGGAGGGGAAAGTTAATGGTCCTCGGCATCGATCCTGGCTTCGGACGTACGGGTCTCGGCGTTGTTGAGTTCACGGGAACGGACGCAAAACATGTTTGGCATTCGTGCATCGAAACCGACGCGGAGTCGGATTTTTCCGAACGCCTCCAAACCGTCAGGAACGACGTGGCTGAAGCCATCCGGCGCTTCAAGCCCGACGCCGTGGCCGTGGAAAAATTGTTTTTCCAAACCAACGTCAAAACCGCTCTCAAGGTCGGCATGGCGCGCGGCGTCATTCTGTTGGCCATCGCGGACGCGGGTTTGCCCTTGGTCGAACTTACGCCAAACGAAATCAAACAAGCCGTGGCCGGGTACGGCGGCGCGGACAAAAAGCAGATGGAACAGATGGTGGCGCGGCTGTTGAAGCTTAAAGAAATCCCTAAACCCGACGACGCGGCCGACGCGCTCGGCATCGCCATTGCGGGCGGGTTTGCGTTCAAGACGCAACAAAGAATGCGGTAAAACGTCGCATCGTCGCACGTCCCGCGTCGCAGGTTTTAGGACGGTGGGACGTGCGACGCGGGACATGGTCCGGGGGATTGACACGCCCCGATTTTTGGCTTGTCCGGAGGCCGTAAATATGGTAATCTTTGGCCATCAAAATTGCTCTAGATTATGCAAATTTTCTGGCATGGTTATTCCTCGGTGCGCATCGAGGCGAAATACGGCGACAAGACGGTCACCATCATGACCGACCCGTACGAAAACGAGCAGGCCATCCGCTTTCCCCGGACCATCGAACCGGACATCCTTTTGCTGTCCCACCAAGACCGCAAGAAGTTCAACGTGGAAGGCGTGGCCGGTTCTCCGTTCGTGATTTCCGATCCGGGGGAATACGAAGTACGCGGCGTGTTCGTGCACGGCATCCAGGATCCGGCGGCCGAGGAAGGCCTCAAGCGTCCGCTCATCTTCAGCATCCAAGCCGAAGACATGAACGTGGCTTTTTTGGACCAATTGGGACGCAAGCCCACGGATTACGAAATCGAGGCTTTGGGCAACGTGGACGTGCTCATCCTGCCCGTGGGCGGCGGCGAAGTCATGGACGGCAAGACCGCGGCCAGCGTCATCTCCATGATCGAACCGCGCATGGTTTTGCCTATGCACTACCACGTACCGGGCATCAAAACCCAACTCGGAACCGTGGAGCAGTTCTGTGGCGCCATGGGAGTCTGCAAACGCCAGGACGCCAATCGCCTGAAGATCGCCAAAAAGGAATTGCCGGCCGAAGATTTGGTGGTTATGGTGGTGGAAAGGACGTGAATCTCATAAGAATAACCAATAACCAAATACCAATGACCAAACGCAGGAGGGTTGAAATGGATCTTGGCTATTGGATATTGGCAATTCAATAAAAATTATGCCCCGCAAACGCACATTCGACGCGCCGCCGCCTAGGCCCCAAACCGAGGTCAAACCGCCGCCGCGCACGCTGCTCATGAGCGAAGAAGAGAAGCGGCAGGTCATAGAGGCCCATGCCGCGCGCCGCGTGCCCATGAACCGAAGCCAAATGGCATCGTTGTGGGCCGGGGTGATGATATGCGTGGTAGCCATCGGCGCGGGCTGGGTCTATGCCATGCGCCAGTCAATCGCGAACGCCATCCAACCCCCGGCGGAAATCACGAACCAACTTAAGGATTTGCCGGGCCAGGTCAAACAAACTTTCGAAGACAAGAAAAACGAGGACGGGCTGATGCAAAACATCCAGCAAGCCCAAACCCAACTCCGGCAACTGCAGGATGCCCAAGGCGCGAACGTGAATTTCCAACAAGTTTTGACCCAAGCGGTTAAAGCCGCGGCCAGCGGCACCCGGGCCCAGGCTGAGACGGCGGACGCTACGGCCAAACCGGCCTTGCCCGCGGGTGTGACCGAGGACTTAAAGTGATTCATAAGATTTGTAAGATTCATCAGCCACAGGTAATTCCGGAAGCATAAAATCAGAATCCGAAATGCGATTTCCTTGACTTGACTTCCGACATCCGACATCAGACACCATCGATATGCCAGACAAAGAAGAACTGACGCCAGAACAGAAGATCGGCAACATCGTGCCGCAATCCCTCTCGGACGAAATGCGTTCGTGCTATTTGGATTACGCCATGTCGGTCATCATCTCGCGCGCCTTGCCCGACGTGCGTGACGGCATGAAACCCGTGCACCGCCGCATCCTGTACGCCATGTGGCAGGAGGGCTTGCGCGCCAACGCCAAATTCCGCAAGTCGGCCACGGTGGTGGGCCGCGTGCTCGGCGACTTCCACCCGCACGGCGATTCGGCCGTTTACGACGCCATGGTGCGCATGGCCCAGGATTTTTCCATGCGCTATCCGCTGGTCAAAGGCCAGGGCAACTTCGGTTCCATGGACGGCGACGGCGCGGCCGCTTACCGCTATACCGAAGCCAAGCTCGCCAGCATCGCGGAAGAGATGCTGCATGACATCGAAAAGCAGACCGTGGATTTTACGCCCAACTTCGACGGCACCAAACAGGAACCGACCGTATTGCCGGCCAAACTCCCGAACCTGCTCCTGAACGGCACGGTGGGCATCGCCGTGGGCATGGCCACCAACATCCCGCCGCACAACCTCTCGGAACTAAGCGACGCCATCGTGGCCCTCATCGACGATCCGGACATCGAAGTCGACGATTTGGTGAAGATCGTGCCCGGTCCTGACTTTCCGACGGGCGGCATCATCTACGATAAGAACGCCATCAAACAGGTGTACGCCACGGGCAAGGGCGGCATCGTGATGCGCGCCAAGACCGAAATCATCGAAGAGAAGGCCGGTTCGTTCCGCATCATCGTGAACGAAATCCCGTACGCCGTGAACAAGGCCACGTTGCTCGAAAAGATCGCCATGCTGGTGCAGGAGAAGAAAATCGAAGGCATCCGCGACCTGCGCGACGAATCGGACAAGGACGGCGTACGCGTGGTCATCGAGCTCAAAAAGGATTCGTATCCCAAAAAGGTCTTGAACCAGCTGTTCAAGCTCACGCAACTGCAGGAGACGTTCCACGTCAACATGTTGGCGTTGGTGGACGGCATAGTGCCGCGCGTCTTGACGCTCAAGGACATGCTGGCCGAGTACATCAAACATCGCGAGGTGGTGGTGCGCCGCCGGACCGAATTCGATTTGACCAAGGCCAAGGACCGCGCTCACATTTTGGAGGGTTTGCGCATCGCGCTGCTCAAGATAAACGACATCATCGAGACCATCAAGAAATCCAAAGACAAGGACGAGGCCAAGGAGAATTTGATGAAGAAATTCCGGTTGACCGAACCGCAGACCATGGCCATTTTGGAGATGCGCCTGCAACAATTGGCCAACCTCGAGCGTTTGAAGGTGGAACAGGAATACGAGGAGAAGATGAAGCTCATCGCCGAACTCGAGTCCATCCTCAAGTCGGTCAAGAAGATGCGCGACCTCATCAAAAAAGAGACGCTGGACATCAAGGAACGCTTCGGCGACGAGCGCCGCACCACGGTCATCCCGCATCCGGTGGGCGAATTTTCCATCACGGATTTGGTGCCCGACGAGTCCACCATCGTCATGCTGACGCGTGACGGTTACATCAAGCGCCTGCCGCCCGACACGTTCCGCACCCAAGGCCGCGGCGGCAAGGGCGTGGCCGGTTTGGCCACCAAGGAGGAGGACGAAGTCGAACAGCTGTTCTCAACCAACACGCACGCCGACATCCTGTTCTTCACCACGCGGGGCCGCGTGTTCCAGCTCAAAGCCTACGAAATCCCGCAGGGCAGCCGCACCAGCAAAGGCCAGGCCATCGTCAACTTCTTGCAGCTCGCGCCGGGCGAAAAAGCCTCGGTCTCGCTGCCCCTGACCGATATGGAAGGCGCCAAGTTTTTGACCATGGTCACGAGCCAAGGCACGATAAAAAAGACGGCCATCGAGGATTTTGCACACGTGCGCCGCAGCGGCCTTATCGCCATCACGCTCCACGACGGCGACGACCTGTTGTGGGTCAAACCCACGGGCGGCAAAGACGACGTGTCATTGGTCACCAAAAACGGCCAATCCATCCGCTTCTCTGAAGAGGACGTGCGCGCCATGGGCCGGTCCGCGGCCGGTGTGCGCGGCATCAAGCTCAAGAAGGACGACGAAGTGGTGGGCATGGACATAATCGATCCCAAACTGGCGGATAAAGGCATGTTCACGCTGTTCACCGTGGCCCAGAACGGCTTGGGCAAACAGACCAACCTTAATGAATACAAACAACAGGGTCGTGGCGGTTCGGGCATTCGCACCATGAAGGTCACGGCCAAAACCGGCTCCGTGGTCGGCGCGTTCGTGGCCAGCAAAGGCGACGACCGTGACTTGATGATGATCAGCAAGCACGGCGTGGTGGTTCGTGTGCCGTACAAGACCGTGCCCATGCTCGGCCGCGACACCCAAGGCGTGCGTGTCATGCGCTTCAAGGAAGACGGCGACATGCTCTCGAGCGCCGCGTTGGTCAACACCGACGGGGAGGAAAAATAGCCGCGGACATGTATCATGTCGGAGGTCATTAAACAGGAAGTCGGAATTTAAGATAACATAAATCCGGCCGCGAGGCCGGATTTTTGGTCCTTCGTCCTTGGTCCGGGGTCTGGGTTTGTTCATCGACCAGGACCAAGCACCTAGGACCCAGGACCATTTATTCGAGAATCTTGTCTATCAACCCGTAAGCCTTCGCCTGCTTGGGATCCATGAAGTTGTCGCGGTCCGTGTCCAACTCCACCTGCTTGAAGTTCTTGCCCGTGTGTTTGGACAGAATCTTGTTGAGCTGGTCCTTCATTTTGAGGATGCGCTCGGCGCGGATTTTGATGTCCGTGGCTTGGCCTTCCACCCCGCCCAGCACCTGGTGGATCATGATTTCCGAGTTGGGCAAAGCCATGCGCTTGCCGGGCTTGCCGCCCGCAAGCAGCACAGCGCCCATGGACGCGGCCATGCCGATGCAAATGGTCTGCACGTCGCAGGCCACGGTCTGCATGGTGTCGTATATGGCCAAGCCCGCGCTCACCGAACCGCCCGGGGAGTTGATGTAAAGTTTGATGTCCTTGGACTTGTCTTCGCTTTCCAAAAACAGCATTTGCGCGACCACGATATTAGCCACGTCGTCGTCGATGGGCGAACCCAGCATAATGATGCGGTCCTTCAAGAGACGCGAGTAGATATCATAAGCGCGTTCGCCCTGATGCGTCTTTTCGATGACTGTCGGGACCAAAAAGCTGCCGTGCATTTGGGAGGTTATCGTATATCGGTTGCTCATAATTTTTATAAATTTTATCGCTATGGTCATGCCGGATTTATTTCGGCATCTCGATCGATTGTTGTTAATTGATATCCTGAATCAAGTTCGGGATGACGTAGGCAATGATAAACCAAACATATTTGGCAGTCAAATGTGGAGAGTGCTAAACCACCCTCACCCCGTCCGTCGTCATTTCGAGTTTGCCGTCGATGGCGAATCCCGAGGCTTTGACGTGGCCGCCGCCGCCGATGAGTTTGGCCACGGCCGCGACGTTGCGGCGCACGGAACGGAACGAGCCTTTGACCGTGCCCGTGCCCGTATCCTGCACGACCATGACCGCGTCCGCGCTACCGCACACGGCGGCCAAAAAATTGATTAAGCCTTCGGTGGTTTGCGGGGCCACGCCTGCGGCTTTGGAATCCTCGGGCAAGAGGTAAGTGAACGTGATGTCGTATTTGGGGTTATGGCGCAAACGCGAGAAGGCCGTACCCCACAGGCGCAACAGCGGAACTTCCTTATTCATCAGAATGCCGCGCGTAATGGCAGAAGTATCGGCGCCAAGCGAGATCAGTTTGCCGGCCGCGTCAAAAACTCGGCTTGTAGTCGCGGCATTGGAAAAATGCGACGTGTCCGTGAGGATGCCGGTGAGCAAGGCGGTCGCAATTTCCGGATCGATGAACACGCCGTTGGCCTCGAAAAATCCATAAGCCACCTCGCACGTCGAACTGGCGTCAGGCCTAACCACGTTCACGTCGCCGAAGAACTGGTTGGTTGCGTGGTGGTCCATGTCCACGAGCGTGGGCTTGCCGGGAAGTCGCGCCATGAATTGGTCCACGCCCGCGTAACGCAGATCGCCGGAATCCAAAACCATGACCGCGTCGTACGGCTGGTCGAAAACCGCCGGGTCGTTGGAATAATCCATGGAGCTCGCGAGATGGGCGTATGACGGGCCGGGTTTGTCCGCGCAAAACAAAGCGACGTCTTTGCCCAAACGCTTGAGCCACAGGTGCATGGCGGTCGTGGAACCCAACGCGTCGCCGTCCGGCTTTTTATGGGCAATTACAAGCACCCGCTGGGCGTTCGCCAACAGGTCGTGAAGCCGTTTGTAGCGATGGGTCAGTTCCATAAAACCAATGCGACAAATTAACCCGAATTTAGGGTTTGGTCAAGGGGTTGGGAAGGCGAACGCTTTGGTTACAGCTCGCCCTTCCTTTTCAAATCCTCCATATAATCCTCGATGTGTTGCGCCTTTTCTTCCGTGTAATCGAATTTCCAATTTAAGATGGGCATGCGGCGCAGCTTCAGCGTTTTGGCCATGTCTTTGCCGATGTCGCGTTTGTAGATTTTAAGCGCTTCCAGCACCGAGTCTTCGGCCGAAGCCGGCATGACGCTTAGGATGATGGTGGCGAACTGTTGGTCGTCGGTCAGGTGCGCGTCGACCACGGTCACAAAGGCATTGGGGAACTCGGCGCGGCGCGCCAAAATATCGGCCATGTCCTGGCGGAAGTGTTCGGAACGTTGGGGGCGGGAGGTCATAGCGATTGAACGTTTTTAACGTTCGTAATGTTCATAAAGTTAGCATATATTGAGCTTTTTGTTAAGAGTCGCCCAACGCTATGAACTTTACGAACATTATAAACTTTATCAACATTATGAACTTTTATCGATTAGCACCCAAAACTCCCTATTTCCTTTGCCGCCGCGGATGGGGGATTCGTAGAGGGGTCTGAGCGCGAAGCCCGAATCACGGAGCTCGGAGCGGACGCGTTCGGCGACCTTTTCGGATTTTTCGTCAGGTAGGATGCCTTTGACCAGATCGGCCGGAGCCACTTGGTAGTGGGGTTTGATGAGGGCAAGCAGACGGGCGCCAGGGCAAGGAAGCGCAGGGTCGCGGGCACGGATTTTTGTAATCTGGTCCAACTCGTATCGGCCACGGCCAGCTTAATCGTGTCTTTGGCCGCATCCAACTCCGGCACGTCGTGCAGGATATTGGTGCGTTCGAGCACGGTTACGCGCGGGTCGTTGCGCAATTTCCAGTCCAGCAAACCGTAGCCTGTATCCACGGCATAGACATGCGTGGCGCCGCGCTGCAGTAGGCAATCCGTGAAGCCGCCCGTGGAATAAACCACGTCCAAACATGTCAGGCCGGTTGGGTCGATTTTGAAATGCTCCAAAGCGCCTTGAAGTTTTTCGCCGGCGCGGCTGACGTAACTCGCCATGTGTCCATCAAGTCTATCAGGTCCGTCAGGTCCTTCAAGTGCATCGAGTCGGAAGTCGGATCGTCCCGGTTGACATTTTGATCTAGGAATGTAATCTAACGCCACGTAAGGAGGAGCAGATGGCCGACAAGCATCAGCGTTCATTCGTTAAGGTGTTGTTGCCAGAACAGAACGAAGGCAAAAGCGTCAGAGAAGTCCTATGGGTGGACTCGGAAGACCTGGATGAGGTTCGGACTGCCTTGGCCGGCCGGGGGCTTGGCGTCATGGGTCTCGAGTTGGAGGATTCCCGTTTCCAGCTCGATCGTCCGATGAGCATATCTGAACTCAAACGCAAGTACCCTACGCTCGAGGAACTTTCTCGCACGCACAAGGCGTGCCGAACAACAAAGGCCAAACGGCGTCCGACTATGGGCCCGCGCAAGACTCGTTAGACGGCTGCTACATGGCCGTTTTTTATAACGTCAACTCACCCTACCCTCCCTTAACGAGGGAGGGTGTGAATTAAGCCCCTCCCTTTGTAAGGGAGGGGTGGGGGAGAGGTACTTTTTCCCCTTGTAAACGGCCAGTTTTGGCTTTATGCTAATGACGATTTTATGTACCTCAAGCGCCTAGAAATCCAAGGTTTCAAGACCTTCGCCAACAAGACGGTGTTGGAATTCCAACCCGACACGGACGGCAAACGCGGTTTGACGGCCGTGGTCGGACCCAACGGTTCGGGCAAGTCCAACGTGGCCGACGCCATCCGCTGGGTCATGGGCGAACAGAGCATGAAATTGCTGCGCGGCAAGAAATCCGAGGACGTGATTTTTTCGGGCACGGAAAAGAAGGCGCGTTCCGGATTCGCGGAAGTTACCATGTACATGGAGAACGACGACAAGCCGGATCTCGACCTCTCGGAAATCGTAATCACGCGCCGGTTGTACCGCGACGGCCAATCAGAATATGAAGTCAACCGTCAGGCCGCGCGCCTGACCGACGTCACGCTTTTGCTCGCGCAATGCGGCATCGGCCAACGCACTTATAGCGTCATCGGCCAAGGCATGGTGGACGAGGTGCTTTCGTCATCGCCCACGGAACGCAAAGTGTTTTTTGACGAAGCCGCGGGTTTGCGGCCGTTTCAGCTCAAACGCCAGGCCAGCGTCAACAAACTCGAAGCCTCGCACGACAACTTGCGCCAGACCGAGGCGCTGCTGCGCGAAATCAGCCCGCGCCTGACCTCGCTCGAACGTCAAGTGAAGCGTTTGGAGCAGCGCGAAGCCCTGGAAGCCGAACTCAAGGATTTGGAGACTCGCTATTACGGCGGCACGTGGCGCGATTTGCGCGACGCTTTGTCCAAAGCCGACAAGAACCACAAAGACGCGTCATCGGCCGCGGCCAAACATGCGGAAGAATCGGTGAAGCTTGAGGCCGAACTCACGGCCATGGAAAAAGCCGTGCCCCAATCGGAAGGTTTTGGCGCACTGCGCGAGGCCATGGACAGGCTGAACGAGGAAAAATCGCGATTGCGCGAACGCCAGATGCGGCTCGAGACCAAACGCGAAGTGGCCAAGGTCAGGGCGGAAAAGCCTTGGGCCCCATTACCCCTTACCAAAATCATCGAAGCCATCGACGACGTGCAAAAACGGCACGCCGAACTGCTTAAGGCGGTGGAGCAGGAAAAGCCGGATATCGAGAAGGTCAAAAAAATGGTCGCGGATTTGCACGGCCGCACTGCGGATTTGGTGTCCAAACTCGAGCGGCCTGCGCCCGAGCCAGAACAGGCGCCGGAAATCGATCCGGAAATCGTGAAGGAAATGGCGGACATCGCGTCGTCCATGTCCGAGCTTAATAAAAAGGCGTTCGAAGCCCAACAGGCCATGGACCAATGGAACAAGCAGGAAGAGAAGAAACGCGCGCACCTGTTCGATGTGCAACGCGAACTTTCGCGCCTGCGGCAAGAACAGCACACGGCCGAACGGCGCGTGTCGGAAGCGGCCGTGGAACTGGCGCGCGTGGAAACGCGGCGCGACGCGTTTCTGCAGGACGCTTACGCGCACGTGGGCCAAGAGCCTGACGCGCTGGAAAGGCTAGCCGAAAAAAGCGGCGCCGAAGCCCAGCCTGAAGCGCATTTGCCGCGCATCGCCAAATTGCGCGCACAATTGGAGTGGATCGGTGGCATCGACCCGGAGACGCTCAAGGAATACGGCGAAACCAAAAAGCGCTACGACGAACTCAACGTCCAGGTCCAGGATTTGACCCAAGCCATCGCGTCGCTCGAAACCATCGTCAAAGAGCTGGACCAGACCATTGCCGAACGCAGCAAATTGGCTTTCAGGAACCTAGACCGCGAATTCGGTTTGTATTTCAAAAAACTGTTCGTGGGCGGCGAAGCCAAAATCCTGGAGGTCTTCCCCGAGCCCGAATTCAATGAGCAAGGTGAGTTGGTCAAGGACGTGGATCCGAACGCCGGGCCCACGGGCATCGAAATCCAAGCCACGCCACCGGGTAAACGCCTTAAATCCATCGCTTTGCTTTCGGGCGGGGAGCGTGCGCTTACTTCCATTGCGTTGATTTGCGCCATCATGGCAACCAACCCGTCGCCGTTCGTGGTTTTGGACGAGGTGGACGCGGCGTTGGACGAATCCAATTCGGCCAAGTTCGCGGAGATAGTGAGTTCACTTTCCGACCGTACGCAATTCATCATCGTGACCCATAACCGCGCCACCATGGGCCGGGCGCATATTCTGTACGGCGTGACCATGGGCAGCGACGGCGTCTCGCAATTGCTTTCGGTTAAATTGCAAGACATTTTAAAAAATGGCTAAAACAAGCTAAAATACGACTCTTGACGAAGGTTTAGGGCCGTGTAATAATCAAAACGTACCTTGAGAGGCGTCCCCGAAATGGAGAGACGCCATTTGTCATCTACGGCCACTAATCGCGTTGTCGATTATGTAGAGCCGATTTAAGCCAAAAAAGCAAAGTACGGACCGGTTAGAGGGTTGACAAGTTTTACGGAATGTGGTATAAAACACAATCCTGATACCGAAAAACGCATTTTTACATTCCATCAAAGCCAAATTACAGAGGCTTTAAACAATCTGCATCCACGACAAGCATGGGATCTCTTCGTAGGTTAAAGCTGGTTTCGACTCGCTTTCCCCTATAAATAGATTTCTTGGATGCGGATTGTTTAAGGTCTTTGTTTGTTATGGAAAAGTCGTAAGTCGGAAAGTCATAAGTCCAAGAGATGCTAATTCCTTCCGACTTCCTGATAATGACGTCCGACCTTTGACCCGGTGCGTGGTTTCGTGGTTGAATACCGTCAAATATGCTTAAAGGAACGGTTTCGCAAATTACGAACGGCGCGGTGGCCGTCGCGTTGTCCAACGGCCAAACGTTTAACGCTCCGGTCGAGGATTTTGAAGGTACGCCGACCGTGGGCTCGACCGTTCACGTAATTTTGGTGGCGCCGGGCAGCGAAGACGCGGGACGCCAAAAGTTCGCCAAGGAGATTTTGAACGAGGTGATGGGAGGGGGAGACGGTAGCTTGTAGACGGTAGACGGTAGCTGCCACCGGGAACTGAGCACTGGTCCTTTGGTTATTGGTGATTGGTCATTGGTAATTCAGTTTTACTGTTTGCTGTTTGTTGTTTGGAATTTGGTTTTTTAAACATTTATGGGAAAAGAAAAAAAGTCAGAGACCAGCCTCAAAAAACCGGCGTTGATTTGGGCGGGCATAACCTTGGGCGTGGTGTTGTTGTTCGCGGCCGGCCTGGTCGGCGGCGGTTATGCGTACGTCAAAATGTACGAGAACCGCATTTACCCCGGAGTGAGCGCCTTGGGCGTGCGGTTGGACGGCATGACCAAAGACGAGGCGACAAAAGCTTTGAACCAAGCCGCGGACAATGCGTTGGACAAAGGGCTGACTTTTTCGTTGGACTCCAAAACCGTGACGTTGCAGGTTTCCTCTAACAGCGATGCGCCGGATTTGATTTTGTACGACATCGACAAAGCCGCGGACGCGGCGTATTCCGTAGGCAGACAGCGCCAAACCCAAAAAATCGCATACGAGCTTTTGCGCGCGCGTATCCGTCCCATCAAAATCGCGGTGGATGCGCAAATCGACGAAGCGCGTTTGGCCGAGTCGTTGAAGGGCCAATTCGCGGACAATTTGCCCGCGCCCACGGACGCCACTTATGAAATTGATTTGCCCAAAGGCGGCGAGCCCGTGGTGCGCGTGGTGCCGGACCGTGACGGCGTGGAATTGGATTTGGCCGGCACGTTCGATAAGTTGCATCAACAGGCGGCTTTGGCTTCCTTCAGTCCCTTGTCGCTCAAGACAAAAAAGACCAAAGCGGCCAAACTCTCCGCGGATTTGCAGCCGCTGATCGATCAGGTTAAGGCGATTTTGGCGCGTCCGTCCTTGGTCTTTACGTACGACGACAAAACATACCCCATCGCGACTTCGACTTTGGCCTCCTGGATCACGTCCGAGAACGGGGCTGCGGTTTTGGACAAGGCGGCATTCGCCTCGAGCGTGCACGCTTTGGCCAAAGACATTGAGGTGGAGAGCAAGAGCGGCACCATCGAAGTCAAGGACGGAAAAATTGAAAAATTTGAGGCCGGGACCGTGGGGCGCAAGGTCAATATCGACAAGACCATGCAACCGCTGTTGGATTCCTGGCCGCCTTCGTCTACCTTTCCCTTGGTGGTGGAGGAGGAGCGCGGGCAGATTACGGGCGGCGAACTCGACGAGTTCGGCATCAAAGAATTGATCGGAGTGGGCAAATCCAATTTCCGCAATTCGCCCACCAACCGCATCCGCAACATCAAAAAAGCCGTGGAGGAAAAGGTCAACGGCACGCTTATCGCGCCCGGCGAAACGTTTTCCATGCTCAAGTCCCTCGGGCCCGTTGACGGGGCGCACGGTTGGTGGCCGGAGTTGGTGATCAAGGGCGACAAGACCACGCCCGAATTCGGCGGAGGGCTGTGCCAGGTCGGAACGACCATGTTCCGCGCGGCCATCGACACGGGTTTGCCCATCGTGGAGCGCCGCAACCATTCGTATCGCGTCTCGTACTACGAACCGGCCGGCACGGACGCGACCATTTACGACCCCGCGCCCGATTTGAAGTTCCTGAACGACACGGGCAAATACATTTTCGTGAACGCCTACATCGTGGGCACGGAAATTTCGTTCGAGATGTGGGGCACCAAGGACGGCCGTACGGTGGAAACCACCAAGCCCAAGATTTACAACATCGTGTCGCCGCCGGCCATGAAGCTGGTGGAGAGCACGGATTTGGAACCGGGCAAGAAGAAGTGCACCGAATCCGCACACGCGGGCGCGGACGCCGAGTTTTCCACGGCCGTGACCTACGCGGACGGCAACAAACGCGAAGAGACGTTCCGCAGCCATTATCGGCCGTGGCAAGCGGTTTGTTTGGTTGGCGTGGAAAAGAAGACGGACGCGCCCGCCACGACCGACGCCGCAACCCCGGCCACGGACCCGGCCGCGTCGGGGGATTAATAAATATTAATATCCGGTAGAGACGACATCTGATGGCGTCTCAACGCAACGATCGACAGCCGCAAATCCGACGCCATCAACCATTGATGGCGTTTGTGTTATAATGCGTGGCGTATGAACATGCCCGTGAACAACGACTGGTTGGCCAATTTGGACGAAGGCCAATTGTCCGTGGACGTATTCCGCGAAGGCGACATGTTGGTGGTGCGTTCGTTGGTTGCCGGGGTCAAACCCGACGATTTGGACGTGGCCATCCACGGGGATTTGCTGACGATTCGGGGACAGCGTTCGGAAAGCAAGGAAGACCAAGACAAGGATTGGTATTACCGCGAGTGTTATTGGGGTTCGTTCAGCCGGTCCGTGGTCTTGCCTTACCACGTGGCCACGGATGCTGCCCAAGCCCAGCTGCAGAATGGCGTTTTGGAGGTAAAAATACCCATCCGCAAGGACGGGAAGAGCGTGAAGGTCAAATGGGCGTAGAGACGCCATCGGATGGCGTCTCTACGCGGTTATATATCCACAATCGGCCGAGGGCCGATTTTTTGCTTGTGTGATATGATATTTTAGCGATTTATGCAGGAGGACAAACCCATTTCAAATGGGACAGAAGGGTGGGCTTGGACACAATTGAAACGCAACCAAAAAATCGCATTTATTGCTTTTGTAGTAGGTGCAGTATTTTTGTTGTTCATGACCGGCGCCAGCGTCATGGACGGCATCAACGCGCCCTTCAAGGGCAAGGTCGCGGATTTGATAAAGAACAAGGAATTGCTTCAGGACCCGACTAAAGTGCAAGAGGAATACGAAAAACGTACGGATACGGACGGTGATGGGATTTCCGATTGGGTAGAGCTCAACACCTACAAAACGTCGCCATACTTGTGGAGTACGGCCGGCGACGAAGTTCCGGATAACGTCAAAATCGCTTTGGGTGAAAACCCGTGGTGCAAACACGGAGAAAAATGTACGCCCAATCCCATGCGGTTCGATTTTGCGACCACCTCTTTGCCGTACACGGACTTGATCAACCAACAAAATACAGCCCAGGACTTGAACGCTTATCTGACCAACAACGAACAGCTCAAGGCGGGCGCCGAGCAAGCGGGCGCGAATATGGATTTACGTTCCCAGGTGCCTAAGGATCCGGCCGTGCTGCGTAAAGCTTTGATCGATTCAGGCAAAGTCACCCAAGAAGATTTGGACAAACTGACAGATGAGCAATTGATGCAACTGGTGGACCAGGCCATAAATGAAACGGAGGAGCAGCAAAAAAATACGGCCGAAGCGCTTAAGAATAAGGGCGGGACCGGGACAGCCGCCAGTACTACAGCCGGACAAGCCGGCGCCAACCAATTTTAAATATGGTGAAAGATTGGAAATGCCTTTTGTCCAAAGCCGCACTCTGCGTAGGGATGTTGTGTTCCGTCGGAGCTTCTTTGGTCAGCGTAACGGCCGTCAAAGCGGCGCCCCCGGAGCCGCAAGTGCTGACCCAGCCGGCTACTCTGCCATTCGATGCCATGGCCCAGACCTGTATTGACGCCGCAACCGCTTATGCGGCTTGTCTTTCTAGATCGGCTTATCCTCCGATCGGTTCAGGCATTTGTGAAACTTTTAGGCACGAAGCCGTGGCCTGCAGGGAAAAGTACGTCTTGCAATGGAACATTTACAATGAACAGGCGCGCACGTATTCGTATTATCGGCAGAAGCAAATAAACGAGAAATGGTATAACAAAATTTTGGTTGCCGTGGGCGGCGGCGTTTTGGATTTTTTGGGCATGATCGCCCAGAAGGTTGCGTATGAAACCGCGCAATTGATTTTGACGGGCGGCGACAGCCAAGAGCCCATGTTTTGGAACCAACCGTTCGGCAAATGGTTGGAGAATACGGCCAACCAAGCCGGTTCCGAATTTTTGTACAATTTGGATAAGTTCGTCCAACAGCAGACCGCGGGTACGCCCTTGGAAGGTTTGAGCTTGTGTCGTAGGCCCAACCCATCGCGCCTCCTTACCATCAAAATGAGTTTGGGCATGGGACGTTTGGCCATGCTTAACCCGCGCGGCCAGTGTACGCTGTCAAATCTCGCCGACAACTTCGAGGCCATTGCGGACATGGTGGAGTCGGGCGACGCGTTGGCCATCCAACGCCCGCAATTCTACGAGGGCGGTCCGGCCAACGACCTTTCAGCCGGCCTGCAAATCAACAGCTCGTACTTAAATTATCGTACGGGTCGGGTTTCGGGTGCCGAATTGGCGCGCAAAGAGTCCGCAGGCATGAAGCCCATCGCGGACAAGATTACGGGCGCCCTGCAATATCCGAGCGTTTTGGCCAACAATTCCATGATGCAGCTGGACCCGGTCATGATGGCGCAAAAACAACAAGACAAGCAGGAGTCCTACATGATGCAGACGTTTTGGCAGGCGGGCGTTGAGGCATTGGGTTGGATTTCGCTCAAGGTTTTCTTGAACACCATGGCTTTGGGCATTTTGCATAAGATTTTCGATCCCAAAAAACCCAGCGGCGTCGGTGTCGCACCGTCGCCGGGGCAAGCGGAAGTTCAATTTGAGGTCATGAAGAATGCGGACGCGGCCGGGGATGCGCAAAACCTATTCGAGCGTCAGGATTTCGCCAAGTCTTTGGGAGATTTCGTGATACCTAATTTTGGCGTGACCGAAGAACAGGATTTGGTGTCGGCATTGTCCGAGTGTTCGGAGCCGCGTACGCGCTGGAATTGCGCCATGGACGAGGGTTTGGTAACGGCGCTGAGTTTGAACGAAGAAGGAGCCATGACCGTAGGCAAAGCGTCTGGCATCGGTAGCGAAAGCGCCAAAATTAGCCCAGCGGCTAAAGGTTTGCATCCAGAATGGGAGCTTATACCCGAAAACGACATCAAGAATAATACCGACCCCTCGTGTTATACGCGGGCTTACTGCGCCGGCAACCTTAAGAAAATGCGTTTAGCCCGTATTTTGCCCGTCGGTTGGGAAATGGCGGCCAATTCTCCGTACAACGTCAAGAAAGACGGCAAATACGTGACGTTAGGCGACGTTATCCGAGGTTTCTACAATTGCAACGACCAAGGCCAGCTAGACAAGGACCACCCGTGGTGCCATCTGATCGATCCCAATTGGATTTTGACCGCGCCCAAGTTCCAATGCCGGTCCAGGGGTTATGGCGATGCCATTTCATCCGAACTGGGCACGCGCATGGAGGAGTGCGGCGACATGGTCAGCTGCCTTTCGACCAACCAAAAAGGCGAATGCACGGGCGGGTTCGGATATTGTTTGGCCGAACGTCCTGTCTACCGTTTTACGGCCCGCGAATGCGAATCCCAATACGCCTCGTGCCGCACTTGGACCAAATCAAATGGCGATCAACTTTCGGCTTTGCGTTATACGGCCGAACGCGGCAATTGCGCGGACGAGAACGTCGGTTGCCAGTGGTTCGCCACGCAACGTTACGTGACCAGCACCAAATCCCCGGACGGTTTATGGGTAGGCACGGTTACGTCCGGTCCGCGCGTGTATTGGGACAAGAACATCCAAACGTGTTCGTCCGAAGGCTGTACCAAGATGCTCAAGTTCAACCCCGGACAAACGGCATTGAATTTGGTGCAAAACGGTTCCTTCGAATTGATCGATACGGAGGAAGCTAATGGCGTGACCAATAACGTGGGGTTGACCGGATGGACGAGCCAAGTGAATTGCGGCTTGCAGTACAACTACGACAAGCACGTGACCTCGACCTCGGTCGACGGTTTGCAGTCGTTTGTGGCGTCACAGACAGGCTGTCCGGGAAATCCGCCGGAAATCTACGGCCAGCGCATCGAGGTGGGCGGAGGCAGGAATTATACGCTGACTCTGGACGCCAAATCCAAATCCGACATCAACGTGCCGGTCAAATTGCAGTTCTTCAAGAAGGACCCGGCCAATCCCGCGGGCGTTTTGTTGACCCATGCGGACCACACGATCACTTCATACGAAGGCTGCCTCAACGGTTGGGACAAGAACGACGACAGCCTAAAGTTCACGATCAAAATCACGCCCGAGTTCTCCCCGTTCATCTGCCAATTCGTGACCCCGCCGGACGCGGAATTCGTCATGTTGGATTTGGGCGGAGCGACCAACAATCCGGTGGTTTACGACACGGTCCAATTGGAGGAAGGCGAGTATTCCACGCAATTCGTGGACGGGACCGCCCAAGATTTGGAATCTACATATCTCAAAATCGCGCCCGACGAATACAAATGTACGGGTAACGATGCGACCGACAATCCGGCCTGCAAGCGGTTCGCTCGCGTCTGTCGCCAGTTGGACGTGGGTTGCCAAGGTTACAAAGACGTAGAGGATTCCTCGGCCCCGGAAATCCCGGCCACGCTTTCGGAGAAGGATTTGTGCCCGGCCATCTGCGCGGGTTACGGCAAATACGAAAAGATGGCCTCGTCCTTCGATTTGGTGCGCAACGCGGACCCGCGTTTGGACGACCCAGAGGACCAAAGCACCGAATACTTCATTCCGGATTTGGCCCAATCCTGCTACATGGAAGACGTAGGTTGCGAAGCCTTCACCAGCATGGAGTCGGCTACGGGCACGGGCGAACAGGTCTCGTATTTCAACGACCTGCGCTATTGCCAAAAACCCAACGACAAATCCACCACCTATTATACTTGGGAAGGTTCGGACATCACGGGTTACCAACTCGTTACTTGGGCCTTGATCCGCGAAGACGTGGGCAACGGCCCCAAGGTTGTGTTGACCGGCGGCAAGCTCGGCATCATCAAAGACCCCGCGACTTGCGACGAAGCGTTGTGGAAGAGCGGGGCGGACCAGGATTGCCGCCAGTTCTATGACGAACGCGGCACGGCCTATTACCGTTATTATTCCCAGACCGTGACTTCTGACGTTTCGTGTACGCGGTTCCGCAAAGACGATTCATCGCAGGCCGACTGCGCCAAAACGGGCGGTACGGAATTCGTGCCCCAAACCAAATCCTGCATGTACGACGCCATGCCCGGTTTGAGCGCCTCGTGCAAGGCCGAAGCCGGCGGTTGCCGCGCTTACATGGGCCCCACGGGCCGCAACGCCGCCAATGTGATGAACGAAGCGTTCACGGCCAGTTCGAGCATTGGTTGGTTCAGCCCGGTGACGGCCGGAACCATGAAGTTTTCGTTGTCCAAAGAATCCGTGATCGTGGGCGACAAGTCCATGAAGCTTGAACCTACGCCGGCCACCGGCCCCATCAACGCGTACATGGCTTTGGCTTTGCCCAGCACCAGCACCTTGTACCGCGTGTCCTTCTGGGCCAAAGCCGCGTCCAATACCACGGCCACGGTGGTGGTCGACGGCCAGACTTTGGGTCAATTCTCCCTGAGTCCGTTGTGGAAGCGTTACGAATTCGGCCCGTTCTACGCCAAAGGCGCGGCCACGCAGGGCACGCAACAGGTGCAAAAGTCCTGTGGCAATTTCACGGTCACGCCCGACGCCGGCTATGTGGCCAAAGTCAAAGCCGCCAACGCGACATTAAGCGATGCGGACGCAGCGGCTTTGGCCGCCACGCAGGCGACCAGTTTGTGGAATAACGGCTTCATCACCAATAACTTGGCTGCCGTACCGGCCACGTGTACGGACAACACGGTTTGCCAAAACCGTCCGGTTTACGATTCTGACGGCACCACGGTGGTGGGCACGGCCAACGGCAAATGCGGATTCACGGGCGCCGTGGCTTCGGTGCAATGGACCGCCCCGGCCAACAGTAAAGCCATCTATCTGGACACATTGCGCGTGGACCAATTGAACGACATCCAATTCGTGCGCAAAGGCTTGTGGAGCGTTCCCGTGGCGTGCGATTCCACGTACCCCGAAGGCGAACCCCAAGCGCGCGCCATGGTGGGTTGCCGTGCCTATAACGACCGCGATTCCAATACGGTGTATGTGCGTAATTTCGGCAATTTGTGCAATACGGACGCCATCGGTTGCAAAGCCTTCGTCGACACGCATGACCGGCCCAGCGCCTATCCGCAGACCATCACGGTCAAGGGCACCAAAGGCCCGTCAACGCGCCAGGACGGCATCGCCCGCGCCTACGAAGAGCAGTATTTGGGCGATTGGAACGTGGTGAGCCAAGCGTACCGTTACTATTACGCCATCGACGACGACCGCGGACGCTGCGACAGCGGCCAAGCCATGTGCCGCGCTTTCGGGCAACCCGCTTTCGCGCAAGACAGGTTGGGTTTGGCCACCACCACCAATGCCGTGAATCCAAAAGACGCGGACGTTTACGCCAACCAAAAGACCGTCAACCAGTTCAAGACCGTGCTCATGAAGGACGATTGGGGAGCGTATATGGACGACAACGGCAACCCCAAATTGGCCTGCCGCAAGGACGAGCTGTTCTGCGACCGTTTCCAAAGCGGCAACGTGACCGAGTACTTCCGTGACCCGGGAAACCACATGTGCGAATGGCAGACGGGCAAGGATCTGAAGCGTAACGACGCCATGGGCATACCGTCGGACGGCACGTACAACGGCTGGTTCCGCAAAGGTACGGACATCCCGTGTTACCCGGGCTTCCAAAAGAACGGCGATACGTACGGCGCGTATTACACGGGCGAGGACCAGTACGCGGGTTGGGTGGGCGCGTGCCCGGCCGACCAGAGCGAATGTACGGAATTGGTGGATCCCAATGATTTATCGGATCCCGCCATGCCCACGGGCCGGTCGTACTTCATGATCTACAGCAACCAAATCGACACCCAAACCTGCGGCGGTTCCGTGGACCCGCTCTCCGGTTGCGTACTGTTCAACAACAAGAACGTATCCACGCTCGAAGCGTCGTCCAAAGCCACCTATTCAAAGGTCGTGGCGCAAAAAGGCGCGGCCCAAAGTCCGATAAATTGCGACACGGATAAGGAAAATCCGTACTGCATGGGGTCGGGCAAGTGCGTGAACTTCGTAAAAAAATACCGTCCGCAAAAACCAGGCGAGAGCGACATTATATACAAAACCCTCGTGATCGGCCATTTCGACGTTTTGTGGGAGAAGCAACTCGCCGATTCCGGCTTGGAAGGTTCGTCTTGCGCGTCAGACGATAATTGCGCGATGATCGTAATGGACGGCATCAATCCGGACGCGTCGCCCGGACAAATGGTCGGCACGTGCTACAAAGAGCGGTTCAGCAACGACGCGAACCTCATCGTCAAAGTCAAATTGGAGCGCGAGTGCGCGCGTTGGATGGGCTGCCGCACGGGCGAGACCGTATTCGATTCGGCCCAACAAAAATATGTGACGCAATGTTCGCAGATGCAATTGTGCCAAAAGAACGGTTCCAAGAACGAAGACATTTATTGCGCCCAGTTCACGGATCGCGATAAGGAAAATTTCCTGTTCCCCGGGCAGTTCGTCAACGCAAAGAGCTACAGCCGACGCAGCGTGGGCTTTGGGGCCATGGATTATTCGGGTTTGATTGCGCCGGACGCCTATTTAGTGGCGGACGTGGAAGCGCATAACGTAGGTGCGGATTTGCTCAAGAACGCCTACAACGGAGTATATAAACAGGATAAGCGTTTGGTGGCGCGGGTGCCGGTAAAGAGCCCGTTGGTCACCCAAGAAAACGACCCGACTTTCGACGCGGTCAAGTTGTGTAAGGATTGGCGCACCAACCGGTGGGGCTACCTGACTGGAGATTGGAAGTTCTGTTATTTGCCCATTTCCGAAGCCGCATCGTTGGCGGCCTCCGCGGGCGGCGCGGGCGGCGGCGATACCTCGCGCGACATCCAGCGGTTGTACAAGGAATTCCAAAACCAAAACGTGTCGCGGCGCAACTCCACCATGCAAAGCGCCATGCCCGAACCCGAATGCCAGCTGTATCCGGAACAGGATTCGCCCGTGCCCAACGAGTTCGTGACCGAGTGGAACACCAAAGTGGAACCGCCCGTGCCCACGGCCATGGCACCGGGTTACGAAAACGCCAAGGCGTGCGTGTACGGCGAAGATTGTTCGTGTTCGTACCGCAAAGCGCGGTATGACGCCAGTGAACCGCGTTATTATTCGGCGTTCGGCAAGGCGCCGTCCGTAGGCGTGTGCGTGGGCGGAGAAATCGAAGGTTCGCCGTGCGTGCCCGGCGGTTACATTCCAGTTGATTCAAAAAACAAAGTTTTGGTTCAAGCCCAAGGCACAACCGATCCGACCGCTGGCTGCAAAGGCGGCATTTGCATGGCGCTACAGGACGTGGTGGTGCAGAATGGGCGTTATGGCTATTGCTTGGAGCGCGACAAAACGCGCATCAGCGAAATTTCGCAGACCATCGCGCCGTGTTTGAGCTGGAGCCCGCTTAACGTCTTGGGCGGCAAATACGACACCACGCATTATTCGCCAACGGCCGGTTATTTGCCGCCGCAAGGTTCGGGCGAATTCTATTGCGTGACCGGCGCCAATTCGCAAAGGTTGTTTACGCCTACGCCAGCCACGGAAAATAATTCAGGACAAAATTATTTGGGCAAATTTTTCGTGTCGCCCGGTTATTTGAGGCATTTCGAGTTCGATCGCACTTTTGTCGGTTTCAGCCAACGTGCCCCATCGGATATCCTCAATTCATCGGCATACAGTTCGGAAGGGGATAAAATTGTAGGCGCGAAAACGCAAAGCATGATGTTTGCTTGTCGTCGTACGTCAATCTGCGAAGGCGTTTCCGCTAAACTTTTCGATTCCGGTGGGCCATTGGACGCAAATCTGTACAGCCAAACCGAAGCGCGTTGGATCCAAACGGGCAGCACATTCGGTCAGTCGTACATGGAATATTTTATCCCATATATTCGACAGGACGAAAAAGGGAACCCGGGTTTGGGATATAAGCTCGATGAGGATTCGTACGATTTTAAGTTCGGTTTATTCAAATTTTCCATCAAACCTTATGCCGCCGGCTCGGCCTGCAAGTGGAATGTGGCTTGGTTGGGCATGTCTCTGCCTACGGTTCAAGATAAAAAGAAAACAGTGAAAGATGCGAATGGCAACGATCAGGAAACCGACAAGCAGGATTTGGGCTCAACCTGCCAAGCCTACCTTTCCAGCATCAATTCGTTGTCAGAAGGTTTCTATACCGGTTTCAAAAATTCCTTCCCCGGAGTGTTGGACCGAAGCAGCGAAAATTTGTTGACGGATTCGCAGAACAAGCCCATTAGATTGGGTTGCGTGGACAATCCGGAAGAAAAGCCGCAAGTTGGTTCTGGCCAAAATTGTTATTTCAAATATTGGCAAACCGGCTTTCAATACAACAGCCAGGAAGCTTTCGTGTGGGCCGACAGATACAAGCAGGCCAACCCGGACAGTCAAACGAATTTCAATTTCTGGAAGCAAGTAAAAGGTCGTAATTCCTTGGCCAAGCAATGCCAATCGGACAAGCCGTATTTCGCCATCCGGGCCATGTTCCAAAACATGAACCGCGCGGAAAATAATTTAAGTGAGGAGGATGCCGTTACGCGTCAGCTTAAAGGCCCCTGGCAGTTCGTGGGTTTTTGGTTCACCACGTGTTTGCCGCAAAACGGTTTGGCCACGGATCCAGGTTTGCTGTACATGCAATTGGACATCGTGACGGCCGACGTGTGCCGCCAAGTTGGCCAGGTTGTCTCGCCCTACACGCGCGAGAGCGCGGCGTTCGCGGACCGCGTTTGGTCAAACGGCAACTTCGCGTTGCCAATTTTGGGTATGGATTACGGAGTCCGCAACCAGCCATTCGGTTCGGCCATAGCCGCGGGCAGCATCGGACACGACCCCATGGTTTTGGGCGCTTCGGTTCCGCTCTCCACGCAAAAAGGCGGTACGGGTTTTGTGGATTCCGGACAAGGAATCCAACCTTTGCTCATGACCCAGCAGAACACTTGGGCTCCGCTCACCAATCTGTTCGCGAAAGTGTATAAAATATACCGTTGGGAATCGAGTTTGGTTAATAAATTGGATTGGGTGTGCGTTGGAGGAGACAACCAAGGCAAGAATTGCACGCCGCCGGATGGCAAACAATATACCAATCATTATCAGGCTATAAAAACTTGTACCGGTTATGCCAAATGCGATCCCAATTTGGATGTTGACGTCAAAAATCAGAATTGGCGATGCAATACGCTCTCGGGCGTAAACCGCGGTTTGCGGTGCGGTGAGATGGAACAGCCCAGGAATCTGGACGCGATTTGCCATAATGGGCCAGTGGCCTATCCGTTCGATACCGAAGACCAACAGACCGATCCCAAACTTAAAACCCACATTCCCTTGCCGCTTTATGGCCGGTGTTCGCCGGAAATGCAATTGGACTATTATTTGACACCTTCCGATTTGAGCGGTTTGGGCGTCTGCAAAACAACTTACGCGAATAGCCACGCATGTTACTTGACGTTGTTCAGTGCCAATAATTCCGCAGCCAACATTGGCTTGACTGGAAGCTGCGTTTCCGAATCCAATCAAGGCTCTGACTACCAGGACTTGTGCAGTCCGTTGATTGAACAGATCCGGACGGATTTGTCAACCGGAGGTCATAATCCAGGACCGAACGCAAGCCAACACTTAAGCGATTGCGTTTATACGACGGAAGACGACTGGCAGGACAATGGACCTCGTATCTATTTCAAATACACCGCATGCAAGAATAATCCCAATACCTTGTTCATCCAGCCAAAGCGGGATGGTTTGAATTTTGATCTTGACTCAAACGGCTATATTAGACAGGATCAGACCGTTTTGGCTTTGGTGTACATGGCACTCAAATGGGGCTCGGTCCAAGCTGGCGGCCAAGACGGGTCCGGCGGCATATGCAACACTGCCAGCGAAGGCGGAAAGGATTTTAGCTTTACGGATTTCATCAGGAATTTCGAACCCATGAGTGACAAAGCCAGTTGGATAAACGCCTATCTTGTTTCGGATTTTCCAGAATTGGCTAATAAAAACGTAAAGATAAGCAGTCAGGTCATTAAGGGGGTAAGACGTTATTGGGGGCAATATGGTGGATTTAAGGGTAACGGCACTCCATATTCTCTGGCCAACAACAACGAATGCATCATTTTGCCGGAAGGTAATGTTAAAATTCCGAACGCCGTCAAATCCCCAATCAAAGGCACGTTCAATTTTGGACCTTTCAATAGGGGTTTGGTCGAACAATCCGCGATTTTCCGTTGCCAAGACACCCAGGGCAAACCCGTAGTCAATCCTGGCGCTCGGTGCGGTGGCGAGTCGGATGAATCCGTGGATTGCCCTATCAAGATTGAAGCGTGCACGGGCGGTATTACGCCAGGAGACAAATACGACAATCCAGCCTTCAACCGTCAGGTGGCGAAGCCAAACATGCAAACCGGCCAAAGCGTGTGGTATAGCGTGCCCAGTTGCGGATTTTGCACCATAGGCGGTACGGGAAGGGAAACCTATCAGGAACTCGATCCTTACCGTTTTCAGGAAGGCTTTAAAGATACGGGTTATTGTTTCGGTTTCAATCCCTTGTCACGCTGCAAGACGGATTCGGATTGTCGCTTCACCGAATATGAATATTGGGGGGCATTCGACAAGGGCAAGGGGGTAGGCACCAGATTCGGTTCGGCCGAACCCAATTTCATCGTATCCAATCTGGACCTATTCAACGGAGCAAAACCCGCGTTTTCCGAGGTCAAGTTGAAAGACCGTAACCTGCCCACGCCGTTGTTCGACGACGGAAACGGCGGAGCCATGACCGAAGTGCCGGAGGAGTACTCTAAAGCCAGCGTGTTGTCGGTCGCCGGTCATGACGCGGGTTTTGTGGATGTGAATTACAGGGGCGGTGACGACGTTACAAAGGGGGGGGACACATCTGCATACGATAAGGTGTGGCATTTTAACGAAGCGCAAAAATTTGGGGTGCTTAAGCAATGCGACGCTTCGGATTGCGGGGATGGGACCGAGTTTGAGTGTAAAGAATGCGGTTTTGGTGAGCCGAAACACGACGACGACAACAATGGCATCCTGCAAACACTCGACAGTCCAAAGGATTATCCGCCGGTTTACCCCAGCACGGTGGGCGAATACCTTTGCCCGATAAAACCCTATTACAGGATATGCAGGACGTTGGCTCAGCACGGATATAATGCGGATTATCTCGTTAAGGATGACGATGGGGACAATGAGGATCCAAATGACGATAATGACATGGCTTACGCCATTAAAAAAGCCCACCTGATTGCGCTTATGTATTGCCTGCAGACCTGCAATTCGGTGGCGTACCAATTCCCCAATACTTACGCGTATAATTTCGATAAGATCGTGGGAGAAAATCGAATCAAGAACAAAGAGAATTTGACCAATAATTCAAACGATTCCACTAAGGGTAAAAAGATGATGCGCATGGCGGCCGTAGCTCCGTTTGCAATAAATCCGCTCATGCGCACCCTGCAGTCTTTAGGTGCCCGTATCTGGTTTTGGAACAAAAGCGGAGATGGCGATGTGGGTTATGCGGACAGTTACATACAGTGGGCGAAAGGCAAGTTGCTTCAATGGAGCGGCGCAGTGTCTTATAAAGTTGGCGTACAATGGTCGATGGGTGAAACTTTGGATTTGACCGGCGAAATGTTTACGCGGATGCCTTTCTCTCATGCCTTCGCAATAAGTGGTTACGACGGATGGACGGTGTATCAGCAAGCGAACAAGTATCTCTACCTTCTTCAAGACTTGTCGAAGGGTTACGTCAACATGGAAGGAATGCTCTATGGCACGCCGTTTTACTATAACGGTCAGGTCAAGGGCAACGAGGCATTCCCATGGGCGCCTACCTTATACAGCCAAGCCATTTTCCCGTTGGCTTTAGGCGGCGATTATCCGCCTTTGGGGCAATTGAGTAGTGGCGGTTATCAGTATCTGAAGGGTCAGTATTGGCCTTGGGGCTTTGTGCAATACAGCAATTACTGGAAGGGTTATGGCGTGCCCGAGGCTCTGTATGCCGCGACTGACGAATTCTTGAAGGCCATACAAGCTAAAAACTATGCCACGTTTGAAGATTTCAAGGCTTTCTACAAGGCATATAGGTTTGGAATGAGGGATGAATTCTTCGACAAAACTGGTTGGGGCGTTTTCTTGGATCCCAAGGACGAGAGGTTGAAGCTTTACCCCGGTGCTATGCAGGTCGCTTCGCCGAATCAGGATACGAACCGTTCGCAAAACGTAGGGACGCGCCCATACGAGGTTTTCGTGCCGGGCCATTGCGAACCGCCGGTCGGAGGCACGGATAGCGATACGGTTACGGGTAAACTCGCCAACGTCAGAATGTACGATGAAAAATGGGCTTTCAGCAGTTCGCCGACCGTCAAGGACGAACAAGTGTATAGATTCATGAGCCCTTGGGTTCCGTTGGATGAATTGTGGGATAAGTGGAATACCGCGCATGATGAATATTACGGTGAAAAAGGTTTGATCAGTCCGGACAATTACGAATGGATACCTGCGTACATCGCATCTGATGGTACGGGCGGCAGCATGGAGTTGCCGGGGCCGTCGGATCCGAACATGAAGGTGTCGCGCTCCCCGTGCCGTTGCGTCGGCGGTTCTTTGGACGGCCAAATCGTGGAAGGCGAAGGCCAGTGCAACCCGCGCATGCAACCTTCTGACAACCCGGATAACTTCGACGAGGGCGACACGCGACCAGATTGGCAGTACTGCAAACCCGCGACCTATCCGGGCGATGATTATAAGAATGCGATGTCTTATTATGTGGGCAAGAATGTCGTCGACAAGTCTAATAAGGCGCTAACGGTCAAGGGCAAGGACGCTCAAGGCAATAAAATCGATATGCCGATGAGTTACGGCGTGACACAGATTTACATTAACGAGCTGGATAAACTCAAACCGGGCGTGGACGCGATTCCCGAATGTTACCAAGCCTACGGCAACGCTGAGACCATAGATCCCGACCAAGACAACAATGCTTGCACTCATTCGCCTGGTTACATGTCACGCAACGACGTGTGCAAGGACGGTCGTGACCATTGTTTGGTGTCCTACGATCTGACCAATCCGGTTTCGGTCAACAATATTTCGGTCTTAAGCGAACAGTCGCCGCAGCCGGCTTGGGCGCCCACGGCCACCGACGTTTCCGGAGGTTTGGACGCGTTCGGATACATTTCCAGCGGCAACACCAATCTGAGCAACGGCGAATACATCAGCTGGTATCGTCCGCGGCCGCCCATGGTAGCGGCGCCGGACATGACCAAATCTGCGGCTTCGGCCAATGCGCAACCGGCCATCTACATGGACGCGTTCAACCTCAACTCGCGCCCCGAAGGTTTGAGCTACTTCGGCGGAGGGCAAGGCTTGGCCACCATCCAGTTTTACGCCTGGGCCGCGCACGACCAAGGACCCATCCGCAAGATCGTCATCGATTGGGGCGACGGCCAAGTGCAGACTATCGATTCGGCCCAACTCAAGAACCAAAAACCGTTCTGCAATACTGACCGCGAATGCGAATTTGTTCCCGGTTTAGCCTGTTCTGCGGACGCGGATTGCCCGGCCGGTACAGGCGCCTGCGTGCCTACCGGTAGCTGCACAAAGAATACCTTCAAACAATGCAGCAAGGACGAAGATTGCGGAGGCGAGGATACGTGCCAAAAACGCCTGCTTTTCGGCAACAGTAACGACGCTTGCCGCCAGGGTTATTTAGAGTTCCAGCATATCTATACGTGTTCGATGGAGCAGGTTGTGGATTTGGCCAAAACTAAGACTTGCGACGCGGCCAAGGTGTGTGAAAACGCTCCGGATTTAACCTGTTCTAGTTGCCGCGTGGGCGAAAAATGCGTTGATGGATTGGCTCCAAGCGGTGGTTGTTACAACAGCGTGCTGAACCGCTGCCGCTACACACCAAAGATCCAGGTATTCGACAGTTGGGGTTGGTGCACAGGCAACTGTTCGCAGCCTAAAGAAATGAGCCCGAACGGCCTAGCCGGTTCCTACTTAATCCGTCATCCGTTCGGCGGGTGCTACGACGGTTCCAATACCAAAATTAACGTAGACGTGGTCGATGACCCGGACAATTCCAAGCCGCTGCCCAATGAGTGCGCGCAAGATTCGATCATGACCAATAAAACGTACCGTCCGTGGGTGGTGTACAAGGGTTCGGTCGAAGTGGCGCCCTTGATGCCCGGACCGGGAACCGAACAAGCCGGCGGATTGTACGGGCCGTTCGGGTCGATAATAAAAACGGCGCCGTTGTTGAAAAAAATTCAGCTAAATCCATAAGCCAAAACCGCCCCGACGAATCTGGGGCGGTTTTTTTATCAACCATAAATTTGTCCTGCGGAGACGCCATCGGACGGCGTCTCTGTCCGTATGCCGTCAACGATAATTGGATTCCGGTTTAACAACGCGCGATCAATGTCATATATAATGCCCGGAATTACGAAAGGCCCGGAATGACATATAAAAAACAAGCGGCAGGTTGCCGCTTGAGGGAGGGGAGCGCATTAGGGCGCGGACGGCGTTACGTGGGCCATCAACCTTATCGCGCCATTGGTGGGCGCGGTTCTGACCATGTCCGCGTGTATGGCTTTGACCATATGGCCCACGGTTTTCCAGTGTCGCGCGGCATAGGCTTGGATCGCGCCCTGCTCCAGGGTCACGTCCTGGCCGAATCCCGTGCTCAACAAACCGCAAGCGTTGCGCACCAGGTCTTGGCGGTCAGCTTCGCGTTCGGCCCATCCGGGCCATCTCAGCAAAGCATCGCCGCAGCGCGCTTTGAGGTCCGGGCACAATACGCCGTTGGCCGATTCTTGGCACGGGATGTTGATGACGAACAGCAGCAGGCCGAAGACGGGGAAGCGTTCGTCGGCCAGCGTGTGTTGCACGCCCCAAGGTATTTGCCGCGCGGACGGCACGAAGACCGAGTCCATGCCTTTGAAGACCGCGGTTTTGAAATCCATGGCTTCGCGTCCTTGGCCTACAGTCAGGCGTTTGGCCAGTCCCAGGCGGTCGCTCAGGTGCAAAAAGAACGATGGCGCTTCGAGCAGGTCGTCCTTGTGGCCGGCCAAGGCCACGTAACGCCCTTGCCGAGCCTGGTCAAAACAGTTTTCCACCAGGTCGCGCATGGCTTGGCTTTTGGCCACCAACGGAAAAGCGTGCTGCACGGTCGGAACCGCGGGTTTGGGCGGCGGCACCAAGCCGGATGAGTCGCGTATGATTCTTTTGAGTTTGTCGAGCGGCATCGGAAGAACCCCATTTTTTCGTTTGGCCGTGGTACTGCGTTGCGTGCCCTAATATATGTTGCGTAAGAAGGAGCGCGTGGCTCAATATAGGCCAATTCAGGCTAAAGGTCAAGAAGGTAAGCGTTTTGATCCAAAGTCCGTCTCGGCATTTGACAGACCGCTTAATCCAGCGTATTCTTGACACATTGACTCGTTCTGGATGAACGGGTCACTTTAATAACCAATGCGTCATCCTGAACTCGTTTCAGGATCATGATTTAATGCCGCGATTGCAATCGGTCATTGAACGCAGATGCCGAAACAAGTCCGGCATGACGTATGCGAAACAGACATTGAGTTTGAACTAGTATGCCCAGTCAGATCTCCCAGGCCATCAAGGCCATTTGTGAGGAAAAGATGCTGTCCGAAGAAGCGGTGCTTGAAGCCGTTGAATCGGCCTTGGCCGCCGCTTACCGCAAGGATTTCGGCAACAAGAACCAGAACATAAAATGCGAGTTCGACGCCGAGCAATACGACGGCGAAACCAAAGGCATCCGCATTTTCGACGTCAAAGAAGTCGTGGCCGACATGGAATTGCCGGACGACTATTTTGAGCGCTTTGAAGCCGCGCACGCGGGCAAAAAGGATTTGCCCGGCGGCAGGCCGCAGGAGTTCGGCGAAAGGGCCGGAACTGAAGCGCCCAAACCGGGAACCGGGAACGCCGCCGAAGGCGAACCTTCCGAGGAGGAATTCATGTTCAATCCAAAGACCATGATCATGCTTTCGGACGCCAAAGATCTCAAGCCGGACGCGCAAATCGGCGACGAAATCCGCGTGGAACTTTCCATTCCCGCGGCTTTCGGACGCATGGCCGCGCAAACGGCCAAACAGGTCATCATGCAGAAGCTGCGCGAAGCCGAACGCAACGTGATTTTCCATGATTTCAAGGAACGCGAAGGCGAACTCATGAACGTCACAGTGCAACGCCGCGAAGGCCGCGTGGTGCTTATCGATTTGGGCCGCGCCACGGGCATCATCCTGCCGGAGGACCAAATCGAATCCGAACGCTACTTCCCGGGCACGCGCATCCGCGCCATCCTGCGCGAAGTGGCCATGACCAACAAAGGCCCGGAAATCCGCCTGTCGCGTTCGAGCCCGGGCTTGGTGGCCGCGTTGTTCGCGCAGGAAATACCGGAAATCGCCAACGGCATCGTGGAAATCAAGGACATCGCGCGCGAAGCCGGCAGCCGCACCAAGGCGGCGGTCACGACCAACGACGAGATGATCGATCCCATCGGCTCGTGCATCGGCCAACGCGGCACGCGCATCCAAACAATCATCCGCGAATTGGGCGGCGAGAAAGTCGACGTTGTCATGTGGAGCGCGGACGAGACCGAATACGTCACCAACGCGCTCTCTCCGGCCAAGGTCCAGCAGGTCGAATTGCGCCGCGACGAGCATTTGGCCGTGGCGCGCGTGGCCCCGGACCAGCTTTCGCTCGCCATCGGCAAGGGCGGACAGAACGTGCGCTTGGCCGCCAAGCTTACGGGTTGGAAGATCACCATCGTGAATCCCGAAGGCGCGGAAGTGGCGATTGAGGAAGAGGCGGACAAGCCCGAAGCCCGAAGCCCGAAACCCGAAGAGACGGCAACTGACGCTGAGGCGCAAACCCCCGAGACCGAAACTCGAAACTCGAAACTCGAAACTGAAGCGCCCGAAGTCGACGCCACGGGCGAAGCCGTGGAGACGGACGCGATAAAAGCCGAAGTTGAAGAAGCCATGGCCGACAACCGCAACCCTGAAGCCGCTTTGGAATCGGATAAGGCGGGTGAATAAATTTAAATTGCCACTAATTGTCATCGCGAGGAGTTAATGGCGACGTGGCGATCCATGGATTGCTTCTACGCCAAAGGCATATCGCAATGACAAATAAAATATGATTTGGTTATATAACGAAGTTCTTTTCCGCCCCATACTCAACCTGCTGATTTGGTTGTACGACGTGTTGCCGGGCAACGATTTGGGTTTGGCCATCATCGCATTGACCATACTCATAAAGTTGGTCCTGTATCCGTTCACGGTCCAGCAAATCAAACAGCAGCGCGCGCTGCAGGCGTTGCAGCCGAAAATCAAAGAGATCCAGACTCGTCTTAAGGACGACAAAGAGGCGCAAGCGCGCGAACTCATGGAACTGTACCGCAAAGACAAGGTCAATCCGGCCGCGTCGTGTTTGCCGCTGCTCATACAGTTGCCCGTGTTCATCGCTTTGTACCAGGCTTTGAATACGGGTTTGCAGTCGCAATCCTTGTCCATGCTGTATTCGTTCGCGCCCAACCCTGGAACCGTACACGCTACGTTTTTCGGTTTGGTCAATTTGGCCGTGCCCAATTACGTATTGGCGGGCTTGGCCGCGGCCGTGCAGTTTTGGCAATCCTGGATGATGATGCGCAAGCCGAGCCCGACCGCGCCGCCGCCGGCCGAAGTGCAGGGCGACAAGGGGGCCAAGGACGAGGACATGTCGGCCATGATCAACAAGCAGATGATGTATATGATGCCCATCATGACGCTCATCATCGGCATCAAGTTGCCTGGAGGATTGACCCTGTATTGGTTCGTCATGAGTCTGCTTACCGTGGGCCAGCAGTATTTGTTGATGCGCAAGCCCTTGCCTCCGACGCTCACGCCGACGACTCCAGCCCCCACGTCATCCCAAGCGTCATCTTAGGCTATGCGTCACCCTGAACTTGTTTCAGGGTCTGAATGAATTGCGCGCGGCGTTCTATATAAGATGCCGAAACCCTCCAGAGGCGGGCGCAGCGAGTTCAGCATGACCAATTGGATGGTTTTAGAAATGAATTATGCATCGCTTCGACGTGAAGAACCGTTTGGCCGTACGCACCAAGTCGGGCCACAGGCTCGGCAAGGTAAGCGCGGTCCAGGTCGATCAAGCCACGGGTAAAGTCGCCACGTTTTTCGTAGCCGCGGACAATGTGATCAAGGGTCTTTTGGGACAGGAATTGTCGGTCTCTTGGAGCCAAGTTGTGGATTGGCAGGAAGATGAATTGGTTGTGGCAGACGGGACCGTGCCCGGCGGCGCCACGGCCGTGGCGTTCGCCGCGCCTTCCGCGCCTCAGGCAAGCTTAAGCGACCGGGCGTAATTTTTGTCATTCCGAACGTTCCGGTCGGGATGGTTGGTTGTATGACATCTGCCGAACAAGCTGTAATCCGCACCCTGGCTTTCAACGCCGCCTGGGGCTACGCACCCACGCGTTTGCAATTGAGATTGGCTTTTGACGTGGGCAATCAAGCGTCGGCTGGTTTGACGCCGCCGGAAGCGGATGAAGCTTTGGACGGACTGGTGGCGTCGGGCACGGTTACGGAGAAATTCGGGCGTTTGGCCTTGGCCGGATATGCGGAACACATCCAAACCGGCCGCGAACGAGAAATTTATTTTCCGCGCAAGCTGCGGCGCGCCAAACGCGCGGCGGCTTTTTTGAAACTCTTGCCTTGGGTCAGGGGAGTGTTTCTGTGCAACACCACGGCCTTGGGACAGGCGCAAGACGCCGGCGATTTGGACCTGTTCGTTGTTTGTCGCGGCGGAGCCATCTGGCGCACGCGTTTTTTTTCGGCCGCGCCTTTGGCGTTGTTGGGCATGCGCCCCAAGGCCGGAGTCGTGGACCCGGTTTGCCTGTCGTTTTTCGTGACCGACAGGTGTTTGGACCTTGCCCCGTTGATGTTCGCGAACGACGACCCGTATTTCCGCCATTGGTTTTTGTCGCTTTTGCCACTGTACGATGACGGGGTGCTGGATGAGGTGTGGGAGGCCAATGAAAGTCGGTTGCTCCAACGTCACCCGTTCGCGCAGGCGTGGATGGCGCTTTCGTCGTCGCACGTCCCGCGTCCCGCGTCCCAGGGGTTGCCAAATGGGACGGTGCGACGTGCGACGTGCGACGAAAGCCCCACGTGGTTGGAGCGGCAATTGAAGAAACTGCAATGGCGCAAGTTTCCGCCAACCATCCGCGAGTTGGCCAACAAAGACACTCGCGTGGTGATTAACGACGACGTTTTGAAATTCCACGTGGATGATCGCCGTCAGGTTTTTAAAGACAGATATTATGAGATTTGCGCGAAGCATGGGGTGGAAGCGTGAATTTCATGTAGCATGTAACATGTAGCATGTAACAGAATCAGGATTCAGGACCGAAATCCAAGCACTAAGCACGAAGCACCAAGCGCCAGTACCCATTTCCATGAAATCAACCCCGTTCCCTGCTGCATGATACAAGCTACATGTTACATGTTATGCTGAACCGCCTCTTCAACATCAGTTGGCGTCTCGCGATCCTGGCCTTGCCGTGGCAAACGAGGTTTTTCATTGAAGGCCCACCAGTCGCCGGTTGGCCATGGGAGCAGGGAAGACTGTCTTTTTACGCATCTTGGTTGCCCATGTTGGCCGCGATCGTTTTGGGTTCCATCAGCCTCAAAACCCAGTTGTCGGAAAAGTTGGCGAAAATCGTGCTTTGGCCCGTGGCCGCGCTTGGCGCGGTGACGCTGCTCGCCACTCCCTCGAACGTGGCGGCCGCAGCGCAGTGGTGGGTTCAGGTCGTGCTTTTAGCCGCTTTTGTGGTTACGCTTGCGAAGCTGCAAGTCTCAAGTTCCGAGTCGCAAGCGGGCCGTTCGGACTTTCGGACCATCGGACCGATTCCGTCCACGAAGCCGCTCGAGGATTTGACACGAAGCACGAAGCACAAAGCACGAAACGCCATTGCCTCCATCGTCTTTTGGTTCGTGCTTTCTTTGTTGCCGTGCGTAATCGCGGTGGCACATCAGGTTTTGACCCAGAACGTTTGGGGTTGGTCGTGGTTGGGCGTGGCCGCGCAGGACCCATCGTCGTTGGGCGTATCCGTGGTCCAAACCGGGGGATTGCGTTGGTTGCGCGCGTACGGAATTTTTCCGCACCCGAATATTCTTGGCGCGTGGTCGGCGCTGGGAGTTTTGTGCGCCACGCATCTGTACCTGACGGCCAAACGGCAAGCCGAACGCGCCGCGTGGTTGATCGTGCAAACCGCTTTCGTGACGTGCCTCTTCTATTCTTTTTCGCGCGCCGCGTGGCTGGCCGCGGCCATGGGATTGGTTGCGATGGCGTTCTCGTTGGCGCGCACGTTGCCTAAAGACGAATGGCGTCGCTTGAAAGTCGAAAAAAGGCTGGCCATATTCGGCGTTCCGCTATTGGCGGCCGCATGTTTGACGGTCGCCAACGGCGATTTGGTGTGGACGCGCGCCACGGTCCAAGCCTCAAGGACCGAAAGGATTTCGCTTGACGTGCGCGCCCAGTCTTTGCGTGACGGCTTGGCGGTTTACGCCGCTTATCCTTTTTTCGGGACCGGACCCAGCAATTACCTGCCGGCATTGGCGACTGCTAAAAATTTAACGACGTCTCCGGCTCCTTTGGAGCCACCGCATTTGGTCTGGCTGTTGGCGTTGGCCGAAACCGGCACCGTGGGTTTCGCGGCCATCTGGTTCGCGTTGGCCTCGGTCGGCGTCCTATTGCGCAAGTCGCGACGTACGGCCGACGCGCGGCTTTGGTCGTTGGCTTTGGCCGCGGCCGCGGCCTGGACCGTGGCTTTGCTGTTCGACCATTACGCTTGGTCGCTTTGGTCCGGCCAGACTTTGACCGCACTGGTCGTCTTTTTGGTTTTGGCGGCTACGCCGACCAATGAGAAAGCCGCTTGACTGCCGGGCCTTGCCTAACATATCATATGTCCACTGCCGTTGGCAGTCGGATATTCCGTCTGCCAAATAAGGCAAAAAATTTGCTAACTCATAAGTTTTTTACGCCTATGAAGTTGCGTCCGCTCAACGACCGGCTGATCGTGAAGGCGCTTCCCAAAGAGGAAGTGACCAAGGCCGGCATTATCATTCCAGAATCCGTCGACAAAGAGCGGCCCGAGCAAGGCGAAGTAATCGCCGTAGGCCCGGGCAAGCTGTTGGACGACGGCAAACGTTCGGCCATGGACGTCAAGGTCGGGGACAAAGTCATGTTCAAAAAATACGCGCCCGACGAGATAAAACTCGAAGGCACGGAGTACCTCGTGATTTCCGAATACGACGTGCTCGCGGTGTTGGAAAGCTAATACGAATAATTAACCATTGTCATTCCGACCGCAGTCCCGACGCCATGTCGGGACGGAGCGGAGGAATCCCTTAAACATTTCAACAAGGGATTTCTCGGCTTCATTCCATTGCGCTCGAAATGACATGCATGTCTTATGGCTAAACAACTCATCTACAACGACGAAGCGCGGCACAAGCTCAAGGCCGGAGTGGACAAATTGGCCAGCGCGGTCAAAGTCACGCTTGGACCCAAAGGCCGCAACGTGGTGCTCGACAAAGGTTATGGCGCGCCCACCATGACCAAAGACGGCGTGACCGTGGCCAAGGAAATCGAGCTCGAAGACAAGTTCGAGAACATCGGCGCGGAACTGGTCAAAGAGGCCGCGTCCAAAACCAGCGATGTGGCCGGCGACGGCACCACCACCGCCACGGTTTTGGCGCAAGCCATGATTGCCGAGGGCATCAAGCATATGACGGCCGGCGCCAACCCGCTGGCGGTCAAGCGCGGCATGGACCGCGGCGTGGAAGCCATGGTCAAAGCCATCCGCGAGCAGATTGCCCAACCGGTCAAGGAAGGCGAAATCGAAAAAGTGGCCACCATCTCGGCCAACGACCCGGAAATCGGCAAGATCATCGCTGACATCATGACCCAGATGGGCAAGGACGGCGTGATTACGGTTGAGGAATCGCAAACCTTCGGCATCGACAAGGAAGTGGTGTTGGGCATGCGCATCGACAAGGGCTACGCCTCGCCGTACATGATCACCAATACCGAACGCATGATCGCCGAATACACGGACCCTTTCATATTGGTGACCGACAAGAAGATCGGCGCCATCCACGATTTGTTGCCGATTTTGGAAAAAGTCGTGCAGACCGGCAAGAAGGAAATCGTCATCGTGTGTGACGAACTCGAGGGCGAAGCTTTGCCCACGCTCGTGGTCAACAAGCTGCGCGGCACGTTCAGCGCCTTGGCCGTCAAAGCCCCTGGCTACGGCGACCGCCGCAAGGAGATGCTGGCCGACATCGCGGCCGTTACCGGCGCGACCGTCATCAGCGACGAATTGGGACGCAAGTTGGATTCGGTCACGCTCGAGGACTTGGGTAGCGCGCACAAGGTCGTCTCGACCAAGGACCACACCACGTTCGTGGAAGGCAAAGGCGACAAGGCGGCCGTGGACGCGCGCGTGGCCATGATCCGCAAGCAGCTCGAAGCTTCGGAATCGGATTTTGACCGCGAAAAGCTCATGGAGCGCCTGGCCAAATTGGCCGGCGGCGTGGGCGTAATCAAAGTCGGCGCCGCGACCGAAGTCGAGATGAAGGAAAAGAAGGACCGTATCGACGACGCCGTGGCCGCGACCAAAGCCGCGGTGGAGGAGGGCATCGTGCCCGGCGGAGGCACGGCGCTCATCCAGGCGCTGGCCGCGCTCGACGGACTCAAGGCCGAGGGCGAAGAAGCCATCGGCGTCATGATTTTGCGCAAAGCCATCGAAGCGCCGGTGTTCGCCATCGCGGAGAACGCGGGCCGCAAAGGCGACGTGATCGTGGAAGCGGTCAAAGCCGCTGGCGGCAAAAAAGGTTACGACGCGGCCAAAGACGAATTGGACGTGGATTTGGTGGCGCGCGGCATCATCGATCCGGCCAAAGTCACGCGCTCGGCGTTGCAGAACGCGGCCTCCGTGGCCGGCATGTTCCTGACCACCGAATGCGTGGTGACCGACCTGCCCAAAAAGGAAGCGCCGCCGGCCGGCGGCCCGGGCATGGGCGGCATGGACTACTAAAATGGCCAAAAACGCGCCTACGTGCTATCCTATTAGCCATCTAAATAGTTAAATCACAAACGCAACGACATTATGTCAGACGTCAAACCCACGTTCGACCAAAAGGACGTGAACGACAACAAGATCCTGGCCGCTTTGTCCTACATCGGCATCCTGTGCCTCATTCCGCTGTTGGCCAAAAAGGATTCCAAGTACGCGCAAGAGCACGGCAAGCAGGGCTTGATCATGCTCATCGCTTGGATCTGTTTGGTGGTCATCGGTTGGATCCCGATTTTGGGCTGGTTGGTGTTCTTCTTGGGCAGCATCGCCTTCTTGGTCGTGTCGCTCGTCGCCTTCATCAAGTGCCTGATGGGCGAGTTCTGGGAAATCCCGGTCATCGGCCAATACCGCAGCAAGATCAACCTGTAATCGACAGGAAACAAATCGCCCTTCGGGGCGATTTTTTTATGGTCCTAAGTCCTACGTCCTGCTCCTGGTTTGTTAAAAAACCAGGACCAAGGACCCCGTACCCAGGACCAAGCGTCAGACTCCTGATGCGTCCGTCTCGATTTTCTGTCATAATGCCCTTATGTTGCGCACCGAATTGCAGGCGGAATTGGAGCTGCTCAAAGAAGAGTTGGACGATGTTTTGCAGACATACGCTTCGCGCATGCGCCGGCTTGGCTTTGAACAGGAAAAGATTTTGAAGGATTTCGCGTACGAACTCGAAAGGCTGGAAGTCGCACAAATGGAACGTGACTTGCGTAAACGCTTATGAGCCGAGAAGACGCGTCGAGGACGAGCGAGGTTCAGGCTAAGCCCAAAACCGAAATTTTCGAAATAGAGAGTGCGGAACGCATCGTCGCGTCGCTTGTGCATTTGGAAAATTTGTCGTCCAAATTGTCGGATTTCGAAGCCCGATCCCGTCAGGGGCTGGCGGACATACGCGAGACGGTGCGCATACCGGACGAGATCGCGGCGTCGCCGGCGGCCAAAGCCGAAGCCGGATTGCGGGCCGTGGCCGCGGAAGCCGGCGCGGAAATAGCCAAGACCGAACGGGCCGCCTTGGGGACGATTCGCGTTTGGGCGGACAAGCACCGCAAAGCCGCGATTTTTTTGTTGGCTTCGGTTCTGGCGCATGCGCCGGCCTTGCCGCAAACGCGCGCCATGTACGACCGCGTGGTTGAGGCCATCAAGGGCATCAGCGAATGGGAAAAACCGAACATGGTCATACGCCCGCAAACCGATGCCGAACGCCAAGCCGTGGTTGACCGCATGTACGAACGCGGAGCGCGGTCCGACGCCGCGGGCACTGAAAGGTACAAAGCGGAAATGCGCGAAAAATTGGAAAACGGTGAATCCGTGTCGTTCAAGCGCATGTATTTGGACATGGAGCGGTTGGGCGGCGAGAATCCGGACGAGGTGCGCCAAGCCGAAGAAAAACTCGATCGTCTGATTGAGGCCTATGCCGCGCAAATGAACGGTCGGATGGACGAAGCGTTTATCCGCCGTTTGGTCATGGAGCGTTTCGGACCGGACAGCGATTACGTTTGGGGACAGGGGTCTTTGACCAAGCGCATGGTGACCGGCAAGCGCAATTGCACATCTTTTGCGCGTGAACAACAGATTTTGTTCGAAGGGTTGATTCAGCGTCTCCCTGAATCCGAACGCTCACGTTACGAAATCGGTTTGTCGTTCGAAAAGCAACACCAAATCGCCACGTTCACGGTCAAGCGCGCCGACGGTTCGGTCGAGGCCACTTATTTGCTTCAACCGCCCGTCGAAAAAATCGCCAATGCACGCGACCGCGCCGGTTCGCCGACCGTTAGTCTCGAAACGGTCAAAAAAGCCATGATGTCCAAAGGTCCGGTGCGCGTCAAAGCGGACGGCAAGGGCGAGAAGGTCGAGGACAGTCCGGATTTGGATACGGTCGTCGACCAACCGGTGAGCCTGAACATCAAGATTGACGGAAAATTGCGCGGTTCGGATTACGTCAGGAACGTGGCTGAACGGCAGAACGTCAAACCCGTGGAAAGACCGCCGTTGCCGCCTTCGGAAGTCGGAGCATGGGAGATTTCACCGGAGTATCTCGAGGTTCCGCATGAGGGCGTAGAGGCGACGCGGGCGATCAAGATCGAAGGAATTAGAAATAAGAAGCATGCGTTGGACGCGACGCGTTTGGTTTCGCCCACGCCCGAAGCGGTTTCCGAATTGAACGTTGGGGACGGTGAGGTGCCGAATCCACTTACGGTCCCGCAGGCGGTCGATTTCGGCGACATGTCCAGATGGAACAGGGAAGCCATACGCGAAGCTTTGCGTTTGCGCTTCCGGTCAATCGGCATAAAAACCGCGGAGGATGGTACGTTGTCGGACGCGGTGCTCGAATCTTTGGAAGAAGAGTCGGCGTTGTGCGAAAAATCGCATGACGGAAAACCCAAAACGCGCTATTTGGTCGTGAAGAACGTCAATCCGGAGCGTAAGGACAAATTGGAGGCCAGGATGCCTGTGGCCCAACTGGAAAAGTTCTTGCACGCCGCGAGGGCGTTTGATGAGATAAGTTTGGGCTATTACACGATCGATGAGCCGGAGGCCGAAGTTTTGGCCAAGGCGCCGCAAAAAGAATTCGCCTTACGAGGCAGGAACCTTTCTGCCAGGACCATCGAGATCCTCGGCCGGAGCAAAAAACAAATTTTCATCGAAAGCCACATGTACATGGAAAACGTCAAAGACCATCCGGAAATCGTGAAATACGACAATATCGATACCAATATGCTGTATGCGATTGAAAACGATCCAAATTCAGCGTTTGTGTACTTGAGCGCATTAGAGCGTTACTACCCTCCGAATCATAATAAAATCCAGGATTTCAAGCGTCTGATGCGACGTGCGAACATTTTGCCTCGCGACGACCAAGTGAACGAAGGTTGATGTCTGGCTCGACATGCCGACCTATTCGCGTTAGCATACGCCCATGCTCGAAGACTTGAAGCAGCGTTTGACCGAATTGCGCGCCCGGCTGGACGAAGCCTGGAAGGTTTTGGATTTGGCTGCGCGCAAGGAAGAAATCGCGGCTTTGGAAGCCGAGGTCGGGGCGCCGGATTTTTGGTCGGATGCGGACCGGGCCAAGCGAGAGATGCAAAAGCTTTCGGATTTGAACAAGGAATACGCGGCGTGGTCGGGTTTGCGCGTCGATGTCGAGGAATTGGAGGAGCTGGTGGACATGGCCGCTTCGGAAAAGGACGGGTCGTTCGAAAGCGACGCCCAATCGCGTCTGGCCGAACTGGAAAAGCGTTTCAAGGACATGGAATTCACCATGCTTTTTTCCGGCGAACACGACGCCTCCAATGCGGTCGTGGCCATCCACGCGGGCGCGGGCGGCACGGACGCGCAGGATTGGGCCGAGATGCTCATGCGCATGTACTTCCGGTACGCGGAAAAGAAAGGCTGGTCCGTGCGTTTGGTGGACGAAAGCCGCGGCGGGGAAGCGGGCGTCAAATCGGCCATGTTCTTCGTGGATGGGCGTTACGCGTACGGCCACCTCAAGGGCGAGGCCGGCGTGCACCGGTTGGTGCGCCTCTCGCCGTTCAATGCGGACAGTTTGCGCCAGACTTCGTTCGCATTGGTGGAAATCTTGCCTGAATTCGACGACTCCGTGACCATCGAAATCAAACCCGACGATTTGCGCATCGACACGTTCATGAGCGGTGGCAAAGGCGGACAGTCGGTGAATACGACCTATTCGGCGGTCCGCATCGTGCATCTGCCGACCAAGATAACGGTCTCGTGCCAAAACGAACGCTCGCAACAACAGAACAAGGAAACGGCCATGAAGATCCTTAAGGCCAAATTGCTGCAGCTTAAGGAGCAGGAAATGCTCAAAGAAAAACAGGATTTGCGCGGCGAATACCACACCGCGGCTTGGGGCAACCAAATCCGGTCGTACGTGCTCCAGCCGTACCGCATGGTCAAGGACTTGCGCACCAATCACGAAACGTCGGATACGGACGGCGTGCTCGACGGCGACTTGGACGCGTTCGTGGAAGCCGAATTGCGGCAACAGGTGAAGCCGGGGGATTTTAGGGAACGGGTGAATAGGGAGTAAACAGCAAATTTCAAACAGCAAAGTCACTCGACTTCGCTGTTTGCTGTTTTTTCGGTTATCCCTTGATTTCTTCCCGTATTTTTGTTATCTTCCCCGCCTGCCAGCACTTGCGCTGGGCATCGGACCTTCGAAGACAAGAGAGACCCAATGAAAGAACAGGGGATGAATCGGTTTTGGACATTGGACTTGAACAAGCTGCCCGAAGAGGACGCGGCTTTCTACCGCGACGACGAGGCCAAGGCGTACGCCTGGCGAGGCGGCGCGGACCGGGTCGGGGAATACCGCGCGCGTTACATATGCGGCGAGGTAGCCATCTACGACTGCATGGACGAAAGGCAGGCCAACACCCCACAGACCCTGGGTTTGTGGCTGGGCGTGGCCACGCACATCCGTTCGGCGGGGAACCAACTAGGCGAACACAACCGCAACGTGGAGTCCGAGATTCTGCGCCTCATCAAGCGCCAGCGACGTTCGCTCAAGCCCGGCAAAGAACCGCGGCCTATAATGGTCCTGTTCGTGACGCATTCGTCCAAGTCCCGGCCGCATGACGATTCGTGCGCGGCTTGGGGGCACCAGACGGAAAAAGCCATCCAAGAGGCGGAGCGCCAAGTCAGGCGCATGAACCGCGATTACGTGGCTTTGGACAGAGAGGGCAAGCCCATCCGGCGTTTCGTGGTGGCTTTCCATCTGCATGCGCACACGGATACCGAGGCCAACATCTGGTTCGGCAAGTCCAGGCGCCTCGACCCCATGTTGTACGTTGCCGGAACCGATGGCCAACCGCGGCGCGTGGCCTTGAGCCTCGAGCAGCTGGGCGCGGATATCGCGGAAGAGTTCCGGATGACCTATCCGTACAACGATTCGCGTTTCTCGGGCCTGTCCCGCGAAGAATACGAGGAAATCGTGCGGCAGGCGGCCGACATGTTCAAATCCAACGTCAACCTGGTCCGCAAGATCGCGGCCGGCCAAGCCGAGGCGAGCAAGGCCGGGCACCAAGGCCGGCGCATCCTGGTCGGGCGCGGTTGGGAAGCTTACGACGAGACCTACGAACACGAAGCCGCCAACTTCACGGTCAGCGATTTCACCAAGCTCGAAAGGGACCTGGCCATCGCGGGCAAGTACGTGCTGGCCAACAAGATAATGGACGCGGCGCGCGAGGGCGCGACGGTCTGCGTCCCGTATCACGTCAATGTGCTGTACGGCGGCTGGGACGACCTCAACCGCCAAGCCGACCGATGCGTTTCGACGCGATTGGCCATGGGTTTGGGACGCGACATCCTGGAACAGTGGCATGCGACGGCCAACGATGCGTCGTTGCGCGCCGCATTCCGCAACCAAGTGGCCCATGCCATCGAGCACAAGGGCGGCGGCCTGCGCGAACTGGAGCTGCTCGGAACCGTTTGCCGCGACGCGCAAACGTTCCTCGGCCTGCTCCGCGTGCACGTGTCCGTGTCGTACCATGACACGCACGCACTCGAACTTATCGCCACGACCGAGGACGTGGCCAACTCCTGAACCCGCGATTCGCCTCGCGGTTTTTTTGTTTTTCGTCGCGCCTCCGCCTCCTTCCCGTCATGCTGAACTAGTTTCAGCATCTCGATTGGTTGCCATTGAGTCCGGTTTGCCCCCAGGCGATCGAGCCGGATCCTGAATTAAGTTCAGGATGACGACGGCGAAATAATTGGTTGCCAAATGCACGCGGTGTATAATCCCTCGCATATGAAATGCCTCGTGACCGGCGGAGCCGGATTCATCGGTTCGCATTTGGTGGACGCGCTCATCGCGCGCGGCCATCGTGTTTTGATAATCGACGATTTGTCGTCGGGTACCCGCGCCAACATCAATACTAAAGCCGAATTCAAAAAAATGGATATCCGCAATCAACGGATCGCCAAACTCGTCGCGGATTGGAAACCGGACGCGGTATTCCATTTGGCCGCGCAAATCAGCGTGTCGCGTTCGGTCAACGAACCCGTGTTGGACGCGGAGACGAACGTACTCGCTACCGTGAGACTGTTGCACGCAGCCAGCGAGTCGGGCGTGAAGCGTTTCATCTTCGCGGGCACGGGCGGCGCGCTCTCGTCCGAACAGACGGTCTTGCCGACTCCGGAAGACAAGGTCGCGCAGCCACAATCGCCGTACGCCATCGCCAAGGTCGCGAGCGAACATTACGGCGCGTTCTACCGCAAAACGCGCGGCTTGAACTTCGCTTCGTTCCGCTTCGGCAACGTGTACGGTCCGCGCCAGAACCCGCACGGCGAAGCGGGCGTCATCGCGATTTTCGCGCAGCGCATGCTGAAAGGCGAACCTGTCCGCATCAACGGCACGGGCAAACAGACGCGCGACTACGTGTACGTGGACGACGTGGTGAGGGCATTGTTGTCGGGTTTGAAAAAGCCGAACGCCGCGGGTCCGTACCATGTGGGAACCGGCATCGAGACGGACGTGAATCATTTGTTCAAATCCGTGGCCAAACTCATCGGTTATAAGTTGAAGCCGTTGAAAGGTCCGGCCGACAAAGGGGCGCC